>CAYPZP010000190.1:0-5872 GCA_964415285.1 uncultured Halomonas sp. | reverse complement strand
CGGCCACCGACTGAACCGGGCGCGCCCGTGCAGAGTCATTCAGCGGTTCCCTAGGCGCGTCCCGCATCCAGGTCGTTGGGCGAATGCAGATATTCGCTGTCGACGGCCGACTCGCGCAGCAGTCCGATCAGCGTTTCGATCCGTTGCGACGCCGTCATCAGGCCTTCCATGTCTTCGAGATCGGCACCGGAATCGGGCTGGTGCGCGTACAGCCAGTAATGAACCGCGCCAGCGACCAGGCCGTCGGCGATGGCCCATAGGTCGCCGTCCGGATTGGCGTCGGCGATCTGGTTTCCGAGTTCGACGACCTGGTCGGCCGCGTCCTCGTACAGGGCGTCGTTTTCATTCATCGGCAGCGTTCCGAAGGCGTTGCAGGGACTTGATTGTACGCGCGTATCCCAACTCGATCAGTTCGTCGGCGCGGTGAAACTCGTGAATCATGCAGGCGTCCTTGGGTATATCGACCACGAGGTCCGGTCGGAATACCGCCAGATGCTGTCGCGTGATCACCGATTCCATCGTTTCCAGCGACTTCATCAGCATCGCGACGAGGCCGGGACTCGGGTCATCGCCGGGTCCCGGTTCGCGGTCGACGAGATCGTAGAAGAAGCGTCGAACCCGGTCCATGATGCCGTCATCGTCCGCGCCGCGCGCGTCCGGCTCCAGCGCCGGGTGCGCTTCGGCCCGCGCAGCGCCGCGCGCCCCGACGCGAGCGGCCGCCGGCCCGTTGACGTTGATCACGACCGTCAGGTCGCTGATCGAGCGCATCGTCGGGGCCACGGGGACGGGATTGAGAATGCCGCCGTCGACCAGCAGCCGGCCGCGATAACGGTGCGGCGTGAACAGCCCCGGGATGGCGATGGAGCTCCGGATCGCGTCGAACAGCGAGCCCTTGCTCAGCCACAATTCGCGCCCCTGCTCGATGTCCACCGCGACCGCGGTGAAGTCGATGGGCAGATCCTCGATCCGGGCGTCGCCGACCATCGTGCGCAGGCGGTTGATGATCTTGTCGCCGCGGATCAGTCCGCCGCCGGACAGCGTCCAGTCGACCAGTCGCAACACGTCGGACTGTTCGAGCTTGCCGACCCAGTCGGCATAAACATCCAGCTTTCCGGCCGCGTACATGCCGCCGACCAGTGCGCCCATGGAACTGCCGGCGATGCAGTCGATCGAAAAGCCGCTTTCCTCCAGCGCCCGGATCGCCCCGATATGCGCCAGACCGCGCGCGCCGCCCGACCCCAGGACCAGCGCGATCGAAGTCTTGTTGCCTGCGTCGTCTTCAGACATGGGTTTGTAGTGTACCCCGTCATTCACCCCGTGATATCCAGCGCGCCGGCGCGCGCTCCGGGTGGGTGTCCGGTTCGACATTCGGGTCGACATTGCCGCGTACCGACGCGTAAAGAGGGCCGGCCATTCTTCACCGCGGGTCGCGTCTCGCACGGGCGACTCGACCACACGCTGGGATGTCGCAGGATCAACGGCCGGCACACCGGAACACTCGCTTCGCCTGGACCGGTGTCGGTGCCTGCGGCCGCTGCCGCCGGGGTGTCTCGACCGCGGCCGTGCCCGGTGGCCGGGGTTCCTATTCGGGCACGTTGAACGCCTGGCGGACCCAGGCGAGATAGTGCTGATCGGTGGAGACGATCTTGCCGGGCGAGTCGGACAGCTTGACTACGGGCTGCCCGTTGCACTCGGTCATCTTGATCACGATGTTCAGCGGATCGGTGCCGGTATCGTGGGTCAGGTTGGTGCCGATGCCGAAAGACACGTTGATCCGTTCGCGAAACCGTCGCCAGATTTCGGCCGCTCGCGGAATCGTCAGCGAATCGGAGAAGATCAGGTTCCGGGTGGCCGGGTCGACCCGATTGCTTTCGTAGTGGGCAATCATCGCTTCACCCCATTCGATCGGGTCGCCGGAGTCCTGGCGGGCGCCGTCGAACAGCTTGCAGAAAAACATGTCGAAATCGCGCAGGAAGGCCTTGAGGCTGTAGGTATCCGAAAGCGCGATGCCGAGGTCGCCGCGATATTCGCGGGCCCAGACCTCGAAGGCGAAGCGCTGGGTTTCGGCCAGCCGCGGTCCCAGCGCCTGGGCGGCCTGAATGAACTCGTGCGCCATGGTGCCGATGGGGACCAGGTCGAGTTCGCGCGCCAGCCGAAGGTTGCTGGTGCCGCGCAGGCTGTCGGGGATTTCGCGCGCCAGCGTCTCGACGACCTCGTCGTGCCAGTCGCGGGAAAAGCGCCGGCGCGTGCCGAAATCGGCGAACACGAACTCGTCGGGCCGGTCCAGCGCGCGGACCTGGCCGATCTTTTCGACCAGGCGCCGGCGACCCTCGGCCAGATCCAGTCCGCGGTGACGGTTTCGCGTGAACAGTTCGCTGACGATGGCCAGAACCGGGACTTCGAACAAGATCGTGTGCAGCCAGGGTCCGCGAATCGTGATCGCCAGTTGATCGTCTTGTTCTCCGACTTCGACGAACCGCGACTGCAAATGAAACAGCCTCAGGAACTCGACGAAGTCGGGCTTGATGTAGCGCAGCGATGACAGGTAGTCGAGTTCGCCGGGGCTCAACTCGAGCGAGCACAGGTGCTCGATCTCGCGCACCAGATCGGCCCGGATCGGGCGCAGGTCCATCCCCTGTGAGCGGCATTGGAACCGGTACTCGACGCGGGCGTCGGGAAACTGGTGCAGGACCGCCTGCATCATCGAGAACTTGTAGATGTCGGTATCGAGCAGCGACTGGATGATCAAGAGCCCGTCTCCACGATGGATGCCACGGCGGAGCTGTTCTCCGCGATGACAACGCCCCGTTCGCGCAGCGCGTCCAGGGAGCGCTCGGTGCGGTTCTCGGCGATGCCGCGGCAGGCAGCGCGATTGAGCACGACGTCGAAGCCCGCCTGCGCGAGCTGCCTGGCGGTTGCCTCGACGCAGTAATCGGTGGCCAATCCGCCGACCAGCACCAGCGAGACGCCGCGCGCGCGCAACCACTCGATGACGCCGGTGCTCATTCGCTCGCCGATGTCGTGAAAACACGCTCCGTAGGGGTGCATGTCCAGCTCCACGCCTTTCCAGACGAAGAAATCGTACTCGGCCGGGCGCGGCAGGCCGGGGATCAGTTCGAATCCGCGCGTGCCCGGAACCGCGTGCACGGGCCAGTGCTCCTCGGCGTTGTCGCCGGCCACGCCGGGTCGACCGACGCGATCCGGATCGTCGGTCACCCAGACCGCGCTCGGGCTGTGTGCGTCCTTGGATCCAAGACGCCAGCGGGCCAGCGCCGCCTGGCGGTTCAGTTCGTCGACGATCTCGGCGCCCCCGGGAACGGGGAGCTCGTCGGGGCACAGCGGCGTGAAAGTGCGCTGTGCGTCGACGTCGAAACTGGCGGTCGCATCGATCGGTGGCAATTGCATGGGGTCAGGATAGCGGTTTGTCGTTTGCTCGTTCTGGCGCTTCGTCGCTTCATCACCTTCAGTCCCTACGACAAGGCGAGCACGCGGCGAAACGCAGATTCAACCCTTCGCCAGCGTTTCCGGATCCAGTCCGCCGACTTCCAGCCAGCGGTTGGCGATGAAGCAGAACAATTCCGCGGTTCGTTCGGTGTCGTAACGGGCCGAATGCGCCTCGGACTGGTCCCACTCCAGTCCGGCGGCCTGCACCGCGCGTGCCAGCACCGTCTGGCCGAAGGCCAGGCCACCGAGCGTTGCCGTATCGAAGCTGGAGAATGGGTGGAACGGATTGCGCTTGTAGCCGACGCGGGCCACGGCGGCGTTGAGAAACGACAGGTCGAAGAACGGGTTGTGCCCGACCAGGATGGCGCGCTTGCAACCGGTTTCGCGAACGCGCCGCCGAATCGGCTGGAAGACCTCTTTCAGCGCCTGGTCTTCGGGAACCGCCAGCCGAAGCGGGTGATCCGGTCGAATGCCGTTGAACTCGAGCGCAGCCTGCTCGATATTCGCCCCTTCGAACGGCTCGACATGACGCATGATCAGGTCGCCGGGATGGAGACGTCCCTCGTCGTCCATCTCGATCAGGCAGGCGGCGAGTTCCAGGAGCGCGTCGGTTCCGGCATTGAATCCGCCGGTCTCGACGTCGACCACGACCGGCAGGAAGCCGCGAAAGCGGTTTTTCATTTCAATCATGGGGCAGACTGCTCGGTGCCGGGCAGGATTGGGTAAGCTACCAGATTTGGAGCAACGAGCGAGCTTCGATGCGGTTCGGGATATTGCGCGCAGGGGTCGGTTGCCTGATGCTGCTGGCGGGTATTGCCGAACCGTGCCGGGCGCAGGTCTTCTACGAGATCGTCGCACCGGACGGCTCTCGCGACTGGCTGCTCGGCACCGTGCATGCCGAGGATCCGCGCGTCCTGGATTTCCCCCCGGTGTTGCTCCAGGCGCTGCGCCAGGTCGACACGATTGCGCTCGAACTGGCCCCCGATCACGCAATGCTGGAGCGGCTGCAGCGTGCCATGCACCTTCCACCGGGGGTGATGCTGGCGGATCGGCTGTCCGAGCAGCTGTACCGGCGCGCTTTGGCCGCGCTGGTGGCTGAGGGCGTGCCGGAGCAGCGTGCAACGCGAATGCGCCCGTGGGCGGCTGCCATGCTGCTTGCGCAACCGCCCGGAGCCGGCGGAAGGTTCATGGATCTGTCGCTTGCGCGTCTGGCAACGCACCTGGGCGCGAAGGTGGAGGCACTGGAGACGGTCGACGAGCAAGTCGAGTTCTTTCGCCGCCTCGAGCTCGAGGCGCAGACCGAGCTGCTGCAGAGCGCGCTGGACCGCATGCACTTGAGAGCGCAGGATCTCGACGACATCGTTTCGGTTTATCTTGAGGGCGACCTCGGCGCGCTGGAAAGCCTGGCGCGGGAACACCTGTCCGGCGCATCGGCGCCGGTTCTCGAGCGCTTCCAGCGCCACGGGCTGGATGTCCGGAATCGGCGCATGAGCGATCGCGCGCTGCCGCTGCTGGCGCGCGATTCGGTTCTGATCGCGGTCGGTGCGCTTCACCTGGTCGGTCCCGGCGGGTTGCCGGCCCGGCTGCGCGAGCAAGGCTACGAAGTCGAGGGAATCTACTGAACCCTGCCGGGGCGAACGCGCCCGCTTGCGCTGCGCAAGCAGGCGCGCGGGAGGCTCGGCTCAGGCAGCGAGCTGCTGGTAGATTCCGGCCGCAATGGCCGCGACCAGCAGCGCGATGCCCCAGAGCGGGATCAGGTACACCAGCGCAATGCCGGGCACCAGCAGCGCCAGCGACAGCGCGGCCCAGTCGCCGCGCCGGTCATGGATCAGGTCGCCGCGCTGGGTCAGCTTGAGTAGCGCATGGTCGACGCTGAGCTTGCCGCCGCCCATGAAGACCAGCGGCAGCAACATGGCCAGGAACAGCATCGGGATCCGGAAGTTGCCACGGAATTCACCGTCCTCGACCACTCGCGAGACCGAGTAGCCTTCCCACAGCTGGCCCAGGCTGGACCACGATTCCGGCCAGTGGGTGGATACGATGGCGATGGTCGTGACCATGACCAGCGAGAACGCGAAGAATCGCGTGAACAGGCCGAACAACAGCGCGAGGCCGGCGAGAATTTCGGTCCAGGTCACCATGCTCCAGTTGAGCCCGGCCGAAAACCAATCGAATGGCGCCGGGAACGCCTTGTTGGCGAACCAGCCCGGTGTCCCGTCGACACCGGCTTTCATGGATCCGGCGTTATAGAACTCGTAGGCCAGCAGCAGCCTGAGTCCCAGCGGTGCGACCCAATCTCCGGCTGCGCGCAGCCGGTCGGTCACTCGGTCGTACCATTCGGTGAATCTGCCCATCGATCTGACTCCTTGGATTTCCTGAATTTCGGGCCGGCTCGACTGAGTTCGGCCAGTCGGGCTCAAGCCGCGGT
>CAYPZP010000189.1:0-5910 GCA_964415285.1 uncultured Halomonas sp. | reverse complement strand
TGTTCAACCAGCCCGGCCAGGAAGCCAACTACGCCTGGATGGAAGACCTGATGTTCGACGAAGAGGGCGAGTACCGCCACTGATTTACCCGGCGCCCGGCCGGCATTCCGGGCCCCATTCCTCTGCAGCAATTCCTTATGGCGAAAAATCTTCTTGTCGTCGAGTCGCCCGCCAAGGCCACCACGATCAACAAATACCTTGGCCCCGATTTCGAGGTGCTGGCTTCCTACGGCCACGTTCGCGACCTGGTGCCGCGAGAGGGCGCGGTGGACCCGGAGCACGGTTTCGCGATGCACTACGACATCATCGACCGCAACCGCAAGCACGTCGATCGAATCGTCAAGGCGGCGAAAAAAGCCGACGCGGTCTATCTCGCCACCGACCTCGATCGCGAAGGCGAGGCGATTTCCTGGCATATTGCCGAAATCCTGAAGGACCGCGGCGTGAACGGTGAGACGCCGATCCGGCGCGTGGTTTTCAGCGAAATCACCAAGCGGGCCGTTCAGGAGGCGCTGGAACATCCGCGTGAGCTGGCCGACTCGCTGGTCGATGCACAGCAGGCCCGGCGGGCGCTGGATTACCTGGTCGGATTCAACCTCTCGCCGTTGCTGTGGAAGAAGGTCAGGCGCGGCCTGTCGGCCGGGCGCGTACAGTCGCCCGCGCTGCGCATGATCGTCGAGCGCGAAGAGGAAATCGAGAAGTTTGAGGCGCGCGAGTACTGGACCATCGAGGCCGATCTCGGCCCGGACCCCGAGTCGCCTTTCACTGCCAACCTGGTCCGGCTCGACGGCGCGAAGTTCGAGCAGTTCGACATCACCGACGAAAAGCGCGCTCGCAGCGTCACCGACGCGATCGAAAGCGCCGCCGAGGGTCGTTTCGAGGTCGCGCGCATCAACAAGCGCCAGCGGCGACGCAGGGCCCAGCCGCCGTTCATCACCTCGACGCTGCAGCAGGAAGCCGCGCGTCGACTGCGCTTCACGACCCAGCGCACCATGCGCATCGCGCAGCAGCTCTACGAAGGCGTCGACATCGGCAGCGGCAATCAGGGGCTGATCACCTATATGCGCACCGATTCGGTCGCGCTGGCCCGAGACGCGATCGCCGACATCCGCAAGGTGGTCGGCAAGGAGTACGGCGACAGCAAGCTGCCGGAGAAGCCGAATTTCTACCAGTCCAAGAGCAAGAACGCGCAGGAGGCGCACGAAGCCGTTCGACCGACTTCGGCAGCGCTGATTCCCATCAAGCTCAAGCAGTACCTCTCCGAGGATCAGTACAAGCTCTACCAGCTGATCTGGAACCGTGCCGTGGCCAGCCAGATGATCCCGGCCGTCTACGACACGGTGGCCGCGGAGTTCGATATCGGCGAGGCGACCTTCCGCGCCAACGGCTCGACGCTGATCGAACCGGGTTTTCTCAGCGTGTATTCCGACACGCAGACCGAGAAGGACAACCGGCTGCCGGAGCTCGAAGAGGGCGATTCGGTCGCGCTGCAGCAGATCCGTCCGGAGCAGCACTTCACCGAGCCGCCGCCGCGCTATTCCGAGGCGAGCCTGGTCAAGACGCTGGAGGAATGCGGTATCGGTCGCCCGTCGACCTATGCCTCGATCATCCAGACGCTCAAGGATCGCGAGTACGTCGAACTGGAAAACCGGCGCTTCACGCCGACGGCTACCGGTCGCGTCGTCGCGAAGTTCCTGTCGCAGCACTTCGATCGCTACGTCGACTACGATTTCACCGCCCGTCTGGAGGATGAACTCGATGCCATCTCCCGGGGTGAGCACGACTGGGTGCCGCTGCTGGAAGACTTCTGGCAGCCGTTCATCGACCGGGTGAACGAGAAGGAGCAGACGGTCAGCCGCCAGGAAGCGCAGCAGGCACGCGAACTCGGCACCGACCCCAAATCCGGCAAGCCGGTCATCGTTCGCCTGGGCCGATACGGACCCTTCGCCCAGATCGGTTCGGCCGAAGACGAGGACAAGCCGCTGTTTGCCGGTCTGCGTCCCGGCCAGAAGATGGACAAGATCACGCTCGAAGAAGCGCTGGAACTGTTCAAGCTTCCGCGCCATCTGGGCGAAACGCCCGAGGGTGAGCCGGTCCAGGCCAACATCGGGCGATTCGGACCCTACATCCGCTACGGCCAGCGCAACTTCGTTTCGCTCAAGGAGATCGATCCTCACGACGTCACGCTGGAACAGGCGCTGGAGAAGATCGCCGAGCACAAACAGATGCAGGCCGAGCGAATCATCAAGACATTTGCCGACGAAGGCATCGAGATCCTCAAGGGCCGCTACGGACCCTTCGTCACCGACGGCAACCGCAACGCCAGCGTGCCGAAGGACGTCGAGCCGGCCGACCTGACGCTGGCGCAGTGCCAGAAGATGCTCGCCGAGGCGCCGCCGAAGGGAAGGCGCGGCAAGTTCGGCAAGAAGAAATCCGGAAAGAAGAGCGGCGCGAAGAAGACGTCGAAGAAGAAGACGTCGAAGAAGAAGACGGCGAAAAAGAAGGCCGGAAAGAAGAAAAAGAAGGCGGTGAAGAAGGGGTGATGGGACGGTTTCTGAGTTTCGGGTTCGGGTGTCCGGTTTAAGGTTCGATGCTTTCAGAGAGATCGGCCTCCGAACGTTCCACCAACCTGGGTCAGTGGATCCTGAACCCTGAACCCTGACTTTCTTTCCCGTCGCTCCGCCGGGTCCGCTGAATCCACGAACAACGAACAACGAATCACCAACCACGAGTGACGGAACGCGCCATGCCCGACAGTATCCAGATGGTCTCCGCGGTCGAATCCTACCTGCACGATCTGCAGGACCGCCTGTGCAGTGCCTTCGAGGAATCCGACGGCTCGGCGGTGTTCCTTGCCGACGATTGGGTGCGCGCCGAGGGCGGCGGCGGGCGCACGCGGGTGCTCGAGCACGGCGCGGTTTTCGAGAAGGGAGGGGTCAACTTTTCGCTGGTTCACGGCGACTCGCTGCCCGCCGCGGCCAGCGCCCGACGACCCGAACTGGCCGGGCGCAGTTTCCGCGCGCTGGGGGTTTCGGTGGTCATGCACCCGGTCAATCCGTATGTGCCCACCAGTCACGCCAACGTGCGGTTCTTCGTCGCCGAAAAACCCGGCGAGGCCCCGGTGTGGTGGTTCGGCGGCGGTTTCGACCTGACCCCGTACTACCCCTTCGACGACGATTGCCGCGACTGGCACCGAACGGCGCAACAACTTTGCCGACCGTTCGGCGACGATGTGTACGACCGCCACAAGCAGTGGTGCGACGAGTACTTCTATCTCAAACACCGCGAAGAGACCCGCGGCGTTGGCGGTCTGTTCTTCGACGACCTCAACGAGTGGGAGTTCGAGACCTGCTTTGCCTACATGCGTGCCGTCGGGGACGGCTATCTCGCCGCCTATCGGCCGATCGTCGAACGGCGCAAGGCGACGCCCTTCGGCGAGCGCGAGGTGGCGTTCCAGCGCTACCGACGCGGCCGCTACGTCGAGTTCAATCTGGTCTACGACCGCGGCACGCTGTTCGGCCTGCAGTCCGGCGGCCGCACGGAGTCCATCCTGATGTCGTTGCCGGCCGTGGCTCACTGGCGCTACGACTGGCAGCCGGAGCCGGGCAGCGCCGAGTCCGAGCTGGGCGCGTACCTGCGACCGCGCGACTGGCTCGAAGGCTCCTGATCGGCCCCTTGTGACCGGTGCCTCGGCGCACTACCATGCCGGCAGGTGCCCGAACAATCCCCAATGCAATGATCGGCTACGCGCTAAGCGACGGAAAACTGGTTCAGGTGCAGGAGCCGCTGCGCCACCTCGATCGGCTGGTATGGGTCGATCTCTACCAGTCCGATCGCGAGGAAATTTCCAGGCTCGAGGAATTGCTGGGTTTCAACATTCCCACGCGCGACGAGATGGAGGAGATCGAAGTCTCGAGCCGGCTTTACGAAGAAAACGACGCCTGGTTCCTGACCGTGACGCTGCCTGCACGGGCGGGCGAGGGCGAGGCCGAGATGGCGCCGGTCAGTTTCGTTCTCAGTGACTGGATTCTGGTGACGGTCCGCAGCACCGAGCCGCGCGCCTTCACGACGTTCCCGCGACGCGCCGAGAGGGTCGATCTCGATCTCGACGGCGCTTCCGGCGTGTTGCTGGCCCTGATGGAAGCGATCGTCGATCGACTCGCCGACCTGCTCGAGCACGCCAGCCGGGAAATCGACGCCACGTCCGAGGCCATCTTCGCGCGCGCCGAGATTCGGGCTTCGGGCAAGAGCTCCTTCCAGGACGTGCTCAAGCAGCTGGGCCGCCAGGGCGATCTGTTGTCCGACCTGCGCGAAAGCCTGATGACGATCAGCCGGGCCGGCGGTTACCTGGAGCTGGTCTGGCCGCGCGTCGAACCCGATTCGGAAGAGCCGCGTGACCGGCTCAAGACGCTGGCGCGCGACGTGCAGTCGATCAGCGAACACGCCAGCTTCATGACCCAGAAGGTCACGTTCCTGCTCGACGCGACGCTGGGCATGATCAACATCGAACAGAACGCGACGATCAAGATCTTCTCGGTGCTGGCCGTGATCTTCATGCCGCCGACGATGATCGCTTCGATCTACGGCATGAACTTCGAACACATGCCGGAACTGTCCTGGCCGTTCGGCTACCCGCTCGCGATCGCTGTGATGTTCGCCGCCGCGGTGATGCCGTACTGGCTGTTCAAGAGAAAGGGCTGGTTGTAAGGCCCGACCTCTCGATCCTCAAGCCTAAAGGGCCGCCGCGGTGCGGGTGCCTTCATCGATGGCGCGCTTGGCGTCCAGCTCGGCGGCGAGCTTGGCGCCGCCGATCAGGTGCACCGACTGACCGGCGTCGGACAGGGCGCTGTAGAGGCTGTTCTCCGACACCTGGCCGGTGCACAGCACCACATTGTCGACCTCAAGCAGGCGATCCTTCTCGCCGACGGTGATGTGCAGGCCCTGGTCGTCGATGCGTCGATAGCTCACGCCGGACAGCATCTCGACGCCGTGATTCTTGAGTGTCGTACGGTGGATCCAGCCGGTGGTCTTGCCCAGGCCGGCGCCGGGTTTGCCCTTGCTTCGCTGGGTCATGAAGATTCGGCGCGCCGGTTGCGCACGGTCGGGTTCCACGCCCTCGACCGCGCCGCGCGTGGTGTAGCCGGTGTCCACGCCCCATTCCCGGAAGAATACCCCGGCCGAGACGGTCTCGGGATCGGGGTTTTCCGGGACATGGTCGTGCAGCAGGAATTCCGAGACGTCGAAGCCGATGCCGCCGGCGCCGACCACGGCGACGCGCTCACCCACCGGCCGATTGCCGCGGAGTACGTCGATGTAACTCAGCACCATCGGGTGATCCTCACCCTCGATGCCGGGGATGCGCGGCTTGACCCCGGTGGCGATGATGACTTCGTCGTAGCGCCGCCGCGCCAGCTCGCCCGAACTGAGCCGGGTGGCCAGCTGGACCTCGACGCCGTGGAGTTCGAGCTGGCGCCGGAAATAGCGAAGCGTCTCGACGAATTCCTCCTTGCCCGGAATTCGCTTGGCCATGTTGAACTGACCGCCGATCTCTTCGGCGGCCTCGATCAGCGTGACGTCGTGACCGCGCGCTGCCGCCGTCGTGGCCGCCGCCAGACCGGCCGGGCCGGCGCCGATCACGGCGATGCGTTTCGGCGTTTCGGCGGCTTCGATGATCAACTCGGTCTCGCGCGCCGCGCGCGGATTCACCAGGCACGTGGCCTTCTTGTTCTCGAACACGTGGTCGAGACAGGCCTGGTTGCAGCCGATACAGGTATTGATTTCGTCGACGCGACCGGATTCGGCCTTGACCACCCAGTCGGCGTCGGCGAGGAACGGGCGGGCCATCGAGATCATGTCGGCGTCGCCGTCGGCCAGCACCTTCTCGGCGGTCTCGGGCATGTTGATCCGGTT
>CAYPZP010000188.1:0-5917 GCA_964415285.1 uncultured Halomonas sp. | reverse complement strand
TCGAGCTGGGCGTGGAGCACAAGATCATCAACAAGTCCGGCGCCTGGTACAGCTACGGCGACGACCGAATCGGGCAGGGCAAGGACAACGTCCGGCAGTTCCTGCGCGATAACCCGGAGATGGCCGACGAAATCGAGCGCAAGGTTCGCGAGCAGCTGATGCCCAAGCCCGACAAGGTCGAAGAGAAGGGCGACAAGGCGCCGGCTGAAGAAGCCGCCGAGTAGCCGAAAGGCCGGGCCAGCGAGCAGTCGGGTTCCGATGTCCGAGCAAACCGAGCCCACGGCCGCCGAGGTTCGAGAGGCCGCCGTGAGACTGCTCGCGCGCCGCGAGCATTCGGCCGAGGAACTGGCGGTCAAGCTGACCCGGCGCGGTTGGCCGGAAACGCTTGTCCTGGATGTGCTCGGCAAACTCGCGGATGCCGGTTTGCAGTCCGATCGGCGCTTCGCCGAAGCCTTCGCCCGGCAGCGCGCCGAGCGTTTCTACGGCCCCCGGCGGATCGGCGCCGAGCTTCGGCAGCGGGGCATCGATCGAGCCCTGATCGCTGAAGCCGTGGACGCACTCGAGGTGGACTTTGCGGCGCGAGCCGAGCAATTCTATCGTCGGCGCTACGACGACGAGGCCGATTCGCTGAGCTACCCGGAGCGCGCCAAACGCGCGCAGGCGCTTGCGCGACGGGGTTTTGATCCGGAGCACTTCCGGGATTTGCTGGATTCCTGATTGTGGCTAGGAAAATTCCTACGAAGGGTAGGAAAATTCTTAGTCATTTTGAGCGATTCTCCTCTTCTCCGGGACCCGCTTGGGAGAATAGAATGCGGCGCAGCTATTGGTGGGGTGACCCGGGAGCCTTCGCGCTTCCGGGAGTTCAGGCGGCACCGGGGACTCATTTCCCGCGTGCCGCCTTTTTCATCGGCGTCGCCCTCTCTGGCCATTGTCGCTCGGCTGGCAGCGGCGCGACGATGGCTGATCGGCCAATCGAGAGCCGGTTCAGCGCGAACGGTGCGTCGTCCGGGCGCTGCTGCGCACCAGCGGCTGTGGCCGGAAATAGGTGAGCGAGCGCCACAGCCACTCCAGCGGCCCGAACCGGTATCGCGCCAACCACCACGGCGACCACGCCAGGATCAGCGCCCAGACTGAAAACACGACGAGCCACTGCTGCCAGCGCTCGGCGTGGCCGAACCAGCCCAGCCCGTGGCCGTAGAACAGCATGGTGCAGATCAGCGTTTGCGCGATGTAATTGGTAAAGGCCATGCGCCCGGCCGCCGAGAGCCGGTGCATCAGTGCTTCGAGTCGGCCGCTGCGGAACCAGAGCATGACCAGTCCGACGTAGCCCAGAGAAACCAGCACGCTGCCCCAGTAGTTGTATTGCGCACCGAGGAAGAACGAATGGTCGAAGGACCAGCCGTGGAGTCGGTGCTGCATCAGGCCGAAGACGACGACGGGCAGACCCAGCCCGAGTCCGGCCAGAGCGAGCTTCCGATAAGCGGACGTCGACCACATCGCGGAAAACGCGCCCCATCGGTACAGGGCCATGCCGATCAGCATCAGCCCGCCGGCGCGCCAGAATCCCCAGACCGAAAACACCATGGTCTGGAACTCGGCCGCCGCCGGTACGCGATGGGCGAGCTGGTCGGCCCAGCTACTGCGGTACAGCGCGAGTTCGTGCGCAATCGCTGCCGCATCGGGCTGCCAGGTCGCCTGCGCCTCGAGATAGTCCGGTTCGGGCCAGTACGGCATCGAGAACTGTGCGGCGAGGAAGATGGCGCTGGAAACCGCGAGCATGCAGAGCCCGAGCACGAGCTGGGTGCGCGGCCGCCGGCGTCGGAGCGCGACCACGACGGCGCCGCACATCGCGTAGAGCAGCAGGATGTCGCCGTACCAGAGCAGATAGGCGTGCAGCGCGCCGAATACGGCGAGCCAGAACATGCGCCGATAGTGCAGCCACGCCGCCGAACGTGCACGGGCTTCGGCACGCTCGCCGATCAGCACGATGCCGGCGCCGAACAGCATCGAGAAGATCGTCATGAACTTCTGGTCGGCGAAAACGTGGCCGACGGCGAACACCAGCGCGTTGATGCCTTCGAGGCTGCCGTAGGCGGTTGGATTGAAGTAGGCTGCCTCGATCATCGCGAACAGGCGGATGTTCATCAGCAGGATGCCGAGGACCGCGATGCCGCGCAGCAGGTCCAGGCTTTGCTGGCGCTGCTCCGGGTCGGTGGGTTCTGCAGACGTCAAGACCATGCCCGGCAGCTTACAGCAAGGGCGACCGGGTCTTGGAACCGGCGGTCGGAGGCTGGACGGAGCCAAAGGCGGATTGGCCTTCGCCGGTGCCGTTCGATGCGCCCAGGTCCGGCGCACAAACCGGATTCGGCCGGCGCTTCATATCAAGTGATTGGCTTCGGGTATCGCGGATGGGTATGATTGGCCCGAGCAAGCGGGTTTCGAACTCGCGATGAACGAAGGGGCTTCGGACGCATGAACCGGTTCCGATGAGTAGGTCAGCGGGAGAATTGACCCAGGTGCTCAGGCGCTGGTCGGCGGGCGATGAGCAGGCGCGTGAAGAGCTCATCGACCACGTCTACGATGAACTGAAGGCGATCGCGCGCGCTCGGCTGGGAATGGAGCGCTCAGACCACACGCTCCAGCCGACCGCGCTGGTTCACGAGGCCTGGCTCAAGCTCATCCGCGGCGACCAGGTGGACTGGCAGGATCGCGCCCACTTCATCGCCGTCTCGGCACGCGTGATGCGACAGATTCTCGTCGACAGCGGGCGGCGCAAGCGCGCCGCGAAGCGCAGCGACGATCCGGCGCCGACGTTGTTCGTTCCGACGCTGCACAGCGAAACCGAGCGTGTCGACATCCTCGATCTCGACGACGCGCTGGAGCGCCTCAAAGGGCTCGACCCGGAGCAGGCGCGGCTGGTTGAATTACGCTATTTCGGTGGACTGACGATTCCCGAGGCGGCCGCGGCGATGGACGTCTCCGTCGCCACCGCCAACCGGAGCTGGCGCGCCGCTCGCAGCTGGCTGTACATGGCGCTGTCCGAAGCCGGTTCGACGTGACGTCCGATCGCCAACATTCGCTCGGCGACGCCGACGAGGCCGAAGCGCTTCGGATCTTCACCGAAGCCCTGGACATCGACGATGCGCGGCGCGCGGCCTGGATCGAGGATCGCTGCGCCGGTTTTCCCGAGCTGCTTTCCCGGGTCCGGCAGCTGCTCGACGCCGAGCGCAAGAGCACCGGTTTCCTGGAGTCTTCATTGCTCGGACGGCGCGCTGTCGAGCGCAACGGCGAACGGCTGGGTGCGTTCGAGCTGGACGAATTGATCGCGTTGGGCGGCATGAGCGCCGTCTACCGCGCACGCCGCGCCGACGGCGCCTTCGATCAGGAGGTCGCGGTCAAGGTTTTCGATGCCGCCCACCTCGACGCGAGCGCCTACGAGCGATTCGACGTCGAGCGCCGAATCGTCGCCGCGCTCGATCACCCGGGCATCGCGCGGATCATCGACGGGGGAGCGACCGGGGACGGTTCGCCGTACGTCGTCATGGAACTGGTGCGTGGACAGCCGATTACGCGCTATTGCAACGAGCGCGGCCTGGATCTGGTCGAGCGTCTGACGCTGTTCCGCGAGGTCTGCGAAGCGTTGGCCGAAGCACATCGGCTCGGCGTCGTCCATCGCGATCTCAAGCCCGGGAACGTGCTGGTCAACGAGGCCGGGCAGCCCAAGCTGATCGACTTCGGCATCGCCAAGGTGCTGGACGCGGAGCGGCTATCGGTAGATTTGCCCGAGACGCGGATCGAGGCGCGGCTGATGACGCCCGAGTATGCCAGTCCCGAGCAGATGCGAGGGGAAGCGATCGGTATCTCCAGCGACATCTATTCGCTTGGCGTGCTGCTGTATGAACTCATCGTCGGGACCCGTCCGCACCGCTTCGAGGGACTGAGCGTCGGTGAAATGGAAAGAGCCATCTGCGAGACCGTGCCGGCGGATCCCAGCGTTGCCGTGATGCGGCGCAAGTCCGAGCCCCCGCGCGGTCTCGGGGATGCGCGCGGACTGGTCGCGCGGCTGAAGGGCGATCTGGACCGGATCGTCATGACGGCGATGCGGCGCGAACCCGATCGGCGCTACGAATCGGCCCGCGCGCTGGCCCAGGACATCGAACGGCACCTCAACGGGCAGCCGGTCGCCGCGCGCGGTGCCTCCCGGACTTACCGTGCCGGCAAGTTCGTGCAGAGGCACCGAAGCGGAGTACTTGCGATCGCGGCGGTCTTTGCCGTGCTCGTGGTTGCGCTGGTCGCGGTCTCGATGCAGGCCGAACAGGCGCGCCGGGAAGCGGCGCGCGCCGAGGCGGCGAAGGACTTCCTGGTGCAGATGATCAGTCGTGCCGATCCCTACGAGAACACCGAAGCGCCGACGATCGCCGGCGCGGTTCGGCAGGCAATCCCGACGATCGACGAGCAGTTCGCCGGCCAGCCGCGCCTCGAGGCCGAAATGCGCCATGCCACCGGGTTCGCCTTGTCCGGCCTCGGAGATGTAGAAACCGCGCGCACGCAGCTTGAGCAGGCGCTGGCAATCTACGAACGGATCGGCTCCGACATCGACCGCGCGCAGGTTCTCACAGCGCTGGCCGGCGTGAGCTGGGACGAAAGCGACTACCCGAAAGCGGACGAGCAGTACCGCGAGGCGTATGCGCTGGTCGAGGACGATGCGTCCCCGGAAGCCCGGCAGGCCGCATTCGGAATCCTGATCGACTGGTCCGGTCTGCTGCCGAAAATGGATCGGGGCGAGCAGGGCGTGGAGCGTGCCCGCAGGGCGATAGGCATGGTGGATGGCTTGGCCGAGCTCGATCCGTTGGATCACGCCGTCCTGTACAACAATCTGGCCGCCGCATACGACGCGCTCGAGGACTACGAAAACTCCATCCCGGCCTACGAGCGCAGCATCGAGCTCCATCGGCTGCACAGCGAGGCCCATCCGGACCTTGCCACTGCGCTCGCAAACCTGGGCCTGACCTACGAATTGGTCGGCGAGATGGACAAGGCGGTCGAGACCGTGGAGCGGGCTGTCGTGATGCAGCGCGAGCTGCTGGGCGGTGAGCATCCGCAGTACGTTCTGCAGCTCTACAACCTTGGCAGTCTGCAGATCAACGCCGGTCAGCTCGAGCAAGCTGTTGGAAATCTGGAGCGCGCCGCGCAGGCCGCGAACAGCGCCTATCCCGAGAATCATCTCTACACCGGTCGAATCAATCATCGGCTGGCGGCACTGTACGCGCAGCTCGAGCGCGACGAACTGGCGCTGGCGCACGCGGCAGTGGCGGAGCAGATTTACGCTACCCGCGACGATGTGCCGGATCGCTGGATCGACGAACTCGGCGAGATCGCGGGGCCGGTTGATCCGGAACGGGACTGATCTTCAGACGAACCGTTCGATCGAGCGAAAGCGGATCCGCGGTCGTCCCACAGCGGCTTCGCCGGAAAAGCCGGACCTCGCGCGCTGCAGCACTCGGTCGGAGCAACGGCGACCGTCACTCCGATTGTCATGACAAGCGGCATCACGCGATCTGCGGATTTTCCGACTGAAACGCGCTCAGAGCATCGTGATTCGGAGTTTCCCTAATCGACGAACGCGCGTTCGAACACGTAGTGGCCGACGTCGCCGATCGCCCTGGCGGGCTCGAAACCGCGTGCGTCGAGTAAGGTCCGGAAATCTTTCAGCATGCCGGGGCTGCCGCAGAGCATGGCGCGGTCGGTTTCCGGGCTGATCGGCGGCAGGCCGAGGTCGTCGGTCAGCTGACCCGACTCGAGCCGGTGGGTCAGCCTGCCGTGGTGCTCGAACGGCTCGCGGGTCACGGACGGGTAGTAACGCAGCCGTTTGCCGATCACCTCGCCGAGGATTTCGTGCTTCGGGAGTTCCTCATTG
>CAYPZP010000187.1:0-5930 GCA_964415285.1 uncultured Halomonas sp. | reverse complement strand
CGGCCATGCCGGTGAAGGGCTCGCCGCTTTGGCGCAGCTGGCCCTGGTAGGTGAATGAAGTGGCCTGGCCGTGAGCGCCCTGGGGCGCCAGACTGACCAGCAGTATCAGCAACATCAACAGTGAGGTAAACGCGTTCATCGTTGTTCTCCGGAAGCGGGTGAATTGGGCTCGGCGTAGTGGACGGGTAATCCGGTGATGTCGTTCGTCGGTGTTTGCGTTCGAACCGTCGCAATCAGCATCGTCCCCGGCCGTCGTTCGAGGCGTCGGCGCGGGGAAATGGGCTGGTAAGCGGCATAACGGCGCGCGCTCGGGCGCAAGGCGATTGCGACGAAACGGGCGCCAGTTGGCACGGCACGGTTTTCGAGGAAGACTTCGAAGGTACCGGCGTTTAGCTCGACGTGGTCGAAGCGTAGTTGTGTCAGCAGTTGATCGGTGTGGGCGCTCGCAAAGAAGCGCATGCGAAAATCGACGCGCTCCAGTTCCGGCTTCAGGCCGCTGAGGTGACCGCGCAGGATATCGGCCTGCGTCGATCCGGCGGCCGATAGCCATGCGGCGCAGATCAACGCGACCAACCACGGCCTGATGCATGTGCCGACGCGGTTGGGATCGACCCGACAAACCTCGGCCATCACGGCGCGCCGCCCTCAAAGCCGTCGATAAACAGTGCGTTCTCGAGCCCGATGAATCGGGCGACGCCGAACCGTTGTCTCGCGCGTGGCTCGTCGTCGGTATAGCCGGTGACGACGATCTGCTCGCCGTCGGCGGTCGCGTCGATCGATTGTGGCAAGTCCGACTGCGTCCCGAGGGCGGGGTCGAACACGAACACCCGGGGTTGACCGCCGTTGAAGAAGGGATTCGGCGATCCGTCTGCGCGCAGCACGGCGACCGCCGCATCCAGATCGATTCGCGCGCCTCCGACCGGTCGACTCCAGCCCGTGACGTAGATCCGCCAGGCGTCGTAGCGGATCGCGGTGATCGCGGCATCGCTGTTGCCGAGGTCGACTTCGGAGACGCCGCCGGTGCCGAAGCCGGCGTCGAAGCTGCCGTCTTCGTTCAGCGCGAGGACAACCGGATTGCGCTGGTCCTGGGGATTCTGGAACGCACCACCCACCAGGATTCGACCGCCCGGCGTGAGGTCGATCGACGTTGCGGTATCGGGAAATCCGGCGCCGTCGAAGAAAAAGGTGCCGCTGCCATTGAAGCTCGTGTCGAGCGAGCCGTCGGGCGTCAGACGGATCACGACCATGTCGCGATCGCCCGAGGCCGATGTCGAGTAGCCTGCAATCAGGATGCGATCGGCCGAATCGACAACGACGTCGTTGCTCCAGTCGGTATTGTTGGCGCGATCGAAGATGAACGTGCCCCCGCTGCCGAACGACGGATCGAGGTCGCCGGCAGCGGTAAAGCGCGCCACGGCCATATCAAAGGTCGTGACGTCCTGGAAATCCTGATCGGCGAAGCCGACCGCGATGATTCCGCCGTCGGACTGCTCGCCCAGCCCAACAATGTAGGCGCGCTCGTTGTTGAACGGCACTCGATCGAATTCATTAACAAGCTGGCCGACGGGATTGAGCTGCATTGCATTGAACTTCCGTGGAAGCCCGCCGCATCCTTCCTGCACATAGCCGCCGCCGAGATAGTCGCCGTTGCTCAACCGGATGCCGGTCAGGAAGGTCCTGGGCACCGGGCAGCCGGGGGCTGAAGCCCCGTACCGCGCCACCGGGCCGACCGTTCCATCGGACAGAATGCGTTGGAAGATGGCCTCTCGGGTACTTGGATTGCCGTTGTCGGCCTCCCCGAGCACGACGATTTCGCCGGTTTCGTCGATCAGGCCTTCATGCGCGACGGCGCGGGTTCCGGGCTCGACGATCAAGGCACCGTCGCCGGCGAAGCTGGGATCCAGATCGAGCGGCGCCGGCAATGGACCGGCAGCAGCCAGTAGCGGGAGTCCCAGCGCGGCGATCAATATCCAGGCGCTGGTGCAGTTCCAAAGCGTTCGAACATCTTTCATGGCAGGCGTCCTCGGTCGTGAGTTGACATACCTGCGTGCCGCCGTACTGGCGCGTTTCAGCGGCAAGCCGGATCGGCTACCATGTTGAAAAATCGCGGCTTTCGAATCTTGACGACAGCTTGACCGACTCGTGACGGAACGCGATATTCGTGCCCGTCAGCTGGAAAACGACCCGATGTCCGAATCCGAACCGGTAATCGACCTTGCCCAGGCGACCTCGCTGCGATGCAGGGGCATCGAAGTGCATACCACCCGTCGGGAACTGCGGATCGATGGCGAGCCGGTGACCATCGAGCGGCGTGCTTTCGACCTGCTGGTCCACCTGATGCGCAATGCCGGTCGGGTGATCGACAAGGACGAACTGCTGCGAGAGGTCTGGCAGTCCCGACCGGTATCGGAATCGACGGTCGCCCAGGCGGTCAGCCGGGTTCGGCGAGCGCTGGGGGGCGAGACGGAGGAATGGGTGGCGACCATATACGGTGTCGGCTATCGATTCACCGGCCACGTCGAATCGCCCGATGCGGCGCCGCTGGAAAATGCTGCACCGGAGCACCAAGAACTCCCCCGGGCGCGGCCAGCGCCGATTTTCGGGCGCCAGTCGATCTGGGCGTCGATGCTGGGCGTCGCGCTGCTGCTTCTGTTGGGCTGGGCATGGGTCTCGGTGCAGCCGCCGGACGCAGCCGAGCTTCGGATCGCGCTGCTGCCGGTCCAGAACGAAACCGGTGATGCGCAGCTCGACTGGGTCGAGCTCGGCGTGCTGCCGCTGATCGATCGCACGCTTGAAGATGCCGGCGTCCGTCGGGTCGATACCGGCCAGGTGATCTCGACCATTCGCCGATATCCGGATGCCGAGGATCCGGCCTCGCAGGCGCGGGTGCTCAAGCTGAATACCGGCGCCGACCGCGTGCTGGTGCCGCGCCTGTACGTCGCAGACGGCGGTTACCGGCTCGAGATTTCGCGCGCCGACGGCGCGTCCGAAGCTGAGAACATCACCCTCCAGGGCGGCGATGTGCCGGTGCTGGCAGTGGCCGCCGGACAGACGCTATCGGGATCGGGTTCGCGCTGGCAGTCAGCCGGACGCCAACAGCGCGAACTGGTGACCGACGATCCGTTCGTCAACCAGGCGTTTGCTCGCGGTTTGGATGCGCGCCTTCGCGGTCAATGGGAGGAGGCCGCGCGATTTTTCGATACCGTGCTGGCGGCCGCCCCCGAACTGCTCGAGGCAAGGTTCCAGCTGGCGGTGGTCACGCGCCGCATGGGGGACTGGGATTACGCCGACCAACTGCACGAAGAGTTGATGACCGCGGCGCGCGCGGACGAAGATGCCGGGATGATGGGAACGGTGCAGCTGGCGGCGGGCACGCTGGCATGGCGCCGTGGCGATCGGGAATCAGCCGAGGCGCTGTATTCGCAGGCGTTGGCGGCGTTCATCGAGGCTGGCGACGAAACCCGCGCTGCAAACGCACAGGCGAACCTCGGAATCCTGGCCCGGACTCGCGCCGAGTACGCGTTGGCCGAAGAGAGAATGCGAAGCGCGCTGGATCATTACCGCGAAATCGACCATCGGTTCAGCGAGGCCCGGGCGTTGAGCAATCTCGGGCGATTCCTGATCGAACAGGGCCGGCTCGACGAGGCCACCGACTACCTGCAGCAATCGCTGGACATTCGCCGGACTCTCGACCTCCCGCGGCACGTCGCGCAAACCCTGAGCGCGCTGGCCGATGTCGACATGGAGCGCGGCAACTGGCAGCAGGCGCTGGTGCAGTACGAAGACACGCTGGCGCTGGCGCGGGAATACGACAGTCCGACCCTCGAGGCCACGGCGGCGGGCGATCTGTCGACCGTGCTGCGCCGGCTGGGCCGGCTCGACGAGGCGCGGCGGGCGGCGGCCGAGTCCTACCGCGTGGCAGCCGAGCTGGGCTCCAGAGGCAGTCAGGCCTACGCGCTGCTGCAGCAGGGACGTGCCGAGCACGACTTCGGGCACTGGGAGCGTGCGATCGAGTTATTCGAGCAAAGCCGCGGCATTTACCTGGAGATCGATCAGCCGCTTCACGTCGAGCTGGCGCGCGTCGCCCAGGCCGAATCGCTGACCGAGGCCGGTCGATTCGAAGAGGCCGCCGAGCTGCTCGAGGTCGCCGCGCGCAACTACGAGGAATCGGATCTCGAGTTCATCGCACGCGGTCTCGCGCGAGCGCAGGCGCGGCTTGCCTGGCTGCGCGGTGACCTGGACGCGGCCGTGGATGCCCAGCGCCGCGCCTACCGGATGGCGGTCGAGCGTGAAACGTTGCTCGGGTCGCTGGACTACGGCGGCGAACTCGGGCTGCTGCTGATCGAGGCGAGCTCGGACGCGGCCGAGGTCGAAGCCTTGGCCGCCGCGCTCGAACCGCGCGCCGAGGTCAGCGCCAGCGCGCTGCACTTCCTGTCCCGGCTCTACAGCGAACGCGACCCCGACCGCGCGCTGACCTGGACCGAGCGCCGTCAGCGCCTGGTCGGCGAAGGCTGGACGCCCGAAGACGAACGCGAACTGCAGGCCCTTCGCGCTCGCACCGGCACATCGCGCTGAGGCTTTCGGTTTTCTGGTCGCCGCGACGGTCGAAGCCTCCAGCGGAGAGCAGATCTCCCGTCGGCGCGAATTCGCGCCTCCCCCCGGGAATCGGGGGCGGTCCGCGCAGCCGGCGCTGGCGAGTCTCCATGGCCGCCTGCTGAAAACCGCAACCTGAAAACTAGGATTCCCCGAACCCCAGCTGCCGCCACGCCTCGTAGAACACGATCGCCGCGGCGTTGGCCAGGTTCAGGCTTCGCGACTCGCCGCGCTGCGGAATCCAGACACGCTCCGGTGCCGGGAATCGCTCGACCACCGAATCCGGCAGCCCGCGGGTCTCCGGCCCGAACAGCAGCACGTCGTCGGCGCGGTATTCGACCCGGTCGTAGCGCGTGGCGCCGCCGGTCTCGACGACCAGCCAGCGCCTGCCGGCGAGCGCGGCGAGTGCGGCTTCGAGATCGTCGTGGACGCTCACGACTTCGCGCGCGGCGTGGTCCAACCCGGCGCGGCGCAGCCGCCGGTCGTCCAGCGCAAAGCCCAGCGGCCGGATCAGGTGTAGCTGTGCGCCGGTGTTGGCGGCCAGCCGGATCAGGTTGCCGGTATTCGGCGGGATCTCGGGCTGGAACAGCGCGATGGCAGGCAGGACGGGGCCTGGGCGGTATTCGGACCGAATCATCTGGAAAAATCCGCTACGGAACAGTTGAAACTGTGACGCAACCCGCGTATTCTTCTGTCGGCGGGGACACAAGATATTGTGTTCAAAAAATGACCACGGCACAAGAGTTTGTGGACAACTCTTCTGAAAACCTGTGGAAAACCGGGGTAAATCCAGAATTCACAAGAGGTTGCAAGACGCATGAGCGTAACGGCGAACGATCTGAAGCAGGCGCTTCCGGAAATCGAGTTCCAGGATGCGTCGCTGGACATCTGGGACAAGAAATATCGCCTGAAGGCCAAGGACGGCACCGTCGTCGACGAAACCATCGACGAGACCTACAAGCGTGTGGCGCGCGCGCTGGCCGATGCGGAGCAGGGCACCGATGCGAAGGAGCACTGGTATCGGGAATTCCTGTGGGCGCTGCGTCGCGGCGTCATCCCGGCCGGCCGGATCACCTCGAACGCGGGCGCGCAGGCCTACAAGCCGGCCACCTCGACGATCAACTGCACCGTCTCGGGCACGATCGGCGATTCGATGAACGACATCCTCGGCAAGGTCCACGAAGCCGGGCTCACGCTCAAGGCCGGCTGCGGCATCGGCTACGAGTTCTCGACGCTGCGGCCGAAGGGCGCCTACGTCACCGGTGCCGGCGCTCACACCTCGGGCCCGATGTCGTTCATGGACATCTACGACAAGATGTGCTTCACGGTCTCTTCGG
>CAYPZP010000186.1:0-5933 GCA_964415285.1 uncultured Halomonas sp. | reverse complement strand
GCCCGGCGGTCGATGCGGCCGCCTGGAAATCGTGGCTGGATCGGGACAAGCGCTGCGCGCTGCTGGTCGGCCGAAATCCGAACGGCGCCTGGTCCGCCGATGAGGCCCGGCAATTGACCGAGCAGGCGTTGGACTGGGCCGGGCGGCGCAGTGCGCGGCTGCTGATCGTGACCACATCGGATTCGCGCGCGGTCGCGGAAACCATCCGCGCATGCGCCGGCGAGCGCGCCGACGTCTACTGCTGGGATGCCGAGGAAGGCGCCAACCCCTACGGCCTGGCGTTGCAGAGCGCCCAGGCGCTGCTGGTCGCAGGCGGCTCTCCGGGCGTGCTTCAGGAAGCGCTGGCAAGTCCGCGCCCGGTCTACCTGGTTCCCTGGCAGACCCGGCCGGGACCGTTTCAACGCATCGCCGCACGCATCTCGGCGCGGGCGTTCAAGCCGAGCTACAACAAGCGCGGCAGCATTCGGCCGCAGCAGGGGCTGACCTACCTGTGCGCCCGGATCGTCGAGCGCGGATGGGTGGTACCGCCGACCGGGCTATCGGACTGGCAGCGCATGCTCGTCGAACGCGGGCTGGCGGGCTGGATCGGCTCCGATGCCATCCCGGCGGTGCGCCACGCTGCCGAACTGGAGCCGGTCTGCGACCGGATACTGGACCTGATCGAGTCGGGACAGGCCGATCAACGCACGAACCGGGAAGCGCTGCCGCGACCGGGGTGAACGCCGTGCGGGCGCGCGCACGCGGGATTCGGGGCGGCCGCACGCAAGGCATCCCCGGCGCACGATGCTCCGAGCCGGGTCATTTTCGCGCCCTACCGACCGCCGCGCCTGGCGCCCGACGCCGGCCCCCGGAATTCGGCACGCGCCCGGGAAGCGCGCGAACAACGGACGTCGACCGATCGCCAGACGCTGCTCTCGCGCTCGGGGGGCGGCCGGGCGTTGCTGCGCCGCGGCCCGCCGCGCTACCAGTGAATGCCGCGCATCAGGCTGGCGAAGGCCATCTGTTCCTGGGTCACCCGCGCCTCTTCGCGGTTCGGTTTCTCGCCCTTGGCCGCGGCCGAGTCCGGGAACATCCGGAACGCCGAGTTCATGACGATTTCCGAAACCTTCGGCGCCAGTGCATGCAGCACAGAGGCGAAGATACCCAGGCGGGTGGCGATTCGCTGAGGCCGGTAGATCACGGCCTGCTTGACCATGTCGGCGGCGTCCTGAGGCGTAATCGTCGGCACCGAATCGTAGATCTTGGTCGGCGCGATCATCGGCGTGCGGACCAGCGGCATGTTGATGGTCGTGAACGCCACGCCGGTATCGTTGAACTCCGATGCGGCGCATCGACTGAACGCGTCGAGTGCCGCCTTTGACGCAACGTAGGCCGAAAACCGCGGCGCGTTGGACAACACGCCGATCGACGAGATGTTGATGATGTGGCCGCTCTTGCGCTCCTCCATGGTCGGCAGGAGGCCCAGGATCATCTTCAGCGCGCCGAAGTAGTTGAGCTGCATGGTGCGCTCGAAATCGTGGAACCGGTCGTAGGACAGCGCGATCGAGCGCCGGATCGAACGCCCGGCGTTGTTGACCAGCACGTCCACGCCGCCGTGCTCCCTGAGCACCCGGGCGCACAGCTTGTCGGCGGACTCGTAGTCGGCCAGGTCGCAGGTATAGGTCGACGCCTTGCCCCCGGCATCCTCGATTTCCTTCTTCACTTCCTGCAGCTCCGGCTGCTTGCGCGCCACCAGGATCACGTGCGCGCCGGCCTCGCCCATCATCAGCGCCGTGGCCTTGCCGATGCCCGACGAGGCGCCGGTGACCAGCACGACCTTGCCGCCGACATGACCCGAAAGCGACCGGTCGATGAACAGCTCGGGATCCAGGTGACGCTCCCAGTAATCCCAGAGCACCCAGGCATAGTCGTCCAGCGGCGGCACCTTGATGCCCGAACCCTTGAGCGCCCGCTCGGCCTCGCGGGTGTCGAACTTGGTCGGGTAGTTGAAGAACGACAGCACGTCCTTGGGAATTCCGAGATCGCCGAGGACCTGGTTGATGATGCGGCGGACCGGCGGCATCATGCCGATCCCCTGCTTCACCGGTTGCGGAATCAGGTTGAACAAGCGGGCGTCGATGCGCATCGACATGATCGGCGCATGCGCGGCCTCGGCGAACAGGTTCATGACCTCGCCGATTCGCTTCGGATTGGGGTCGGTCAGGTGGAAACAGGTGTTGTCCAGCTTCGGCTTGTGCGCGATATGGTCGATCGCGCGGGCGACGAAATCGACCGGCACGATGTTGATCCTGCCGCCTTCCAGGCCCAGGGTCGGGACCCAAGGCGGCAGCGCGCGACGCAGCTTCTGGATCAGCTTGAAGAAGAAATACGGTCCGTCGATCTTGTCGATCTCGCCGGTCCTGGAGTGGCCGACGACGATGCCCGGGCGGTAGATGCGCCAGGGGATCGGGCAGTGCTTGCGCACCAGGCCCTCGGATTCGTGCTTGGTCCGGAAATAGGGATGATCGAGACCGGTCGCCTCATCGAACATGTCCTCGCGGAACACGCCCTGGTACAGGCCCGCCGCCGCGATCGAAGAGGTATGGTGGAAGCACCGGGCACCGACCGCTTCGGCGAAATCCATCGCATGGCGCGTACCGTCGATGTTGACGCGCTCCTGGTCCTCGGAACTGGCGCCGAGGTCGTAGACCGCAGCCAGGTGGAAGACGTGGCGAATCTTGCCCTTGAACTTGCCCATGTCAGCCGAAGAAACCCCGAGCCGGGCGCGCGTGAGGTCACCCGAAACGGCAACCACGCGTTTCTTCGAATCGCTCCAGCGCTCCGCGACCAGCGCGTTGAACTTCTTCTTCGAGCCGCGTCGGACGAGCACGTAGACGGTGCCGCGACGCTTGAGCAGCTGATCGATCAGGTTGCGGCCGATGAAACCGGTACCGCCGGTCACGAAGTAGCTCATCGAATTCTCCTCGGAAACTTGTTGTTTGTGGCCTACCCCGCCGGCGAGTCGGCCGGCCCTCGGCTGGTCCGCCCGCCGTCGCCGCCGGTTCGGCAGCCAGGGCGTTCGGTCGAGCCGGTCCGATAGGTTACCGACGTTCCCGCGGCGGCGCCACCCCGGAGCCGCGATTGGCGCTCGACGATGCCCGCGCCGTTGACCTCGCTGCGATCGCATGCTAATAAGTGGGGCCGAACGAATTCAAGGGAGTGGACACACCGTGAGCGACCTGCAGCAGCAGTTCGAGAATGCATCCGAGAAGGTCAAGCAACTCGATCAGCGACCGGACAACGACACCCTGCTGAAGTTGTACGCACTGTACAAACAGGGTGCCGAGGGCGACGTCAGCGGCGAACGCCCGGGGTTCTTCGACTTCGTCGGCGTGGCCAAATACGAGGCCTGGGAAAAGCTTCAGGGCACCGACCGCGAAGATGCGATGAAGCGATACATCGAACTGGTCGACTCGCTGACCGGCTGAGGCTTCGATCAGCAAGCACCCGCCAGTGGCCCGCACCCGCACCCCGCAGCGCATCCTCGAGATGGCGCTGGAACTGTTCAATCAGCACGGCGAACCCAACGTCACGACCAACCGGATTGCCGACGAACTCGACATGAGTCCGGGCAACCTGCACTATCACTTCAAGACCAAGCAGTCGCTGATCGAAGCGCTGTTCGGGGAATTCGAGCGCCAGATGCTGGAATTGCTCGGCGGCGACCCGTTCGAGCGCGCCGATGTCGAGGATGCGTGGCTGTTCCTGCACCTGGTGTTCGAAACCATCGCCGGCTACCGCTTCATCTACCGGGACCTCAACGAGCTCTGTGGACGGGACCGCGACCTGCGGCGCCGATTCCGCGGCATTCTGAAACTGTCCATGCGCACTGCGAGCGATCTGCTCGAGGCGCTCGAGCGCGCCGGGCACTGCCAGAAGGGAACGGCGCGAAACGAACCCGTGATCCGGAACATCGTCCTGATTGCCAGCTACTGGATCTCATTCGACCAGGTTCTCGAACCGCGCCAGGAGCCGCGCCCGGGCCGCGCCGCGATCCAGGTGATGAGCATCGTGAGCCCCTATCTGCAGGGCGCTGCAAAAGATCAGTTCGAACTGCTCGCCGCCGCCTACCGCGACTGAACCCCCCCCCGGCCGGCCGAACGCGGCCAGCGCGTTGCGCGACGCGGCCGCAGCAGCCTGCTCACCCGGGGCTTGCTTGGCGCGGATGTCGCGCGGCTCGGCTGAGCGGGCGTCGCGAGGGTGTGTCGAGTGACGTGATCGTTGCGGTCGGTGACCGAGCCATCCGCAGGCGTAGCCGGAGGCTACGTCGAGGACGGGCGACCGAACCGAACGCGGCCAGCGCGTTGCGCGACGCGGCCGCAGCAGGCTGCTCACCCGAACCGCGCGACACATAAAAAAACCCGGACCTGGCGGCCCGGGTAAAAAAAGCAGCTTGAGGAGCAAAGTCCGGCTGCTTCGGGGTAGACCCTGGATCGATCCGGGATGGCGGGGCCCTCCCGGATCGTGACCGGATGCGGGTTCAGGCAGCCGTTTTCTTGGTCGTCTTGGTCGTCTTGGTGGCTTTGGGTGCCGCAGCCTTCTGCGCCTTGGACAACTCGCGCACGCGGGTATTGAGTTCCTGTACCCGGTCGCTGAGCTCCTGGATTTCATCGGAGGTCGGCACGCCGAGACGCGACAGCGCACGCGCTACGCGGTCCTCGAACACCTTTTCGAGCTTGTCCCAGTTGGTGCGCGCCTGCTTGCGAGCCTTGCCGACACGACCTTCGACGTCGTCTCTGACACCGCCGACTGCGTCTTCAGCCATCTTTCGGCCCTTTCCCTCGAGCTTGCGGCCCTCGGAAACCAGCCTTTCAAACAGCTTGCTGCTTTCGCTGATGACCTGCCCGGTCCGTTCGTTGATCAGCTTGCCGCCCTTGCGCACCAGGTTGACGCCCTCTTCCTGCGCCATGGAGAACGCGCCCAGTCCGGCCAGCCAGATTTCATGTGCATTGTCCTGGATGTCGGAGAAATTGCTCTTGCGCGCGGTTTTCCTGGTAGCCTTCTTCTTGGCGACCTTCTTCTTTGCCGTCTTCTTGGCCATCTGCTGTTACCTCGTTCACGTTCGAATCCACTCCCTCACCGGGAGCCTATGACTTCATACTAGGCGCCAGAATTAGAGCGCGCATACTAGGGAACCTCCGAGCGGCTCGACACCCGCGCAGCGCGATTCCGGGGTGCCCGATTTCAGGAGCCAAGCGAATGAAGACCGACAACTGGCACGAGTTCACCGGCGATTCGAGCGCCTTCGAGTACGCGGGCGCCGCGCTGAAGAAGACCTGGCCGAAGCTGCACGCAGGCGACTGCGAACCCTGGCCGGATTCGAAGGCGTTGCAGCAAGCCTGGAGACTGTTCCACGCCGGACGTTTTGCCGAATCCGTGGACGCAGGCCTGGCGCTGGGCGACGACGCCCACGTCGTCGTCAACAAGGCGTCGGGCATTCATGCCGACTACCTCGAAGACGACGAGAACGTTCGCCAGGAAATCTACCAGGCCGGAATTGCCCGGGCCGAGGCGGCGATCGAGGCCGATCCCGACAACGCCAACTCGCATTACTTCCACGCCTATCACCTGGGACGCTACAGCCAGAGCATCTCCATCGCCAAGGCGCTGAGCCAGGGCCTCGGCGGGCGAATCCGCAAGTCGCTGGACCGGGCCGTCGACCTGGCACCGGAACACGCCGAGGCGCACACCGCGCTCGGCCTGTACCACGCCGAGGTCATCGCCAAGGTCGGCAAGCTGGTCGGCTCGATGACCTACGGCGCAAGCGCCGACAAGGCCCTGGAGCACTTCGACGAAGCCATCCGCCTGTCGAATGCGCCGATCGCCTGGATCGAATACGGCAACGGCCTGTACCTGCTCTACGGCGACCGCAAGCTCGACGAATCGAATGAGGC
>CAYPZP010000185.1:0-5959 GCA_964415285.1 uncultured Halomonas sp. | reverse complement strand
CGCCACCAGCGCCGGTGCGCCTTGCAGCACCGCGTATTCACCGACCACCAGCAGCTTGCCCGGCGCCCGGGCGCGCGCTTCGTTCATGCGGGCCGATCCATCCGGTCACAGACACCGCAGTCGGCGCCGGCGCCGAGCCCCGAACGGACGAGTTCGCGCACGCCGGGAACGTCGGCAAGCGCTTCGGCCACCGCGTCGCTGGCCTCGGGAAGACACACCGCCTTGACCTGCGGGCCGGCGTCGACGGTGAAGAACACGGCGTGACCCGCCGCCCTGAGCTGCCGGACCCGGTGCAGGCACTCGACCGTCGCGGCATTGAAGTACAGCAACCCCGGGCGCGCCGACATTGCCAGGCCGTGCATGGTCAGCGCGCTGGCCTCCGAGACCCGGGCCAGCGCCTCGAAGTCCCGCCCCTGGATCGCGCGGCGCGCGGCTTCGAGATCGTTCGGTTGATTCCCGACCCAGCCGGCATAGAACGGCGACGTTTCGGCGGTGCGCACCATGCCCTCGGTCGATCCCACCGCTTTCTGCGAACGATCGCTGACCGCGATGACGACCTGAAGCGGCCAGCGTGCGGCGTCCATCAGGGGCTCGGCGATCGCGTCGCGCCCGTCGACCCGCTCACCGCGGTGCATCTCGACGAAACCGCCGAAGATCGACCGTGCCGCCGAACCCGATCCCAGCCGCGCCAGCTCGGAGCGACGCTCCGGCGGGAGGTCCAGCCCGAAGGCGCGATCGGCCGCCGTAACCAGCGCGGCGAAGCCGGAGGCTGACGACGCCAGGCCGGCACCGGTCGGGAAGTTGTTGGCGCTGGTCACCCGGGCGAAGACCTGCCGGCGCGAGAGCGCGCGAAACCGATCCAGCAGTGCGCTGACCCTCGCCGAGGCGCGCGCGTCGTGCCGGCCCGAGAGTTCGAATCGATCGCGTTCCAGCGATGGGTCCAGCGCCAGCTGCGTCTCGGTCCACAGCGCGTCCAGCGTGATCGAGATCGACCCCACGTCGGGCAGGTTCAGCGCCGCGTCGCGCTTGCCCCAGTACTTGACCAGGGCGAAATTGGCGCGGGCGGTCGCGCGTGCGCAGGGCCGGGCTTCGGATTCGTTCATCGGCAACGCCTTCGGTCTCGAGGCAGGGATGGATTGTTCATGACGGCCGCGGCGATTCGATTTCCAGCCTGCGCGCGCAGACGCCCAGGGTGCGGCGCGCCCGCCCGGCTGCGCGCGCCAGCGCAATCAGCGGTCCGATCTGACCCGGCGATTCTAGCAACCCCCTGGCGATCCGGAAGCCCCGGGGCCGGGGACCATCCAGCGCCGCGATCGCGGCCGACGGCACCGAACGATCGGCGGCATCGACGATCACGCGCAGCGCCGCGAACGGCAGGCCGGCCTGCGCGGCGACCCCGGCCACGGCCGCGCTCTCCATATCGACCGCCAGCGCACCGGTGCGCTCGGCGATCGCCCGCTTGGCGGCGACCCCTGCGATCGGTTCGTCGGCCGAGTACACCACGCCGCAATGCATCGGGGCGATGTCGGCGAGCAGTCGCAAAAGCTGCCGCGCTGAATCCGGATCACAGACCCACCGGATACCGGCCGGGTCGAGAATCGCGTCTGCGATGACGATGTCACCGGACGCCGCATCGCCCAGCGAACCGGCACTGCCCCAGCTGCACAGCCATCGCGCGCCGCGCGCGACCGCACGTTCGGCCGCGACGCGCGCCGCCCCCGGTCCCGGCCCGTCGACCTCGATCACCGGCCGGCGTTTCCAGCGCCGCAGCGCCCGCACTTCCCAGGCCATCCCGCCGACGAAGCCGGGCCGGTTCAATCGGTCGAACCCGCGGATTGCCGAGCCGAAGCCAGCGCCCACAGCGGAAAGAAGTGCGAATAGCCGTGGTATTTCAGATAGAACACGCGCGGGAAGCCGGGCGCCGTGAACCAAGGCTCCGGCCAGTGTCCGTGTTCGCTCTGGGTGGCGATCAGGTAGTCGGATCCGCGGCCAACCGATGCCCGCGCCGCGTGGCCGGCAGCGATCAGACCCAGCATCGCCCAGGCGGTCTGGAACGCCCGGGAGCCGCTCGCGCTGCCGGCCAGCTGCGGATCGTGGTAGGTCTGGTTGCCTTCGCCCCAGCCCCCGTCGTCGTTCTGGCACTGCTCCAGCCATGCGACGCCGCGCTCGATGGCGTCGCGATTGCGCTCTCGCCCGTCGGCCGCCAGCGCCACCAGCGCCGACCACGTGCCGTAGATGTAATTGGTGCCCCAGCGCCCGAACCACGAGCCGTCGGCTTCCTGCTCGGCCAGCAGGTAATGACGCACGCGATCGCGCACGCCCTGGTGGCGGTGATCGTCGATCATCGCGAACAGCGTCAGGCAGCGGGCCGAGACGTCGGCGGTCGGCGGATCCAGCAGCGCGCCGTGATCGGCAAACGGAATCTCGTTGAGGTAGTCGAGATCGTTGTCGATATCGAACGCGCCGAAACCGCCGTTGCGGCTCTGCATGCCGGCCAGCCACGAAGCCGCGCGCTCGACGACCGGACGAAATCGTTCGCGCTCGTGGCCGTGCATGGCCCAGGCCACCATGGCCGTGTCGTCGAGGTCCGGGTAATGCGGGTTGTTGTACTGGAACGCCCAGCCGCCGCCGGCCAGCGACGGCGCGTTATCGCGCCAGTCGCCGGGCTCGCTGGTGAGTTGACGCCCGACCAGCCACGCCAGTCCGCGTCCGGCCGACTCGCAGGCGTCCGGTTCACCGGTTGCGTCCAGCGCAAGCGCCGCCAGGCCCGTATCCCAGACCGGCGATACGCAGGGCTGGACGTAGGTTCGTTCGGCGTCGACGATCAGGCGCTGCAGGGCCTCGCGCGCCTGCCGCCGATACGGGTGATCGGCGCCGTAGCCGAGTTCCTTGAGCGCGATCGAGGCATTGACCATGGCCGGAAAGATCGCGCCCAGGCCGTCGACGCCGTTGAGCCGCTCGATGAACCAGCGCTCGGCGCGCTTGAGCGCGACGCGATGCAGCGCGGCCGGAATCGCCCACTCGGTACGCCGGCCCAGCATTTCGAGCAGCAGAAACACCCGGTTCAGGCCGGATCGCACTTCGAACCAGTCGCGCACCTGGTCCGGGGGCTCGACGAACAGTTCGGGAATCGCGGTACCGGTCGGGTTGGCCGCGCTGGCGCGCACCGAGTAGAGGATGAACAGCGGCACCATCACGGTGCGCGACCAGTACGACACCTTATCGAGCGAAAACGGAAACCAGCCGGGCAACAGCATGATCTCGGCCGGCATGTAGGGAACCGCGCGCCACGGCACCTGGGCGAACCAGGCCAGCAGGATCCGCGTGAACACGTTGCTGCGCGCCGCACCGCCCTGGCCCAGGATCCAGTCACGGGCCCGGCGCATGGCCGGCTCATCGCTTCGGCGGCCGCTGAGCTTCAGCGCGAGGTAGGCCTTGACGCTGCACGACAGATCGCCCGCGCCGCCGTGGAACAGCGGCCAGGAGCCGTCATCTTGCTGCTGATTCAGCAGGTAACCGGCGATCCGGCCCTCCAGCGCCGGGTCGCGCTCGTCCATGTAATGCAGGTAGCAGATGTACTCGGCCGGAATCGTGCAATCGGCTTCGAGTTCGTAAATCCAGTGCCCGTCGGGCTGCTGATCGGCGATCAGGCGGTCGATCCCGCGACGAATCGCTGTGTGCAACGCATTCGCGGACGCAGAATCGACCGCGCCGACCGGGCTGGACGATTCGGCGGACCGGGTCGGGATGCTCATCTCGGGGGGCGTCCTGTTGATGGTCAGTTGGCGTGCAGGGAGGAGGTCGCGGGCGCATCGTCCGCTGCGTCCGGACCGTCGGCCCGGGCGCAGCGCGAGATTTCCTCCAGCCCGGCGGCCACGCCGGGGTCGGAGGCCGGCAGCGCGGCCGAATCCCGGGCGAAGCGCCACCGCAGCATCGAATTGCTGCCGGCCATCGCACCATAGCGCCGAACGATGCGCCCGACGTCGGCACGCGTAATCTTGACTTCCTCGCCGGAGCGAAAACGGGGCCTGGCGTGAATGTTGCAGAGCGTCGGCACCGCCATGCCCAGCGCCCAGAGGCAGAACCTTCGGATACCCACGTGCCGACGCGGGATCGTCAGCGTGTAGTCCAGCGCATTGCGCAGGTGTCCGTGGGCGACCACGACGAGCTGCGAGAGCCCGTGCTCCAGGCGCTGATCCGCCAGACCGGCCAGCAGATCCGACCGCCCGGAGGCCGATTCGCCGAACGCGGTGCGCGGCAACCAGCAGATTCCCCGTTTGCGGTCTTCCCAGATGTCCTTGAGGATATTGGTCATCTGCAGCCCCTGGCCGAACGACGGCGCCAACTCGATGAGCCGGCCGCGGCGCGCGGCGATGGCCGGGGAATAGGCGCAGAACAGCGAAGTCAGCATTTCACCCACCACGCCAGCCACGTAGTAGCAGTATTCGTCCAGCGCGTGCAACGATTCGAGCCCGTGCAGGCCGGCGCCGCGCTGAAAGCGATGCATGCCGTCGCTCATCAGCGTCACGCAGCGAACCAGTGCATCGCGCTCGGCAGGCATCAGGCTTTGGGTGACCCTCACGACCTCGGCGGTGCCTCCGATGAGCGCTTGCTCATCCTCCGGCGTGTGCCGGGACAGCCGCGACAAGGTGTCCTCGGCGAACCGCCCAGCGCAGCGGGCGCCCCGCAGGACTTCGGTGAATTCGCGCGCGCAGTCCCGCTTGTCCGCGGCCGGGAGGTCCGGATCGTCCTCCAGCGTATCGGCGATCCGGCACAGCAGGTAGGCATTGGTGACCGAAACCCGAAGCCGGCCAGGCAGCACCGGAATCGTCAGCGCGAAGGTCCTTGAGACGCCCTCGAGAATCTGCGCCTGGAACGCCAGTGCGTCCGACAGACTCCTGTATGCGGCCCGGCCCTCGGCGGACACGAATCTCTCCCGTTGACTCCCGATCCTCATTATATTTTTTCGAGCCGATCCGCGTCGACGGCACGAAAGCGCCCGCCTCGAGCCCGAATCAACGCGCGACCCGCACATTTGGCTCGCTGCGCGAGACCGGCGCGATCCATGATCCATTGCACACCGGTGCGGCAAACCGGATGCCGCGAACCGGATCGTGCCCGGCGCCGCCCGAACCGTATCGGTTCCCCCGCACGGGCGGATTGCAGCGTCGATCGCCGTCGGCGCGGCTGCGCGCAGGCATGCCGCGGGAAGGTCGTGATGCCGGCGCGAATGCAGGATCCGGTCGGGCGCCGCGGCCGGTTTCCCGAATCATGCGGGCTAGAATGGCGAAAAGCAGAGATGGAGCCCAGCGCATGTCGTTCAGCCAGCTTGCCGATGAATATGTCCGGCGGGTCGAATCCACACTCGATGCGCTCCTTCCCGGCGAGGAAGTCGAACCCGCGGCGCTGCACAGGGCGCTTCGCTACCCGGTCTTCAACGGCGGAAAGCGCATCCGGCCGTTGCTGTGCTATGCGTCGGCCCGGGCGATTCAGGTGACAGCCGAACGCGTCGATGCGATGGCCGCATCGCTGGAATTGATTCACTGCTATTCGCTGGTCCACGACGACCTGCCGGCCATGGATGACGACGACCTGCGGCGGGGCAAGCCCGCGGTTCACCGCGCCTTCGACGAGGCCACTGCCATTCTCGCGGGCGATGCGCTGCAGACGCTAGCCTTCGAGGCGCTGGCGCGAGCCGATGCGCCGCCGGGCGCCTTCCTGCTGCTGGCCGAGGCCGCCGGTTCTCGCGGCATGGTCGGCGGACAGGCCATGGACCTGGCATTCGAGTCGACTCGCCCGTCAGCCGAGGCCCTCAAGACGATGTTCGACAAGAAGACCGGCGCGTTGATCCGCGCCGCGGTGATGCTGCCCGCCGCCTGGGATCGCGGATCCGATGATCCGGTCGTCGCGGCACTGGGCGAATACGCCGACTCGATCGGACTGGCATTCCAGATCGTCG
>CAYPZP010000184.1:0-6023 GCA_964415285.1 uncultured Halomonas sp. | reverse complement strand
TCGTGCGCGGCGACACCGTGTTGATGGCGCACCGCGACGTCGTCATCGAACCCGAGGATCACGTGATCCTATTCGTCGCCGACAAGCGCAGGATCGCGGAGGTCGAGCGTCTGTTCGCGGTCGAAGCCGAGTTCGTCTGATGCGCGCATACGCCCCGGTCCAGCGCGTGGTCGGCGCGCTGCTGATGTTCCTGAGCATCGGATTTCTCCCCCCGCTGGCGTTTGCGCTGATCGCCGGCGACGGCGGAACGGGCGCCTTCGCGCTGAGCCTGGGCGTCGTGGCGCTGGTCGGCGCGGCGATGTACTGGCCGGTGCGCAACAGCCAGCGCGAACTGCGCGTCGCAGACGGCTTCCTCGTCGTGGTCGCGTGCTGGGGGGCCGTGGCGCTGGCCGGCTCGCTACCGCTGCTGCTGACACTGGACATCAGCCTCGCCGACGCGGTTTTCGAGTCGACGTCGGGCATCACCACCACCGGTGCGACGGTGCTGTCCGGCATCGAGTCCATGCCGATCTCGATTCGCTGGTACCGGCAGCAGCTGCAGTGGATGGGCGGGTTGGGCATCATCGTCCTGGCCGTTGCCATCCTGCCCATGCTCAAGATCGGCGGCATGGAAATCTACAAGGCCGAAGTGACCGGGCCGGTCAAGGAGAACCGCCTGACCCCGCGGATTGCCGAAACCGCCAAGGCGCTGTGGGCCATCTATATCGGATTGACGATCATCTGCGCCCTGGCGCTCTGGGCGGCCGGCATGAGCCTGTTCGACGCGGTCGGACATGCCTTCAGCACCATCGCGACCGCCGGCTTTTCGACTTATGACGCATCGGTCGGCCATTTCGACAACGCGCTGATCGAGGCGTTGATCATCGTCTTCACGTTCATCGCCGCGATGAACTTCGCGCTGCATTTCCTGGCCCTGAGGCGGGCCAGCGCACAGGTCTATCTGCATAATCCGGAGCTGAAGCTGTTTGCCGCGCTGCTGCTGATCATCACCGGACTGATCACGGTCCTGTTGTGGCAGCAGACAGTGTATTCGACGTTCTGGGAGTCGCTGCGATACGCCGTGTTTCATGCGGTGTCGTTCACGACCACCACCGGCTTCGCCACCGCCGACGTCTATCTCTGGCCCGGCACGCTGCCGCTGCTGATGATCCTGATCTCCGGGCTCGGCGGTTGCGCCGGTTCGACCACCGGCGGGTTCAAGATCGTGCGCATCTACCTGGTTTCGAAGCAGGGATTGCGCGAACTCAAGCGGCTCATCCATCCGCGCTCCGTCGTCCCGCTGAAGCTCGGCGGCAGGACGCTCAACCCCGAAGTCGCCAACGCCGTATGGGGATTCGTTTCCCTCTACATCGTCTGCGTCGTGATCCTGACGCTGATCGTCTCGAGCTTCGAACACGACCTGGTGACCTCGGTTTCGGTGGTGTTTTCGGCAATGAACAACCTCGGCCCGGCACTCGGCGAGGCAGGCGCCAACTGGGGCGAACTGCACCAGGCAACGAAATGGCTGATGAGCTTCGCGATGCTGCTGGGGCGCCTCGAGATCTTCACGGTACTGGTCCTGCTGACGCCGACGTACTGGAAGCACTGATTCCCCGGTTGTTCGCGGATTCGTTATTGGTTACCGTGGTTCGAGGCCGATGGTGACCGAACTGACCGAAACCGCACTGTTCGAAACCAACGAACAACGAACCAACGAACTCAACGAGTTGGCGTTCCATGAATCCCGAATCCATCGAGAAGCTGATCGACAACGGCCGCGACTCCTACGAAGCGCGGCTGGCAGCCGGCCAGGCCCGACTCAAGCACGGCGACCTCGACCGCGCCATCGCGCATTTCCGCAAGGCCACCGAACTCGATTCCTGCCAGACCATGGCCTGGCAGGAGCTGGGAAAGGCGCTGGAAGCCAACGGCGAATACAAGGTCGCCCACGAAATCTGGGCGCACGGGGTCGAAGTCGCGCGCGCCAACGGCGACAAGCAGGCCGAAAAGGTCATGTGCGTATGGCTGAAGCGGCTCGGCCACGAGCCGCCGGCCGAATGAGGGCTGACCGGCGGCCGGCGCGCCGTGCGTCGGGTGGGCTTCGAGCGTCGGTTGCGGTGTGTCGGCAGCGGCGGATCGGACTGGTCCCGGCTTCGCCCAGGGGTTCCTTGAAGCCTCGGTACCCGGCAATCGGAATCAAGCGCTGCCACGGCCCGAGTACGGGACGCTGGCCACGCTCACCGGAAGCCGCGACAGCCATCGCTGCCTTCATCAGCACTCTTGGTTCCTTTCCGCGCGCTACCCGCCAGAAAGCGGGCGCAGCCCGCGCGACGAAACCGCCTTTGAATCTGAATCAAAGAGCGCCATTCGGCACGCTGAATCCAGCCCGACAACGCCGATAGCAGCGCGAAACGCCGTTGTCACGAACCGAAAAACGGATCGAAACTCACGGCAACCATCTACACGAGTTCGATCAGCAAAAAGCGATCGGGAGATCAACCCCCGAGTTGCTGGAACCGCCGGTAGTGCCAGAGGTACTGCGCCGGCGCGCTTCGGATCTCGGCTTCCAGCGCGCGGTTCATGGCCGCCGCCGCGGCCACCGGGTCCGGGTCCTCGGCGCCGGGCACGGTCACGAATCGAACCTTCCAGCCGATGCCGGATTCGGCGCGAAAGCAGTGCCCCATGACCACGACGCAGCCGGTCGCCTGAATCAGCCGATGCGGCAGCGTCATCGTCGCGACCGGGTGGCCGAAGAACGGCGCTATGACGTAGTCGCCGCCGCGCGGCAGTTGATCGAACAGCAGTCCGACCGCCCCGCCCCCTCGCAGCGCGCGAAGCACGCGACGCATGGCCGCCCCGCCGGTCGGCACCATGCGCGCACCGAAGCGGCTGCGGCGCTCGGTCAGCAGACGATCGAGCCGCTCGGAACCGGGCGGCTTGTAAAGAAAATCGAACGGCATACGGAGACTGCCGAAGAGAATCGCCAGCTCCCAGTTGCCGAGGTGGCCGCCCAGCATCAGCATGCCGCGTCCACCGGCCATCGCCGACTCCAGGTGAGACCGGCCCTGCACTTCAACGATCCGGGAGTCGACCCATGCCGCGCTGCGGTGCCACAAGGGGCCGCACTCGCTCACCGTCTGAAGCAACTCGCGAACGTTGTCGCGGGCCAGCGCCCGGCGCTGCGCCGGCTCGAGTTCCGGGAAGGCCCGGTCGAGGTTCTCGGCGGCGATCGCCTGCTTGCGCCAACCGACGACCCGAAGCACGGGTGCGAACGCAATCGCGATCCAGCGATGAACGCGCAGCGGCAGCCGGCCCAGAATGCCGAGCAACAGCCGACCGAAGAATGGTTTCATGGTTCCGGATGCTACCATCGAGCGCCTCGACCGACGCCCTCGACGCACATGATTGCCCTGCTCCAGCGCTCCCGAAACGCCAGCGTATCGATCGCCGGCGAATCCGTTGCCCGAATCCGCTTCGGGCTTGTCGTGCTGGTCGGATTCCGGCGCGGCGACGAACCGGAGCAGATCGACCGCTTCGTGGAGCGCATCCTGAACTATCGCGTGTTTCCGGACGAAACCGGCCGGATGAACCGGAGCCTGCGCGACGTCGACGGCGAGCTGCTCGCGGTGCCGCAGTTCACGCTGGCCGCAGATACCAACTCCGGCAACCGGCCCAGCTTCACTCCGGCGGCTTCACCCGAAGACGGTCGCGAACTGTTCGCGAAGTTCCAGACGGGAATGTCTTCTGCCTGGGCGGCCTCGCAATTCGGCGTCTTCGGCGCCGACATGCAGGTCGCGCTCGTCAACGACGGGCCGGTGACGTTTTGGCTGGAGGTTTGAGCGGCCGGGCAGGAGTCCGCTGGGGTTCCTGATAGCTCGGCTGAGCCTAGGTAAGCTCAGGGGCGCGCGCTAGCAGGCCAGATGCAGCACCGCCAGCGACTTGACGCTCGAGTTGGTCAATGGCTGTTGGGGTCAAAGAGGCAGGCGCGATCCTCACGTCTCCTTCTGCAACTGAACCTCACTCCTGGCGGAGCCCAGACGGAGCGCGTGGGCCCGGCGGAAGTTCCTCGAACTCCGAAGACCCCTCCTCGAAGAACATCGAGAGCAGTTCGTCAACCGCGTCCTCGGTCTTGGGGTGGCGAGCGATCTCATAGGCTCGTCCGCTCTCGAAGCCGACGACGGTGCATTCCCGGTCGTTGCGCGTTCGGATTGCGCAGCGGTCCTGTCCGCAATGCACGTAATCCTGCACGCCACCCGGGTTCGGGTTGGGAAAACCGCGATCACGGAACAGGCGCTGTCGACGCAGTGGCGAATCTCGCACTCGTCGGTGGCACAGATCATGATCGTGCAACCGCTTTCGTCGCAACTGGCACCCGAATTCGCGCCGAAGCTCACCGACCAGATCGAAGAAAAAACAACAATCCCGATCACCAGAAAAAAGGATTTCATCGCTTGTCTCCAGCACGCAACGGTTTTCCCAGGCTCCGGCTCGCATGTAACCACGCGAGTCACGTGCCTGAAACTACCAAAAAAACCGCGCCGTCAATCCACGATCCATTAACCGGATGACCAGCAGGGGATTCAGAAGGATGCGCGAGAAAGGTGCCGAAATCTGTGGTGGTAAGTCAACCGAGATCGAGAACTTGCGCTCATCGCCCCCGGCAAACGATCGCCTTCGAATCTGCCGAAAGCAGCCTCGAAAAAACGTCAGCGAAGACGGCTGGCGAGCCGGCCGCAAACGGGCATGAGTAAACCGGGTCCGGATTCCGACCCGGGCAACGATCAATTCGGATTCGGGTGCAGCCTCGAATGCTGTCGCATGTAGAACGTTACTGGCCCGGCCTGCGACAGGACGTCGTCTGCATCGTTGCGCATCTCCACGGTCAGCTGGTGCTCCCCGCGATAGACCTCTTCGAGCTCGATGGACTGGGATCGGGTGGTGGCTCTTTCTTCGCCGTCGATCAGGTAAACGAGCCGGGCTCCGGAGGGCAGGCGGCCGTCGACGGCAACGCTGATCGGGAGCACGTAGGCGGTATTCCAGATGTTTTCCTCCGCCGTCGGCGACACGATCTGCAGGGCCGGGCCCGTCGCTGCAGTGACGGTCTGGCCATCCGGCTGCGCCGCGGCAGTATCGCCGAGTTCGATCGGATCGACCACGGTCAGCTCCGGCAGCCGCACCGGCTGGGCGTCCTCGCTGGGCTTCTGATCGGTGTAGACGACGTTGCCGTCCTCGTCGACGGTCTTGTAGATGTCCTGGGCGGATGCGGAAAGCGCAGTGACCGAGACTGCCGCCGCCAGCCCGGCTCCGATGATCCAATGAATCGAATTCATGCGCATCCTCCGCTCGGATTCCGTAAACCCCCGCTTGTTTGGAGCCCGATCATACCGGAAGGTTCCACCGGCCAGCAGCGACGGATTCGTCGCTGCCGCCGTTGAACTCCGCCCGGACGGCCGGGCGGAGTCGCGTGCACTTCCTCAGGACGAGTAGTACATGTCGAACTCCACCGGGTGGGTCGACATCCGGAAGCGCGTGACTTCCTTCATCTTCAACTCGATGTAGCCGTCGATCAGATCATCCGAGAACACGTCGCCGGCCTTGAGGAAATCACGGTCGGTGTCCAGCGCGTTCAGCGCCTGATCGAGCGCGTGGCACACGCGCGGGATATCGCGCTCCTCCTCGGGCGGCAGGTCGTAGAGATCCTTGTCCATCGGCGATCCGGGGTCGGTCTTGTTCAGGATCCCGTCCAGGCCGGCCATCATCATCGCGGCGAACGTCAGGTAGGGATTGCCGGCGGCGTCGCCGAAGCGCACCTCGATGCGCCGCGCCTTGGCGCTGGCCACCCACGGCACCCGGCACGAAGCCGATCGGTTGCGGGCCGAATAGGCCAGCAGCACCGGCGCCTCGAAGCCCGGAACCAGCCGCTTGTAGCTGTTGGTGGTCGCATTGGAAAACGCGTTGATGGCTCGGGCATGCTTGAAGATGCCGCCGATGTAGTGCAGCGCGGTCTCCGACAGGCCGCCGTATCCCTCGCCGGAGAACAGGTT
>CAYPZP010000183.1:0-6098 GCA_964415285.1 uncultured Halomonas sp. | reverse complement strand
ATTCTCCGGAGTGACTGGAGTTCAGACGTGTGCTCTTCCGATCTTCGACGAAGCCGGCTTCGTCGACCAGCCGCGCGAACTCCCCGGCCGACCACACCCGATGCGACCAGGTCGCGCGCCGCGCCTGCTCGCCGTCGACCAGGATCCACTCGTTTTCCAGCCGGGTGTTGAGGTCGGCCAATACCGGCCGTTCGACCAGCAGGCGGCCGTCCTCGTATTCGGTCAGATGCACCGGCTGCAGCGAACGGCACAGGGTTTCCAGGCCGAGCTGGTCGACCACCAGCCAGCCGCCGGGGCGAAGATTGTCCAGCGCGCGGTCGAGCACGCGCCGGTGGTCGGCCTCGTCGTCGAAGTAACCGAACGAGGTCCACATCAGCAGCACCGCATCGAAGGCCGCGGGTCGTTCGAAGGTCCGCATGTCGCCCACCCGTGCATCGATCGTGAACGGCTCGGCCCGGGCGCGGTCGCGCAGTTCCTCGATCAGCCGGGCGCTGGTGTCCACGGCGGTGACGTCCAGACCGGCCCGGGCCAGCGGCAGCGCGTGGCGTCCCGGTCCGCAGCCCAGGTCCAGCACCGCGCCCCGGTCCAGGCCGATTCGCTTGAGTAGAGCCGGCACTTGCTCGGCGGCCTCGATAAACTGCGGTTCGCCGAACATCAGGGGTCCGAAGGTGCGCCAGAAATCCTCGTCGATATACCAGTTGCTCATCCGGTTGGTCCTGTTGGCGTTGCTGGTCGTCGCGAGCGGATGCGCGACGCTGGGATGGTACGGCCAGGCCGCCCGCGGTCAGGCCGAGCTGCTGCTGGCTCGCAAGGATATCGAAAAAGCACTGGTTTCCCCGGACCTCGCGCCGGAAACCCGTGCCGGACTGGAGCGGGTCGGTGCGATCCGGGACTTCGCCGAGCGCGAGCTGGCGCTGCCCGCCGACGGCAGCTACGAGAGCTGGGTCGAGCTCGATCGCGATGCGGTGGTCTACAACGTGATCGCGGCGCCGGAGTTCTCGGTCGCGCCGCGCACCTGGTGCTACCCGATCGCCGGTTGCGTGGCCTATCGCGGCTATTTTCGTCGCTCAGCCGCCGAGCGCCGGGCGCGACGGCTGGGCGAGCGTGGCTTCGACGTGCAGGTATCTCCGGCGGTTGCCTATTCGACGCTCGGGCGCTTCGACGACCCGGTGACCAGTCCGATGCTCGCGCGCGGCGAGCTGGCGCTGGCCGGATTGCTGTTCCACGAACTGGCGCATCAGCGTGTCTACGTGCCCGGGGATACCGCATTCAACGAGGCCTATGCCACCGCGGTCGAGCGCGAGGGGGTTCGACGCTGGCTCCGCTCGCAGCAGCGGCTCGAACCGCTTCGGCGCTGGGGGGACCGGCTGCGGCTGGAGCGGGCGTTCGTGGCGCTGCTGCTGGAAGCGCGCGCCGAGCTCGAAGCGCTGTATCGGCTGGACCTGCCGGCCGATGCCATGCGTGCGGCCAAGCGCGACCGTTTCGGCGCGCTGCAGGCCCGTTATCGGGGTTTCAGGCTGGAACACGACAGCGCCGCGTTCGATGCGTACATGAGCCGGCCGCTGAACAATGCGCACCTGGCGCTGATCGCAACCTACGAGGCTGGAACGGACGCGTTCAGCGATCTTCTGGCAGAATATGGCGGCAACTTCGGGCGCTTTCACGAGGCTGTCGAAAGACTGGCGTCAGCCGACAGCGACACGCGCGCGGAATTCCTGAATCGCTGCCGGATCCAGATCTGCCCGTGACACGCTTTCCCCATTCGCACGCCGCGAACCCGCTTCGGTCGGGTCGACGGCCGTGGGCGTTGGCGCGCCGCGCCGGCATCGCGGTCGTCTGCGCCGGTGCGCTGTGTTTTGCTGCGGTCTCCGCATCGCAGGCGCAGACCAGCGGCGAGTCGGCGCCGCCGATCCGCCAGTGCCAGCCCCCCGGCACCATGCCCGACCGCGGTCGGGTCGATCGGGCCGGCAACCTGCCGATGGATATCCGGGCCGAAGGCATGTACTCGTCCGGCGAAGACGAACCGATCCGTTTCACCGGCGACGTCGAACTCATCTACGGCGACCAGGTGTTGAACACCGACGAGTTGATCTACGATCCGGTGACCGGCGAAGCGCTGCTGCCGGGTTGGCTGGAGTACAACAGCGCCCTGGTGCGGATTCGCGCCTCCAGCGCCCGCTACAACACCGATGCCTCGACCGGCCGCTTCGACGAGGCCCACTACGCGGTCGCGGGTGCCGCCGGCGCCGGTTACGCCGGCGTCGTGCAGATGGTCGACGAAGGCCGCGCGCGCGTCCAGGATTTCGACTTCACGACCTGCGATGTCGAGGATCCGGACTGGCAACTCAAGGCCGGAGACGTCAAGCTCGATTTCGAACGCGGCGTCGGCACGGCGCGCAACGCCCGACTGGAGTTCAAGGGCGTGCCGATCCTGTATTCACCGTGGCTCACGTTCCCGCTCAACGACGAACGCAAGTCCGGTTTCCTGTACCCGCAGATCGGCTCGAGCAGCGACAACGGCGTCGACCTCGCCGTGCCCTGGTACTGGAACATCGCGCCAAACCAGGATGCGACCTTCACGCCGCGCCTGGTCGGCGATCGCGGCGCCATGCTCGGAAGCGAGTACCGCTTCCTGACGCGGCGGCAGGCGGGAACGCTGAATTTCGATTACCTGCCCGACGACCGCAACGAGGATCAGGATCGCTGGCTTGGCCGGGTCCGTCATCAGCTGAAACTGGCGCCCGGGTGGTTCAGCCAGCTGAGCGTCAACCGCGTCAGCGATGCCGACTACTTCTTCGACCTCGGCAACGATCTCGATTCCAGCGCGATCCAGTTCCTGCGTTCGGATCTGCGATTCGTCGGTCAGGGCCGGAACTGGCGGCTCAGGACCACGTTCGATACCTTCCAGGTCCTCGACGACGCGGTACGGCCCGACCGCGAGCCTTACGACCGCCTGCCGCGGATCGAATTCGAGGGCAACTGGCCGCTGACGGCGGGCCTGAATCTGCAGATCGACAGCGAGGCCGTCTATTTCCACCGCGATGAGGGCGTCCGCGGCATGCGTCTGGACGCGATGCCGGAACTGTCGTGGCGCCTGGTGCGACCGGCCGGATTCCTGGAGCCGGCCATTGCGCTGCGCACGACCGCCTACAGCCTGGAAAACCGCGAGACCGGTTCCGACGATACGCCGAGCCGGGTCCAGCCGATCGTCAGCGTCGACGGCGGCCTGGTGTTCGAGCGCCGAACCGCCGCCGGCCGACTGCAGACGCTGGAGCCGAGGTTGTTCTACCTGTACGTGCCGGGACGATCCCAGGAGAATCTGCCGATCTTCGATACGCGCGAGCTGACGTTCAGTTTCTCGCAGTTGTTCCAGACCAATCGCTTCTCCGGCCCGGACCGCCAGGCCGATGCCAACCAGCTCACGCTGGCGCTGACCAGCCGCCTGCTCGAGGACGGCAGCGGGCGGAGTATTCTCGAGGCCAGTGTCGGTCAGATCGTGTTCTTCGACGATCTGGGGGTCGGGCTGCGGCGCGCGCCGGACGAGGACCGCTCGGTGTCGGCCTCGGTCGGGGAGATCAACTGGCAGCCGACCGATAACTTCCTGGTCAGCGCCGGACTGCAGTGGGATCCCGAAGACAATGAAACCGATGTCGCCGCCTTCGGTCTGAGTTGGAAGGGTGAAGATGCCCGGCAGGTTCAGCTCGGCTACCGCTTCCGGCGTGATCGCGTCGATCAGATCGACGTCCGGGCACGCTACCCGCTGTCGCGCAATCTCAACGTGATCAGCCGGCTCGGCTACTCGTTCGAGGATGCCACGGCGCTGGAACTGCTCGGCGGGATCGAATACGAGAGCTGCTGCTGGGCGGTTCGCGCCTCGGTGAGGCGTTATATTCGCGACCGCGAGTCCGAAAAGCGGACTGCGTTCTTCCTCGAGCTGCATCTCAAGGGCCTTGGAAGCCTGGGGCGGCGACCTTACAACCTTTTCACGCGATAAATCCGGGAGTTCGAATCACATGATGCACTCCGCATTGCGAAACACGTTGATCGGCCTGTGCCTGCTGGCGCCGCTGGGCGCCGGTGCGCAAGATTACGAGAAGCTCGATGAAATCGTCGCCATCGTCGACGAAGGCGTGATTCTGCGCTCGGAGCTGGAGATCACCAAGGAAACCGTGCTGCGGCAGATTCAGCAGCGCGGCGAGCGCCAGCCGCCGGAACGCGTGCTCGAAGAGCAGGTGCTCGACCGCCTGGTGATGAACGAGGTTCAGCTGCAGCGTGCCGAGCAAACCGGAATCCGGGTGACCGACCAGGAGGTCGACCGCTCCCTGGATCAGGTCGCGCGTCAGAACGGCCTGTCGATCTCGCAGTTGCGCGAGGCGATCGAAATGGACGGCATCGAGTTCAACGAGTTTCGCGACGACGTGCGCGAACAGATCATCACGCAGAAGCTGCAGCAGCGAATTATCGAGAGCATGGACCCGGTCACCGACACCGAGGTCGACATCCTGATGGCATCGGGCATGTTCGAAAGCGATGAATACCATTTGTCGCAGATTGCGATCCAGGTTTCGCCGTCGGCGACTCCCAGCGATCTGCGTGAGGCCGAGGCGCAAATCCTGGAGATTCGCGAGGAAGTCCTCGCCGGAAGGGACTTTGCCGAGGCCGCGGTCGAGTACTCGGATTCACCGGACGCGCTGGACGGCGGCGACGTTGGTTGGCGTAATCTCAACGCCTTGCCGCGACAGATCGCCGACCGGATTCGCGACCTGGAGGCCGGAGAGATCACCGAACCGATGATGGCCAGCGGTGCGATGATGATTCTGCGCGTCAACGAGCGCCGGCCGCGCAGCGATGTGATCGTCGATGAGTTCCAGGCGCGTCATCTCCAGATCGAGCCCTCGGAACTGGTTTCGCGCGACGATGCGCGGCGCCTGATCGAGGATCTCCACGCACAGATCCGGGACGGCGCGGAATTCGCGCCGCTGGCGCGGGAATTTTCCGACGATGAGCGCTCGGCCAATCTCGGCGGCCTGATGGACTGGTTCCCGGAAGGCGCCTACGGCCAGACTTTCCAGGCCGTCGTCGACAGCCTGGAGCCGGGCGAACTCAGCCAGCCGTTCCAGACCGACGAAGGCTGGCACGTCGTCAAGCTGCTCGACCAGCGCGCCTCGGACCGAACCGCCGAGGCGCTTCGGGCCGAGGCGCGCGAGATGATCCGGCAGCAGCGAGCCGACGAAGAACTCGATCGAATGCTGCGCCAGATGCGTGAAGAAGCCTACGTCGAAGTGCTGATCTGATTCGATGGCGGCCTTGCCGCTCTTGATCACGCCGGGAGAACCGGCCGGTGTCGGACCCGAATTGGCCGCGGCGGTGGCGGCCGGCGATGCCGGGGCGGTGCTGGTCGCGGATCCCGACCTGATCCGGGCAGCCGCCGCGTCCGCGGGACGGCGCGTTCGTGTCCGGATCGTGGGTCTCGGCGAAACCAGCGCCGAATTGGCGCCGGACGAGGTTCAGTGCCTCCCGATCGCATTGCGCCGACCCGCCGAGCCCGGTTCGCTGGACCCGGCCAATGCCGCTTACGTGCTCGAAACGCTGGATCGGGCCGTCGAGGTGGTCGCTGCCGGACGGGCCGCGGGGCTGGTCACCGGGCCGCTGCACAAGGGGCTGATCAACGACGCCGGCATCCCGTTCTCGGGCCATACCGAATACCTGGCGGGAAAGGCCGGCGTCGAGCGCGTCGTCATGATGCTGGTCGCCGACACGCTGCGCGTGGCCCTGGCGACCACGCATCTGGCGCTGCGGGATGTGGCCGACGCCGTCGATGCGCCGGGGCTGACGCGAACGCTGGAAATTCTACGATTCGACCTGCAGCGGCGATTCGGCATGGCCGATCCCCTGATCGCGGTGCTTGGCCTGAACCCGCACGCGGGCGAGGGCGGCCGCCTCGGAACCTAGGAAATCGAAACCATCGAACCGGTGCTCGCTCAGATGCATGCGCGCGGGATGCGTCTCGAAGGCCCGCTGCCGGCCGATACCGCGTTCGTGCCCGGCCGGATCGAGCGTTTTGATGCGGTGCTGGCGATGTATCACGACCAGGGTTT
>CAYPZP010000182.1:0-6255 GCA_964415285.1 uncultured Halomonas sp. | reverse complement strand
CTGATCCGGATGGAGTGGGGCAACCCCGGCCACCCCGGACTGGCGCTGGTCGGCAAGGGCGTGATCTTCGACTCCGGCGGCCTGAACATCAAGCCGGGCTCCGGAATGGTGTTGATGAAAAAGGACATGGGCGGGGCGGCTCACGTGATCGGCCTGGCCGAGATGATCATGCGCCTGGAACTGCCGGTGCACCTGCGGGTCTACATTCCGGCCGTCGAGAATGCCATTTCCGGCGATGCGTACCGGCCGTCGGACATCCTGACGACGCGCAACGGCACGACCGTGGAGATCGGCAACACAGATGCCGAGGGCCGGATCGTGCTGTCCGATGCGCTGACGCTGGCGGCCGAGGAGGACGCAGAACGAATCATCGACTTCGCCACGCTGACCGGCGCTGCGCGCGTCGCGCTGGGCGAGGACCTGCCGCCGCTGTACGCACGCGACCCGCAGCAGGCGCGCAGCATCCAGGACCTGTCGATGGCCCTGGAAGACCCGATCTGGCACATGCCGTTGTACAGACCGTACAAGCAGCAGATCCAGCCCGCGATTGCCGACCTGTCCAACACCGGCACGACTTCCCAGGGCGGCAGTCTGACCGCGGCGCTGTTTCTCGATCACTTCGTGCCCGAAGGCATCGACTGGATGCATCTCGATATCTATGCCTGGAACCTCGGTGATCGACCGGGCCGACCGGCCGGCGGCGAGGCGCAAGGCCTGCGGGCGATGCTGGCGTGGTTGGAAAGTGAATATACGGATTGATGGTTTCGGGCTCTGAGCGAGGTCTGACCGTCAGGGGATTTCCCCTTTAACCAAGGTTTCGCCGCTTACTGCGCGAGCCGATTCTGGCGTTTTAGGTCAAATTCAAAGGCGATTTCGCCGCCGGCTTCGCCTGCTGATGCGACCTCCTTTTGAGGCCCCAAAAGGAGGCAAAATGGCTCATGCCGCGTCACCGCCCGGCTGCGCCGGGTCCCCTGCGATGCTCGGTTCGGGCGGGACGCGAAGAACTCGCTCCAGTCGCTTGCGCTCCCTGCGCTCCCTGCGCTCAGACACCTTCGCGCCTCCTTCCGCCCGCCCCTGTGCTTCTCGGCGGCTCCGAGGCAGACGGGAGATCGCCGGACGTTGTGCCGAAGCTGACCCTGGACGATCCGGCGGACTGCTCGACCCACGCGCGCCGCCGTTGACGGCGCCAAGTATCGCTCCTTGCTTTCTTCCTGGGGCGCCAAGAAGTACGTTGTCGAAATCTCGTGCCACACGGGACTCGACACCCTGAAATCGGTTTCGCCGCCGGCTTCGCCGGCTGATGCGACCTCCTTTTGAGGCCCCAAAAGGAGGCAAAATGGCTCATGCAGCGGCACAGCCGGGCTCCGCCCGGTTCCCTGCGGTGCTCGCCTTTTCCGGCGGCCGGAGAACTCGCTCCAGTCGCTGATGCTCCTTGCGCTCAGACACCTCCGGCCCGATGGTCATGACAAGCGCCGGAAAAGACTCCGCTCCTCGGCTGCTTCGACGCAGAAGGGAGATGGAATCCGGTGGTGTGCCGAAGCTGATTCTGGATGATCCGGCAGACTGCTCGAACAATGCGCCCGCCGTCGACGGCGCCGACGCCGAGCTGCATTTCTTGCTTACTTCTTGGGGCGCCAAGAAGAAAGTCGCAAAAGCTCGCGCAGCGAGCGGCGAAACTGCAGTTGACTTTACAGGGCAACCTAGTGGGCCATGCGGCTAATTGGATAACGCTCAGAGCCACTGTGCCGGTGCGAATCAAGGCGCGTTTCGCAGGGAATGGCCGCTCCCTTGCCAAGAAAGGCAACGCCGAGTCGCACCGGCATGGTGGCTCCCGAAGGGCCGTCGCACTAGCGCCGTGGGCAGCGTTCCGCTCGCTTGACGGCCCGGCAAGGACGCCTGCGCTCGCGCGCCTTGCCCACGACGCTCGTGCGGCGGCTGAGTGTTACCCAATTAGCCGCATGGCCCACTAGCGACCCCCGGTCGGGCGTAACGCACCGTGCCGCCGGTGATTCAACCAAAGTCGTCATCGACTCTGCGGCCGACACGTCCACCTGAGCTAGACTGCACGGCTACCCCTGTGATGCCGAACGCCGCGTCGTGACCGTCCAGCTTCCGAAAACGCCGCCTGCCGGCGGCTCCGGCATCGGATACGAAGTCCGGCGCACGCTGCTGCTGGCCGGGCCGCTGATCGTCGGCCAGGTCTCCAGCTTCGGCATGAATTTTGTCGATACGGTCATGGCCGGCCGGCTTGGAAAGGTCGACCTGGGTGCGATCGCCATCGGTTCCTCGGTATGGGCCGCCGGCCTGATGTTCGCCCTCGGGGTGCTGATGTCGGTTTCGCCGGCGGTTTCGCAACTCGACGGGGCCGGCCGGCGCCGGCAGGCCGGCGAAATGACGCGCCAGGCGCTGTGGATCGCGCTCGGCGTATCGCTGCTGATCTTCACGCTCGCGCGCAACGCCGACTGGCTGATGGGCCTGCTGTCGGTGGAGCCGGCGGTGGCCCGGTTGTCGCTGGATTATCTGGATGCGATGAGCTGGGGCGCCCCGGGCCTGACGCTGATGCTGGTGCTGCGGTTCTTTTCCGAGGGCGCGGGGTGCACGCGTCCGACCATGTACGTGGGGGTGCTCGGCATCGTGCTCAACGTGCCGCTGAACTATGTGCTGATGTTCGGCAAACTCGGCTTCGAGCCGATGGGCGCGGTCGGATGTGGCTGGGCTACGGCAATCGTGTTCTGGGTGCAATTCGCCGTGCTCGCGGTTTATGTCTCGCGGCGACCGCAATACGCGCTGTTCGAACTGTTCGATCGCTTCAGCCGGCCCAGCCCGAGGGAGATCGGCGGCCTGCTGCGCGTGGGCGTGCCGATCGGCGTGACGATCTTCTTCGAGGCCAGCCTGTTCGTGTCCACGGCGCTACTGATCGGCACCCTGGGCGCGCTGCCGATCGCGGCGCACCAAGTCGCGATCAACTTCGCGTCGATGGCCTTCATGGTGCCGCTGGGGATGGCCGGCGCGATCACCGTGCGGGTCGGCAATGCGCTGGGACGGGGCGACCCGCAGGGTGCGCGCCGGGCCGGTTTCGTCGGCATCTCGCTGGCGGTGGGTTTCGGGCTGCTTTCCGCGCTGGTCATGCTGCTGTTTCCGGAGTGGATCGCGCGGATCTACACGACTGAGCGCGAGGTCATCGAGATGGCGGCGGGCCTGTTGCTGTTCGCCGCGATTTTCCAGGTTTCGGACTGCCTGCAGGTCGCGTCCGCCGGCGCCCTGCGCGGACTCAAGGACACGCGGATCCCGATGATCTACAGCGTCGTTTCCTACTGGGCCGTGGGCCTGACCCTCGGCACCTGGCTGACCTTCCGGCAGGGGTGGGGCGCGCCCGGGATGTGGGTGGGCATGATCGCGGGCCTGTCGACCGCCGCGGTGCTGCTGGGCAGCCGCTTCCTGCGCATCACGCAACCGCACCGCATCCCGGAGCCTGACTTCTGACCCTTGCGTCCCATGCCCGCTACACTGACAATTCACGCACGTGCCTCGTCGCCGCCCGGACGCTTGATCTCGAGTTCATTCCGGTGACCGAAGATGCGCGGCCTGCTTTCCCGTTCCGGATGATTCTCGATGAGCGAACCAAGACAACGAAACTTCCTCGTGCGCCTGTGGCTGGGCTTCTGGCGCGGGCTGACCGCATTTCGAATGGCGGTATTCAACATTCTGTTCCTGCTGGTGCTGGCGTTGATCGTCCGTGTTCTGCTTTCGCCCGGCGACGCCATCACCCTGGAAGAGGACACCACGCTGGTCATCGCGCCGGTCGGCCTGATCGTCGAGGAGTTCACCGGCACGCCCGTCGAACGTGCGCTCAACGAGGCGATCGGCGACCAGGCTCCCGAGACCCGGCTGCGCGACCTGGTGCGGGTGCTGAAGCTGGCCGCCGAGGATGACCGGATCGCCCAGATCCTGATTCGCACCGATCGGCTGATCGGCATCTCGCCGGGCACCCTGACCGAGCTCGACGCGGCGGTCAAGGCGTTCCGCGAATCGGGCAAGCCGATCGTCGCCTACGCCGACGGCCTGACCCAATCGCAGTTCGGATTTGCCTCGATGGCCGATGAAGTCTGGCTGAATCCGGACGGAGTCCTGATCATCGAGGGATTGTCCTATTTCCGTAATTACTATGCCCGCGCGCTGGACATGCTGAAGGTGGACGTCAATCTCTTCCGCGTCGGCGAATTCAAGTCGGCGATGGAGCCGTTCATTCGCAACGACATGTCCGAAGCCGACCGGGAAGCGGCCGAGTTCTGGATCGGCGGGCTCTGGCAGCAGTACCTGGAAATCGTCTCGGCGAACCGCGGCCTGCCGCTGGAGCGCCTGATCGCGCAGACCCAGCGCCCGGTCGACCTGTTGACCGATCAGCGCGGCGACGCCGCCGAGGCCGCGCTCGAGGCCGGCTGGGTGGACCGGCTGATCACGCGACCCGAGGCCAGGCTGGAGCTGGCCGAGCGCGGCGCCGCCGACGACGAGCTGGGCTTCCGCCAGATCGACATGGCCGACTTCCTTGCCGTGCCCCGCAAGCCGGTACTGGGCGGTGACCGGGTCGGCGTGGTGGTCGCATCCGGCGCCATCGTCGAAGGCAGCCAGTCGCCGGGGACCATCGGCGGCGATTCGACGGCGCGCCTGCTCCGGCGCGCGGCGCTCGACGAGGAGATCAAGGCGGTGGTGTTCCGCATCGATTCCGGCGGCGGCAGCGCTTTTGCCTCCGAGGTCATCCGGCAGGAAATGATGGCGCTGCGTGAAACCGGCAAGCCGGTGATCGTCAGCATGGGCGACGTGGCCGCATCGGGCGGCTACTGGATCGCCATGGGCGCCGACGAAGTCTGGGCCTACCCGAACACCATTACCGGCTCGATTGGCATCTTCGGATTCCTGCCCACCTTCCAGCGCAGTCTGGAGACGATCGGCATCAACACCGATGGTTTCGGCACCACACCGCTGGCCGGCGCGTTCCGGCCCGATCGCGAGATCCCCGAGCCGGTCGCCGAGCTGGTCCAGTCGATCATCGAGCACGGCTACCGGCAGTTCATCGGCCTGGTCGCCGAGCATCGGGACATCACGACCGATCAGGTCGACGCGGTCGCCCAGGGCCGGGTCTGGACCGGAAAGCAGGCGCGCGATCGCGGACTGGTCGACCAGCTCGGCACGCTCGACGAAGCCGTCGACGCGGCGGCGCGGATGGCAGGTCTGGGCGAAGACTACCGAACCGTGTACGTGGAGCGCAAGATGAGCCCGGTCGAGGAGTTTCTGGCGCAGATGGGCTCCAGCGCGCTGGCCCGCGCCGGCCTGGAATTACCCGATCACCCGCTGCGTCGGCTGGTCGGCAATGGGCTGTACGACCGGCTTGCTGAAGACCTCAATCGGGTTGCCGCTGCCGGCGACGATCGCCGGCGTCTGCCCGAAGTCATGGCGCACTGCCTGTGCGAGGCACCGCTTTGACGGCGTTTCAGTTCGCTGCAGCTTCCGGCACGTCGGCCGGCGGCAGATAGCCCTGCATTCTCGCCAGCGCAGCGATCTGCGGCCGGTCGCGCTCGATCACGATCAGGCGCTGGCGGAGTCGTCGGCGCTCGTCGTCGGCGAGCGTTTCGGCGGCCAGGCGCGCCTCGATACCGGTTTGCTCACGCTCCATGTCACCGAGCAGCTCGCCGAGGCTTCGGGCTTCGGCATAGGCCGGATCGCGACAATCGCCGGACGGCGCCTTCCCGGTGCGCCCCGCGTGAAACGCGTACAGCGGCTCGCAATCGGTCGCCAGCGCATCGGCCCAACCGGCCTCGGCCGGCGCGCGGCACGCGGCATCCACGGCCCCGATCCAGCTCGCCAGCGGCTGGCGTTCGGCGGCCGCGCGTTCGGCCTGCGCAAGGGCATCGCTGCAGTCCGGCGTGCCCGCGCATCCGCCGATCAGGGCCGCATGGGCGAGTGCGGCCAGCAGCAAGGTAAGATTCCTGTACATCGTTTCGCTTACACTCCCGGCTCTGTTCGGATTGTTCGCTGCCAGCCGCCGATGAATCGCATCCCGACGTTTCGCGTCCGCTTCGTGGCGCGAACAGCATAGCGCATGGACCCGGTCACGCAAGGCGTCGTCGGCACGCTGTTCGCCCAGGCCGGTGCGCGCCGAAGCCAGGCCCGGCCGGCGGCGGTCGTCGGCTTTGCCGCGGGTGTGAGCCCGGATCTCGACGTGTTGATCCGCTCGTCGGCGACGAGCGTGACGGTGAA
>CAYPZP010000181.1:0-6274 GCA_964415285.1 uncultured Halomonas sp. | reverse complement strand
TCATGTCGACGGCCGATTCGCTGCTGATGGCCGGCACCTCGCACGTCACGCACGATCTCTACGTCAAGCTGATCGACCCAGCCGCCGGGCAGGACTCGAAGCGCCTGCTGGCGATCTCGCGCATCGTCACCGTCGTCCTCGGCCTGCTGGCGCTGGCCATGGCGCTGCACTTCGAGGCAATCATCGGCCTTTTGCTGATGTCCTACACGCTGTACGCGGCCGGGGTATTCATCCCGGTCGTCGGCGGGCTGTACTGGAAGCGCGCTACGGCGCCCGGGGCAATTGCCGCGATCGTCGGCGGCTCGGGCTTTGGCCTGGCCGCCGAGCTCGGCTGGGTCGCGACCGACGCGCTGGCGCTGGTCGGCCGCTTCCCCGTTATCGTCACCGGCGCGCTGGCGTCGCTGCTGCTGTTCGTCGGCGTTTCATTGCTGACACGGCCTTCCGTCGCCGGCGAGCCGGGCCCGCATGATTCATGAGCTGACGTAGCGAGACGCCGCCAGGTTTTGTCGTCGGGGTGTTTGGTGGCCGATCGAACCGCAGGCGGACTCGACAGTGCGTCGAGCATGCGCGACCGAGTCGAACGCCGCGGATGCAGGGCCTGGCGGCGTCGCAGCAGTCGGCCTCATGAATCATGTGGGCGAGATGTTCAGGCCTCCGCGCCCCAACGCGAACCGAAGGCTTCGCTCGGGACTCGCCCGGAGACCTCGCCGTGCCTATACTCGCTGGGGGGGTCTGGCGAGCGCGGAGGTCGCAGATGCAGTCCGGAACAAGAAATCTACGCGCGCCCGCCCGGGTCGGGCTGCTGGCTGCCGCGGCGATCGGGGTGGGGTCATCTGCTCTCGAAGCAGCCACCTGGTACGTCGCGCTCGACGGCAGCGACGCCAGCGGCGACGGTAGCAGCGGCAATCCCTGGGCGACGATCACGCACGCCGTCGACAACGCCGCCGGCGGTGACGAGATCGTCGTCCGCCCCGGCGTCTACAACGGCCGCCAGCGCCTGCGCCAGCAGTTCGACACGCCGGTGCGGGTGCGCGCCGAAGTGCCTTACACGGCGAAGCTGCGCCACGACGGCGGCGCAGCGCTGATCTCGTTCTACGGCCGCAACATCGTCGTCGAGGGATTCGACATCGCGCACGCCAGCGGCAATACCGGCGGGCTGGTGATCCAGGTTCAGGACCTGCTCGGGGACGTCGGCGGCAGCGCCGGCGGCACCGACCCGGTCGTCTCGGGCATCGTGTTTCGCAACAACATCATCCATTCGAGCACAAACAACGACCTGCTCAAGATCAATAACGGCGCCGAGAACATCACCGTCGAGGGCAACCTGTTCTTCAACCAGGCCGGTTCCGACGAGCACATGGATGTCAACAGCGTGATCGGCGTGACGGTCCAAGACAACGTGTTTTTCAACACCTCGGCGCGGCCGGATACGAGCTCCTTCATTGTCGTCAAGGACTCCAACGGCAGCAGTGACTCGGTGCTCGGCACGCGCGACGTCACGATCCGGCGCAACGTGTTCCTGAACTGGTACGGCTCCGGCGGGCAGAGCTTCGTGCGCGTCGGCGAGGACGGCACCAGCTTCTTCGAGGCGATCGGCGTGCGGGTGGAAAACAACCTGATGCTCGGCAACTCGCCGGACCTGATGCGCACGCCGTTCACGGTGCAGGGCGCGAGCGACGTGGAATTCCGCAACAACACCGTGGTCGGCGACATGCCGTCGCGGAGCTTTGCCGCGCGCCTGTTCGCCGCGGGATCGAATCGGGCCAACGAGGACCTGCGCTTTTTTAACAACGTCTGGTCGGACCCGACCGGTACGATGGGGGGCGAGGCCTATACCGGCGTCGACCTGTTCGACTCACCGCCCGGCGATGTTGCCTCGATCGTTTTGGACAACAATCTCTACCACAACGGCGGCAGCACCATCCCGCAGGACCCGACGCAGTCCGTGACGATTGCCGACGATGCCAACGCCCGTGTCGGTGATCCGCGATTGCCGGACCCGGCCGGCGTCGTCGTCCCGGTCTGGAACGGCACCGCCTTCGCCGACGGCTCGCCGAGTATCCGCGAGGTGTTCGTGAATCTGGTCGAGGGGTACGCCGTTCCGGCGCCGGCAAGCCCGATCGTCGATGCCGCCGATCCGGCGACCAGTGCAGCAGACGATATCCTCGGGCGGGCTCGCGGGCCCGCCCCCGATGTCGGCGCGCTCGAATCCGGGCCCGTCACGCTGCTGTTCGCCGATGGTTTCGAGACCTGAAACCGGGCCGGATTCCGCGCCCGTCCGGGTGGCCCAGAACGGGATCAGCGCGTCTCCGCTTCCTCGAAGCCGTTCTCGAACAGCACGTCTCTGTATTCGAACGCGCCCATGTCCGGCGCCGGCCCCTCCGACCGACCGCGGCCCTCGAGGTCGAAGGCGAGCGTTGCTTGCTCGCTGCAGACGTTGACCGCCGGCGACAGTCGATCCAGGTGGCTGTCGCCGTCGCCGTCGTTGACGAACAGCGGGTCGATAGTGGGGCCGGCGACCCCGGACTGGTCGATGTTGCAGTCGAACGTCGTCGGGCCGGTGCCGGTGGAGGCCACCCCGCCGCCGGCATTGCCGAAGGCGATGCTGTTGAGCATCGTCAGCGACGATGCGCCGTTGCCGACGTAGGCGCTGCCCGCGTTGTTGTGGAAGGTGCCGTGGACGACCCGGTAGACGGCATCGTCATTGATATCCACGGCGTCGGCGAGGTTGTTGTAGAACCAGACGCTCTCCATGAATACGTTATTGCCAGCGTTCGCCAATTCGACCGCGTTGGGGCCGCCGTTTGCGACGAACGCACTCGTCAGCACCTGGTTTCCGACATTGTCAGAGATGTAGCTGATCGCCGATCCACCAAGGCCTGCGGTATTGTCGATGAACTGCGAGCAGTATTCGTTGGGGTCCGCGAATCGGAATGCCCGGCATGTTCTCGAGGATCGAAAGACCGAACTCGAAGCCTGGGAATACACGGCGCCACCCCGGTTGACCGCATTGTTGCCCACGAAAGAGCTGTCCACCACTTCGATATTCGACGCGTTAATAAAAGCCAAAGCGCCGCCGAGAAGTGTTGCCGAGTTGTTGGTGAACTCGATGCCCTGGATCGTGGGGTTCGGAAGCGCAACGCTATCGGTCTGCAGATAGATCGCGCCGCCGAGCTCCGCTGTATTCGAATCGAACCGCGCAGGGAAGAATTCGTCGGTGCTGGGCTCGATGCGAAGATCGCCACCGAACACATAGATTGCGCCGCCGCGTATCCCAGCGCCGTTTGAATCAAAGACTGCAGCGTCGATCACTTCCAGCGTCTGGCCGAGGAGGCTGACGGCGCCGCCTCGTTGCCCCGAAGCGTTGTCCCGGAACGTCGAATTGAAGCCCAGCGTGACGGGTGAACCGATGGCCCCGATGGCGCCGCCGTTGCGTGTTGCGGCGTTATTGACGAACAAGATTTCCGAAAGATCGGCGCCGCTGTCGACCAGCGCGATGGCGCCGCCGTCCCGGGCGCTGTTGTCGTTGAAGCTCACGGCCAGACCGCCGCTGACCGTGCTGCCGGCGCGCGCGTGGATTGCGCCGCCGTCGCCGTCGGCCGGGTCTGCGCCGCCGTTCGGGCCGATGACGCGGCAGTTGGTAAACGTCGTGATGGTGAAGCTGACGTCGGCCCCCTCCGCATAGACGCAGCCGCCGGCCGGATCGCCGGTGTCCGACGGGATCCCGGTATTGACTCGGTCCGATGAGACGCTGCCGTTGCTCAGCGTGCTGCCCTCGGTCGAGAAACTGCTGCCGGGGCGGACGAACACCAGCCCGCCCTGGCCGGTTTCGCCGTTGGTCAGGTCCACCGCGATCAAATCGACTGATGAACGCTCCAGATCAAGAAGTCCGCCGACGCCGGCGAATGCCGAGAATCCGGTGCCGTCGACGACCGCACGGTTGAAGCTGAACACCAGTTCCGGCTCGGTGCAGTTGCTGCCGGCTACAGCGGCGCGCAGCGTCAGGTCCTTGTCCCTGATCAGGCCGATGCGCTCGTTGTAGTCCCCGACCTCGATGAACACCTCGTCGCCGCTCTGCGCCGCGGCCACCGCTTCGCTGATCTTCGAATACGCGCAGGCGCTGCCGTTCAGGCCCACGCGCAGCGGTTCGCAGTCAAGTTCAGCGACCGCCGGTCCGTCAAGCGCGGTGGGATAGATGCGCAGGCAGGCGATCGCGCCGGCCGAGATTTCATTGCCGCCAGTCGCGCTATCGTCATCGAGAAACACCAGTGGCCCGGAGACGTCGGTGTTGCCCTCGATCGCCTGATAGGTGAACTGTTCTGCGCCATCGATATAGGCCGTGACATTCCGGTTGATGTCGCGAGTGAGGACGACTTGCGCCCACTCGTTGTCGGGGAAATCGGCTGACATGCCGACCTCTTGTGCGCCATCAAAGTAAGTCAGCGTGGGAAGGGTTCCACCGTCAAAGTTGACCAAATACAGGCCGAAGTCGTTGCTCAAGTCGCCGAAATCGATCAGCTTGACGAAGTCCGTTCCGTTGCCGGTCAAGTCCTCCAGCCGGATCAACATCTGGATCGTATAGACGCTGTCGGTGATCAGGCCGGTGGTCGGATCGATCCGAAGCCCGTTGCCGGCGTCGAACGTGCGTACTGGGCGTACCGTCCCGAACACGCTTTCGGTCGTGAACGTGCTGCCGGTGCGCGTCTCTGTGGCGTCCGGCGCGTTCAGCGTGCGGCTGGACAGGTCGCCGTCGAATTGGTAATCGGCGGTGATGGCCGAATTCGCTTCGACCGAACCACTGCCCGCTATCGAGAATGCCAGCACCGCGACTAGCAATCCGTTCTCCGTCATTACTGGTCTCCCGGGATCCCGGCCTCGCGACGAGACCAATTCGAATTTCCCGGCCGCAGCGTCAGCCAGGCGTCGATCGACACGCTACTTGATTGCACGCGGCAACTCAAGTTTGGCGGTCCGATGTGCGGCGCTACTCACCCTCCGGTCGGCGCCATGATCTCCGTTCATGCCGAGAGCGCGGCCTTGGCAATGCTGTGGCGACTGACTCGCGGCCTCGCCGTCGACTTCAGATTCTCCGGGCGTCAGGGCACCTCGAACCCATCGGCGAACAGCACGTTGTTGCTGCCGATCAGCGTTACTTGATCCGGACTGCTCGGGGCGTTGCTGAACAGATCCAGCAGCGCAGTCCTTACGCCCGCTTGAGACGGGATGAACTCGATATCGAGGCCGCAGAACTGGCCTGGGCCAATCTGGAGCGGGCAGTCCGTAGCGACAATGCCGAAGTCTCCGGGGTGCAATCCGGAAAGGCCGAATGAAGACAGTTCGAGCTGGCCGGCGCCGATATTCTCGATAACCAGCGTCTGCGTGCTGCCGACCCCCAATTCGACGTCACCGAACTCGAGCGGGTCGGGCAGCAACAGCACGCCCGGCACCGGATCGAGCGATAGCGAGATGGTGTAGCTACCGGTGCCGGCGGGCTGGAAACTACGGGCAACGACGGTGTAGGTTCCGGTTTCCGGCAGCGCCAGAGACAGCTGGCCCCCGGTACTGTCCAGGAGCTGGCCGCTCGGGGTGAACACGAGGATGAACTCCCCGCCGACAACGTCTCCGCTCACCGAAATGTTCCCGGTCCCCCCCGCCAGGCCTTCGAAGGTGAAGCTATCGATCTCGCCATCCGCGTCGATGGCTTCGCTGGCCGAACCGCCGTTGGGAATGAGCCCGTGTTCGTTGGCGCCGTTGGCCAGGGCAAGATGCATCGCATACGGTCCTGCGCCGAACGCCTGGAAACTCGACACGATGACCGTGTACGTGCCGGTCTGCGGAAGCGTCAGCAGGGTTTGAGCCCCGCTCTCGTTCAGCGCGCTGCCATCCGGGTTGAAAACGCGGTAGAGCTCGCCGCCGACCACCGTCCCGCTGATGGAGATCATCCCCTGTTGGCCTGCGGTGCCGCTGAATGTGAAGCTATCGATCTCGCCGTCCGTATCGACAATTTCGCTCGCAGATCCCCCGTTCGGAATCAGCCCGTGTTCGTCGGCGCCTGGCGCCAAGGCCACGTAGACGGTGTAGTTCCCGGTTCCGGTCGCCTGAAAGCCGGAAACCTCGATCGTGTAGGCGCCGGTTTGCGTGAGCGTCACCGGCACTTGCGCGCCGGACGTCGCCAGTTCGGTGCCATCCGGATTCCGGATGAGCAGTCGTTCGCCGCCGGTCACGTTCCCGGAGATCGAGACCACGCCTTGCTGTCCCGTCGTGCCGTTGAACG
>CAYPZP010000180.1:0-6328 GCA_964415285.1 uncultured Halomonas sp. | reverse complement strand
CGTCGGCCGTGTAGTCGACGGCATGGTCGGCGCCGCGCTCGATGCAGTGGGCGCGCTTGTCGTCGGTCGAACCACAGGCGATCACGTTCGCCCCCAGTGCCTTCGCGCACTGGATCGCGGCGGTGCCGGTGCTGCCCGACGCGCCGAGCACCAACACGGTCTCGCCTTCATCGACCGATCCGATTTCCCTGAGCCCGTACAGGCCGGTGGCCCAGGAGATGAACAAATTCGCCGCCGCTTGCAGGTCGAAGCCATCCGGCAGCGGTGCGCAAGAGGCCGCCGGCAGCACGACGCGCTCGGCCATGCCACCGTGCAGCGCGAACGCCGCCACCGACTGACCGGGCCGTAGATGCGTCACGCGCTCGCCCACCGCATCGACCACGCCGGCCATGGAACTGCCGGGCACGAACGGCAACTGCGGGCGAATCTGGTAGTCGCCGCGGATCAGCAGGCCGTCGAAGTAGCCGACGCCGACGCCGGCAATCGCGATCCGGACCTGGCCGGGTCCCGGCTCCGGGGCTTCGGCGACGTCTGCCACCGAGATCGCGGAAGGATCGCCGAAAGCGTGAATCTGGATGGCTTGCATGAATCGTCTTCGTCGGGATCGCCCGGCATTATGACGCAATGGACCGAGCCGCTGCCGGGACTGCGGCCCGAGGCAGGGTTTCGCCCGTAGAATGCCGGCAACGATGAACGCGTCCGATCCGACCGCCAGGCTGCTGTATCGCGTGCTCGCCGTCGCCGCCGTCGGCGCCGGCGCGCTGGGGCTGCTGCTGCCGCTGCTGCCGACCACGCCGTTCCTGCTGGTCGCGCTCTGGGCCAGCGCCCGCGGCGCGCCCGAGTGGCACGCGCGGATTCGTCACCATCCGCGCTTCGCGCCGACCCTGGCGGCCTGGGAAAACGAAGGCGCGGTCTCGCTGCGCGCCAAGATCACGGCCTGCGCGTTCATGGGCGCAAGCTGGCTTGCAATGCTGGCCATGGACGTCCACCGCTACGTGCTGGCCGCCCTGGCGATCCTGTTCACCGTCGTCGGCGGCTATCTCGTTTCGCGTCCGGCTCCGTCACCGCATCGCTCCGGTTCCGGTGGCGATGATGACGAACAGCGCTGCGGCGCTGACGACGACCCATAGCGAGACCCCCTGCGCCAACGGGCGCCAGCCGATGCGACGCAGCGCCTCGACGCTCAGCCCGCTGCCGATCAGGAACAGCACCACGACCATCAGCTGTCTCGCTGCGGTCGCCAGCCCGTCGAACACGGTCTCGAATCCGGGCGCGGCCGAGCGCGCGACGGCCGCAAGCACGAACAGACCGATGAACCAGGGCCAGCGGATCGGCGCGATCGCGGCGCTGGAGCCGGCGCGGGCCCAGCCCGCGAACACCAATGCAACCGGGATGATCCACAGCGCGCGCGCCAGCTTCAGGATCGTGGCCTGCTCCAGCGCCTCGCCGCCGTAGACCGATGCCGCGCCGATCACCGAACTGGTGTCGTGGATCGCGATCGCCGACCAATACGCGAACGCCGACTGCGACAGCCCGAGCGCGTGGCCGAGCGCCGGAAACAGGTACAGCGCGACGGCGTTCAGCACGAACACGACCGCCAGCGCCACGGCCACCGATTCGCGCCGGGCACCGAGGATCGGCGCGATCGCGGCGATCGCGCTGCCGCCGCAGATCGCGGTGCCGACGCCGATCAGCACGCCGGCATCGCGCGGAACCGACAGCATACGCATCAGCAGCAGCCCGACTGCGAGCACCGCCAGCACCGCCATCCCGGTGAGCGCAAGCCCGGGCACACCGGTCTGGTAAACGGCGCTCACGGGCAGCCCGAAGCCCAAGCCAACCACCGCGACCTTGAGCAGCAATCCGCTGGCGCGCGCAGAAGTCTCGGCAAGCGGGTTGCCGACGCAGACGGCGAATGCGATTCCCGCGGCCAGCGCCACGGGCGCAGAAACCGCCGGCCACAGGCAGACCGCGGCGACGGCCAGGTAGGCGGCTCGCTTGAAGTCCAGCGTCATCGCGGAACGTCCGGAAAATCGAGGGCCAAGGATACTCCAGCGGCACCGCACCGGGCCCCGGGAAAGCAGTTCAGCATCGGTTCAAGCCGAGCTGCGACAATGACGTTGCAAATCCCGCTCACCCGCAATTCGAAGGTCGGCCATGCGATGCACTGTGCTGTTGATGCTCGTGTTGTTTTCCACCCCGGTATGGAGCCAGGCCGTGCAGTGCTACGACTCCGAGCGCTTCGGCACCATCCTCATCAACGTCGGCGATTCCGAACGTCGCGTGCTCGAAGAGGAACCGGATCGGGAGGTGCGCCTGGAGAACCGGTTCGGCGCCACGGCCGGCTGGCGCTACGACTTCTACAAGCGCGGCCGTACGATCCAGATCTACGTCCGTTCCGGCGTCGTCTATCGAATCTGCCGCGTTCCGGACTGAGGTCGGCGGCCGCGGCCGCCGACTGCGCCGCAATCAGAACGCCTCGTCGACTGGATCCATGATCGGCCCCGCGCCGGCGCGGATCTTCGCATCCAGGCCCAGCGTTTCGGGCAACACGCGGCGCATGAAGTACCGAGCCGTGTCGAGCTTGGCCTGATAGAACGCGCTGCCCTCGCCCGCGGTGATCCGGCGCTGCGCGACCGCGGCTTGCCCGGTCCAGGTGAACGCCAGCGCGGTCAGCGCGAACATCCGCAGGTAGTCGGCCGAGGCGGCTCCGGCTTCGTTCGGATCACGGCTCATCTCGCCGTAGATCCAGGCACTGGCCTGCTGCAGCCGCTCCAGCGCCTCGCGGAACGGCCCGGTGAATTCCTCCAGCGCCGGATCCGTCGTCTTCTCGAGCAACCCGGCGGCGTGATCGAAGAACGATTTCAGCGTTGCGCCGGAATCGGCAATCAGCTTGCGACCGACCAGGTCGAGGGCCTGCACGCCGTTGGTGCCCTCGTAGATCTGCGTGATGCGCACGTCGCGCACGAACTGCTCGACGCCGGTATCGGTGACGTAGCCGGCACCGCCGTGCACCTGCATCCCGAGGTTGGCGACTTCGGAACCGACGTCGGTGAAGAACGCCTTGATGATCGGGGTCATCAGCGCCACCCAGCGGCCGGCGCCGATCCGAACCGTCTCATCGGCGTGGCGGCGCTCCAGTTCGAGCTGCACGCCGGTGTAGATCCCCAGGGCACGGCAGCCCTCGACCAGCGCACGGCTGGTGAGCAGCATGCGGCGCACGTCGGGATGAACCAGAATCGGGTCGGCTGGTTTGTCGGGGAAGCGCGGGCCGCTCAGGGCCCGCCCCTGCAACCGCTCGCGGGCGAACGCCGCAGCGTTCTGCTGCGCCGCCGACGCCATCGCCAGACCCTGGATGCCGGTGACCAGCCGCGCCGCATTCATCATCGTGAACATACAGGCCAGGCCGCGATTTTCCTCGCCGACGAGTTCGCCGACCGCGCCTTCGAAGATCATCTCGCAGGTCGACGAGGCGCTCTGCCCCATCTTGTGCTCGATGCTGCCGCAGCGAACCGCGTTGCGCTCGCCGGCCGAGCCCTCGGCGTCGACGTTGAATTTCGGCACCACGAACAGGCTGATGCCGCGCGTGCCGGCCGGTGCGTCGGGCAGGCGCGCGAGCACCAGGTGGACGATGTTGTCGGCCAGGTCGTGTTCGCCGGCGGTAATCCAGATCTTGGTGCCGTGAATGCGGTAGGTGCCGTCATCCTGCGGCTCGGCGCGCGTGCGGATCAGGCCCAGGTCGGTGCCGCACTGCGGCTCGGTCAGGTTCATGGTGCCGGCCCAGCGACCCTCGACCATGGCCGGCAGGAAACGCTGTTTCTGCTCGGCGGTGCCGTAGTGATGCAGCACCTCGTAGGCGCCGTGGGTCAGGCCCGGATAGGCCGAGAACGACGCGTTGGCCGCGTTGATCATCTCCGACAGCGCCAGGCCGACGAAGCCGGGCAGACCCTGCCCGCCGTATTCCGGATCGCAGGTCAGGCCCGGCCAGCCGCCCTCGGTATACACCCGCCAGGCATCCTTGAAGCCGGTCGGCAGCCTGACTTCGCCGTCTTCGAGGCGACAGCCCTCGCGATCGCCGACCGCGTTGAGCGGCTGCAGCACTTCCTCGCTGACTTTCGCCGCCTCTTCCAGCACCGCGTCGATCACGTCCGGCGTCGCCTCGGCCATCGACTCGAGGTCGCGGCAGGGTTCGAGGTCGAGGTATTCGTGGATCAGAAAACGGAAGTCCTGCAGGGGCGCGTTGTAGATGGGCATTTCGTGGCTCTCGGTTGGACAATCCATACGCCGGCGTATGGGAAAGGCACGATAGCACAGTGCCTAATGGTGGCGGGAACGGGGACTCCGCGGCGCAGCCCCCGTCACGGGGATCAGATCGAACGCGACAGGAACACGCTGTCGGGATGCGGCGGCAGATCGGCAAATGCCTCGCAGCGCTCGAAGCCGCGCCCCGCGTACAGCCGGCGCGCAGCATCGAAGTAGGCCGATGTACCGGTCTCCAGACTCAGGCGCTTCATCCCGCGCCCCCGGGCCGCGTCGACCAGGTGGTCGAGCAACCGGACACCGATGCCCTGGCCGCGAGCTGCGTCGGCGACGAACATCGACTTCAACTCGCCGTGTGAGGCATCGAGCGCCCGGAGCGCCCCCACGGCAATCGGCTCACCGTCGCGCCACAGCGATATCACCTCGATCTGCGGGACGCGCAGCGCGTCGAGGTCGAGCGCGTGTCCGACTCGGCATCGCGCGTTCGACAACGCGCGCTCGGCGTGCGTGGCGAGCAACGCTCGAATACGCGCGTCGTCGAGATCGGCGGGACGGATTTCTATCGGCGTCTCGGTCATCGTGCGGGATCGGCAAACTGTCCGGAATTCTGACACGGATGCTGGCGAGCCGGACTCTGACGCGAGCGACAGGCGCCGGCTGGAGCCGGCCGGACCGGTCGTCAGCAGTCTCGAGACTTTTCGAAGTGCATCAGGAGACTCGATGTAATTTCCTCCCAGACGTCCCGATCGAAGAACATGTGGCCGGCACCGTCCAGCGCACGAAACGCGCCCGCGCCGGCCAGCCTCGCGGTCGCCTCGCCGTTGTCGATCGGAACCAGCGGGTCCCGACGCCCATGCAGCACCAACAGCGGAACGCGACTACCCGGCAGGCGATCGACGAGCGTTTCAGGGACCGTCTGCATGGCGTGGACGTGATTGGTCGCGACCTGCGCGTTGCGCGGATCGCCCGCGTACAAGCTGCGCGTATAGTCCGTCGCCTTTTCCCGGTCGAATGGCCGATCGCCGTTGAGAAATGCCCACGTTTCCAGCCAGCCCGGCAGGTCGTGGTCGAACCGCCCGGTGGGCCGATTTTTCGTCAGTCGTACCCACACGGAGGGGTCCGGCACGCTGGTGCCGAGCCTCGCATGGAGTGCCGGCGTGACCGCGGACCCGGCGGCAATCGACGTCGCGGTCCATAGCCTTTCGGGAAATTCGCAGATCGCGAGCTGCGCCAGGTAACCACCCATCGAATGCCCGACCAGATGGGCGCCTCGATGAGCGAATCGATCGAGAAACAGCCGCAGATCGGTCAATAGAGCATGAATATCGTAAGGCGCGTCGAAATGGGTCGACTCGCCCGTATCGCGGTGCGAATATCGGACAACGAAAAAACCGGCCCGGGCTAACCGTTCGCAGAAATCGACCGGCCAGAAAGCAGCCGGCGCGCCGGCGCCGGATACGAGTACGATCAATTCGTCGTCTGGGTCGCCAACGTGGTCGAAGGATAATTCGACGTCGTTTTCAAGCGTTGCAGTTGGCATCGGATCCTGTTGTTCCGCCCGGATGCTGTGAGTCTACTTCCGAAACAGAAAAAAGCTCCGCTCAAGGAGGGTAACTCGGTCATGGGGCACGCCCGGGAGGATGGACTGCGCCCGCTTCCGCGAGCTTGCCTGCGGCTCGGTTGATTCAGTCCTTCGGCCTTCACCCCCGACGGGGCGCGCTTCGCGCGTCCTGCGCGGCTGCGCCGCTGGTCGAACCGCTTGTGATGGTCGGAGGTTCGAACCCTCCTGCCCGACGCCGGCCTGCCCGGATCGTCGCGAGGGGCCGGCAGGGTGTGCATGCGGGCCGGTCTGCGACCGAGGCCGCCACAGGCGTAGCCGACGCTACGTCGAGGATGGGCGACCGAGCTGAACGGCCCGGATGCGCGGCCTGACGGCGCCGCAGCAGAGCCAGGCAGTCCGGCGTCGGGCACCGGGCGCATCAACAAAAAACCCCGCGCAAGGCGGGGCTTTTTGTTGATATGGCGCGCCCGGAAGGATTCGAACCTCCGACCGCCTGGTTCGTAGCCA
>CAYPZP010000179.1:0-6354 GCA_964415285.1 uncultured Halomonas sp. | reverse complement strand
TCATTAGCAGTAGGTGGTCGGTAGTTGTAGTAGCACACTACTCCTTCTGAAAATGGTGCGTAGGGATAGCCTTTCGCTACTGTTATGCCTGAGCCATTAGAACCATGCCTCACTGCTGCATCATTACTGTAAGCATCCACTCCTAAGTAAAATGTTTGTCGCTTTGGTTTGCGGTGGATTCCTGCCATCTCCCATTGACATCTATCCTCTTCGTTAGGGTCGAATGCTTTAAACCACCTTCCTTCTTTGCTTGGTCGCCATATCACTTCTGTATCTCTCTGCCCGTATTTCCATTCAAAGTTTCCTTGTACGAATTGCTCGTTCCCTTGTTCTTTTAAGTCTCTTAGGAATAGTTGGTGGTCGAGTAGCTTCTTTTGGTTGAATGTGTTGTCGTTCTGCTTGTTTATCCATGCGTCGTTTATACTTAGCGGGAATTTACGCTTGTAGCTTAGTAGTTGGTCGTCGCTTAGGTGTTTCATGTATCCTTCGTGGTATGCTCTCGCTGCCTCTACGTTCGAGTAGCCCCATTCGTCTACAAACGTATCCTTTTCTGTTTCCCCCATAAAACCGTAATAAGCGGGAACGAAAAACTGATACAATCCACTTTTAGTTTGTCCGTTAGGCATTCGTAGTCGGGGGTCGCTGTCTTCCCACAATCTTCTTCCTGATGCGCTACCATACTTCTCGCTATCTTCAACCGTGGAAGTGAACACCGCTTTACCCACTACCATGTTACCAATCATGAGCGTTGGCTTGGTTACATACCAACCCTCCTGTATATCAATGTTCTTGGCCGCTTTGCAAAATTCGTCTCTGAAGAATCTACTAACGTAATCTCCATCGACTTCTACTTCGTTACTCGTTACGTAATAGATTCTACTTCTAAGCGCGTCTCGATTCAAGCGTTCGTCAACAGCCACTCCTTTTCGCTTTGGGTACTCGAATATCAACTTCTTGCTTTGACTCGTCGAACCGTCATCTATGGGCTTTAAAAACGATGGTAATAGCTTCCAACTATCAATGAGTTTCGTGAACACTTTTTCTGCGTCCTTTTCAGTCTTGCTTTGTATCGGGAATACGCTTTCTTCGTTTTCTGTTGCGTCCCAATATCCATCTGCTATCGCTGTCACTGTCTTAGAGAAACGCCTGTACCCTATCACCATTATACCCATGCTTTCGTTGTCTTCTTGCATGGCTTTTAAAGCGTACCAATTATCCCTTTGTGCGTCTATGAAGTAAGGCTTTCCTCGTTTCATACGCTTGGTCTTTTTGTCGGGGATAGGTATCTTCCAATACTGCATCGTCATGTAGTGATGCCCTGTTACCCATTCTAGCTTATCTCCGTTGAAGAAGAAGAAGCCTTCAAAGCGTCTGCGTATTTCTTCCTTCACCCATTCAGGATAGCGGTAGTTTCCTTTGTCGTCTTTACTCGACATTCTCTGTACGTACTCATCGCTGTAATAAGGAAACTTGCGTTCTTTCTTTGGCTTTCCGAAATTAGCTATTGTTTCAGGTTCGCTTGGTTTTGGCGGGAGTTTAAACGTGTCGTGCCATACTAAGTCAGGAACGTTCTTCTTAGGGTCATAAACTTGGCGGTATTTCCGCCACGCTGTACGACACTCAGACTTCCATTTTTCGGACTCTATAAACTCTTTGGAGGGTTGACCTACCTTACCTACTTTTCCTAGAAATTCTCCCATGTACAAAAGCTAAAAAAGCCCCTGCCGTTTTAATTGCAAGGGCTTTATTATGAAAACAAAATTGATTATTACTTATTATCTATTTCCGCTTTGATTGAAGCCTCTCTGCGTAGAAGAATCTCTTTCTTAACGTCAGGGTGTTGCTTGATGTATTCGATAGCGGCAATCTTTCGATTCTCGTTTCCGAACACTTCATTTTCCCTTAGTCCTGAATAGTCTTCTGTGAACTTCCATCCTTTTCCTTTGTCATAGAAAAGCACTTTAGCGTCCATACCTTTTTCAAGCACTTCTGCCGCTGTGTAAGCCTTCACCATTTTATCTACTACGGACATTCCCTTCAGTTTGTCTTCTAGGCGCGTGGTTTCTTTTTCCACTGCTTGCATCATGTCGGGGTGACGTGTAAAGAAGTTCATCAACTCTACGTTTCGGTCTTGGCCTAAGCCTACTCTGAACATCGCAGAGTTTTCAAACCACCATTGTCCTTGATGAAATTTAAGCAAGTCTAGCTTCTTAGCGCGGATAGAAAGAATCAGGATGTCTAAATCCGAGCCTTCTGTTAGTTCTACGAAACGCTTTGGGTTCTTTTGCGCTTCTAAGAACAGCTTCATTGACCATACGCCTGTTTCCATTGAAGTTGTCTTGATTCCCCATAGTGTCGCTATGGCTTCTCTCTCCTGTTCTGACATCTCCCAGAAACGCGCTAAGTGCTTCGCCACCTCTTCTTGGTGTTCGAGTTGCTTGTTAGCCTCTGCCTCGGGGTCGTTGCGGTAGAATAGAATCTTCTTAGATGTGTTCCTTCCTTCCTTGCTTCCGTTCGTGTCAATTACCTCTACGTATTTATACATAGCAGGGTCGTTAACTGTATTTATTCTTACGAAGCCGTTAGAAAAACGAACCTTTGTAGGCACTGATGAAGGGTCTTGTTCATCCATCCAAATACTAGACTCGTCTTTGCAGTATCGAGCTTTTCTTTTGATGATTTCACCTGTATCGGGGTCTTGGTAACTTACCCTAGAAATTGCGGGTAAACTGAAAGAGATTGGATATTTCTTCTTGAATCCTACTCCTTTTTTGTTAGGGTCTTTGCCCTTTGCTAATTTGTAAATTACTGTACTCATCTGAGCGTAAACGTTAGTTGTTAGTTAAAAACGAAGTAAAGAGAGGGTCGCCACCCTCTCTTCCTCCGCGTGATTTATTGTCTACTATGAACCTTGCATGATTCCGAAACGGTTTACAGCGTTCACCTCTAGGGCAAATTCTGAAAGCGCGTTCCACTTGATTCCGTCGAAAGAGTCATTCGCTACACCCAATCCTTTACCGATCAGCCATTCTTGGTATTCGCGGCTTTCACCTCCGAATCCTTGCTTACCTACGATGTTAAGGGTTGGTACTGTCTCGCTTGAATCTCTGTTCTCGTCAAGGAAAGTAGTTACGTTTCCAACAGGGATGAATACACCCAAGTTCGGATACTTATCTACTCCACCAAGCGTTTGCTCATCCGCGAACAAGTCCATTGGCATTAGAGCCATGTCAAATCCGAGGTAGCTCAACTTCTTGATGTCAAGGTCTACTTCTTGTGTTCCACCGCTAAACTGACGGAATACGATTCGACCTCCACCACTTGCGAACAAGTCTGCTCCGTCTCCTTCACGTACAAGTTTGTTGATGTCGTTGTAGAACTCATATCCACAAGGTACAAGGTGAGATTTTGGCGCTTTGAATCGCAAGAACGAATCAGTCAAGTCTTTAAGGTCAGCTAGGGTCATTGCTCCTGCTGTGTAGTTTGAAACGTTACCTGCGTTGGTAATTGTCTCAATCAATCCTTCTGTCTTGGTTACTGTCTCGAATCCTGCTACTCCTGCGATGGCTGTGTTTGTAATCGCTTTACCATCAAGCAACATCATCTCCATCTCGTTCATGTGACGCAGGTAGCTATCACCTATCGCTTTGGCTGTCCATACTTTTTCAAGACCCGGTGCTCCGTTTCTCTTAGGTACATCAAACCAAATCAATTCACCTCCTGCGGTTCCTGTAATCTCCTGCTCAGAGCGGTGACGCATCATGTAGTTCTCGTAGTAAATTACTCGCGAGTTACGTGATTGAATACCTGTTGAGCCTTCTTGTACAGAAGTACCTTTGATGATTGCGAAGTCAGTGTTAGCGGCTGCGGGAAGTGAATCAGCAGGGTCAATAGGGTAGGCTACAAATGTTTCTGCGCTTACATCTACTGCGGTGATGATTGCTTCTACTCCGTCGCTAAACTGAATGATAGCGTAAGGGAAAGGTGGTGCTACGTCAGCCGTTCCTGAGCCGATGTAAGGTGCTTCTTGCCCTACCGCTAATACGTCAGAGGAAAGGAAGTTGTACGTTACAGAGGCTCCTGCGGCTCCACCTGTGGTTGTGTCAAGAGCGATTCGACCGTGAATGAAGTCTTCCTCGAAGTGACGCACGATTGAGCTTCCGCTTGTACGTGAACCTGCTCCGAAGTGTTGCTTCATACAACCAATCAATGACTGATAGCCGTATCGCTTTACTAGGTCTGGTGCTACATCAGGGTAGAGAACTGAAAAGTTTTGTAGTTCTAGGCTACCTAAGTAGTTATAATTTGTGGGTTGGTTAGCTACCGTGGTTGGTGTGTTTGTGCTACCTATACCCGATGGTGAATATCCCATTAGTTTTTGTAGATTATAAGGTTAAAAATTACATTGTTAAACGTGCCGCTTGTTGGCGGAACGCATTTTTCCAACCTTCACCACCCGCGTTAGCATTTGCAGCCTTTCTAGGCTCTCCTTTAGGATTCTCCTGTCTGAGTTCTTGCTGTACGGTTTTCTTTACGCCCGCGCTTTCTCCTTGGGCATACGCTGTTTGTAAGAGTTTTTCAAAGTGAAGTTTAATGAATTGGTCTTTGGCAAACTTGTTGAAGTCTACCTTTCCGTCTTTCGCGTACTCATTAACAAAGTAGTTTTGCTGATTCTCAGGGTTCACTACTAGGTCGCTAATTAGTGCGCGACTATCTTTATCTATGTTTACCTGTATTGGAAAATCTTCGGTAAGATGAAAGTCAAATTTTTCTATGCTGTTCACCGCTCTCGATGCCTCTATCTGATATTCTTTTAACGCTTGTTGGTTGCGTTCTATCGCTTGTGCATCTACTTGTGGGAGGGTTGACTTCTGCTTAAATTCTTTTAGCTTTGGTTGCTCTCCTTTTGCGGCGGCCTTTAAGTTTATTCTGTCGTCGAGAATATCTTCTTCGTCTGCGCCTTCTTTGTCGTAAATGTTAGGGTACTTTCTACGAAGCATTCTATCTGCCTCTGCTTCCGTTAGCCCGTCAATAAGCGTGTACTTATTTTTAAGCGTTGAAAGCATTGAGTTGTCGTCCGAGAAGTTTGTGTCTACGTCGAGATTCTGTACTTTCCAAAAAGACTCGTTTATCTCTCCCCCGCTTCTTACGTATTCGTTGAGCGCTTTCATTTGCTCATTAGCGAACACTTCTTGCTGCTCTAGTTCCTCTTTCTGCTTTTGAAGCAGTTCTATTTGCTCTTTTAGCGTTCCTACGTCTTCTGCTGCGGGTTCTGCTGCTTCTCCGAATGTGAACGTAGGCGTTCCCTCTTCTTCGGGTTGTTCGCTTGGTTCTGCTGCGGGGGCTTCTTCCTGCGGCTGCTCTTGTGCCTCTTGTGCAGGAGCCTCTTGCGCCTCTTGCGGTTCTTCTACGGGAGTTTCTTCTACGGGCGCGGCTTCGCTCGTAGGTTCTTCCTCTCCGCCAAACTTCTCACGCATGGCTGCGCTGAGTTTATCGAACTGATCTTGTCCTATACCGTTTGCCATTTGAATAAATTATATCTATATTTGTGCAAACTTAGATAGACAAATAGTATCTATGTTATTGAAATATGTAAATAATTATTCGTATGAGCAGTAAAAAGCAAAGATTACCCTTAGAGGGGAAGTACCTTCAAGATTTAAAGGAATTAGGAGAGGTGCTTAGAAATGCGCGGGAATACGCGGGAATGTCGATGAGAGCGTTATCGGCAGAGTCAGGAGTAATGGCTTACCAAATATCAGACATAGAAAATGCAAAGACGGGTACAAAAACCGCGACTCTGCATAAGTTGTTTAACGCTTTAAATGTGAGTATTAGGGAGGCTTATAAAATGCGGGAGATGATGGGGTAACTGCACCCAACACGGGGTAAAATCAATACTCTGTTTCGGGTTTTTTCTGCCATTCCTTAATCCAGTAATTGTATATGCCTTGCCCCCATGAATAAGTGTAAAATAAAGTCATCGCGAATATTCCCCACTGTTCGTTCGCAATAGATGAATAAATCCAAAACGGCTGACCGCACATACCTAGAATGTAACCCCATCTCTTCCATGATTCCTTTCTTCCTACAAACCAAATGGCAGACGAGCCGAATACCATTATTCCAATCTGTTCTATCATCGTGTCTTATTTGTTTAATACCGCACTGTTTTTACTCCAGCCGTTGAGATGCAATAATACGAAAAAAAATGGAATCAACCCAAACTTTGCACTAAATTCTGTACCGTCGCTTGCTGCAAATTAACATCGCGTATCTCTATTCCAAACATCCCTGCTATTGTGTTTACTAAAATGTCTGTAAACTTGTCGCTTAATGCAAAGTCTGTTGATG
>CAYPZP010000178.1:0-6458 GCA_964415285.1 uncultured Halomonas sp. | reverse complement strand
CCGGAATGCAGCGCGCCTGCGCTACCGCCTCGACGATCCGGAGAACCGCTGGTTCGCGATCGACGCCACCGTCTACCGCAACGATGTCGCCACGCGCGAATCGCGGATCGCGGACGGGCGCATCGACCGAACCGACTTCGAAACCCGGGGACTGGAACTGACCAACACCTCGCGACTCGCCGAGATCGGCGATCAACCGCTGCGCCTGACCTACGGCTTCGAGATCTACGCCGACGAACAAACCGGCACGCGCAACGGCGCCGATCGACCGCAGTTTCCGGACGCCGAGATCGATTATCGGGCAGCTTTCATCCAGGCCGAAGTGCCGCTGGGTGCCGGCTTCAGCGTGATCCCCGGCCTGCGCTTCGACGGCTTCGAGTACGACGCCGCCACGGGTTTTGACGCTCGCGACGAGGACGAAGTCACGCCGAGGCTGGCGCTCGGGTGGCAGGCAAGCGACTCCCTGTATCTGTGGGGCGAGTACGCCGAGGCGTTCCGCGCGCCGAGCCTGACCGAGCTGTTCGCAGACGGTGTCCACTTCGTCGTACCGCTGGCGCCGGGGCAGGTGGTGATCAACGAGTTCATTCCGACTCCGAATCTCGAGCCGGAGCGATCCGAGCAGTTCCAGTTCGGGGCACGCTGGCGCCAGCGCGACCTGTTCGACACCGGGGCTTCGCTGGAACTCGACGCGGTGGCCTACCGCAACGAGGTCGACGACTTCGTCGATCAGTTCGTCGTCTTCATCTCCGGTCCGCCTGCGTTCGATCCGAGGTCCGGCCAACTGGTGTTTCCGGGAATCACGACCAATCGCAACATCGACGCCGAGATCGACGGCTTCGAATTCAGCGCCCGGCTGGCCGGCACCCGCGGCTATGTCGAAACGGCCCTGACCCGCGTCGACGGCGAAGGTCGCAACGGCGAGGATCTCGCCAGTATCCAGGCCGACCGGGCCGTGATCGGTGCCGGCGTGTACCTGGCCGGCGGCGAGATCACGCTGGGTGCACGGCTGGTCGCCTCGGCCGATCGACGCGATGTCCCCGATGGCGCGCTGGCCACGCCCGGCTACGGCAAGACCGACCTGTTTGCGCAGTATTTTCCGCGCTCGGGCCCGCTGGCCGGTTTCGAGTTTCGACTCGCCATCGACAACCTGTTCGACAAGGACTTCCGGATTCATCCCAACGGCATCGACGAACCGGGCCGCAGCGTGCGCTTCACCGTCGCGCGGGATTTCGAGTGGCTGAAATGAACCGCGATCGAAGCCAGCGAACTGGAGAAAGTCCGCGCGCGGACCGGCGCAGCGAAGCACCGGGCCTGGATCCACCGCTGCTGGAAAGCCGCGTGCTGCTCGGGCCCGACGGCCGGCTTCACATCCGTCACAAGGGCCAGACCTACGAGCTGCGAGAGACGCGGTTCGGGAAACTCATCCTGACCAAGTAGAAACCACCTGCGAGCAGTGTCCGCAGAACCGACTCGGAGAACCACCATGAAAACCATTCCTGTATTGATTGCCGCGCTGGTGCTGACCAGCGGATGCGCAAGCATCGATCCGATGACGGCCCGATCCGAGGCCTCGAATCCGCCTGCGTCAAGCACGATCGGCTTGGAGACCCCGTCGCCGACGCGCAATGGTGCGCCGGCAGCGGATCGGCAGGCCATCCTGTCGATGGCCGGCGAGTTCGTCGTTACCTTTGCGTTCGATGAAACCGTGCCTTTGACCAGCGACTATGAAATCAAGCCGCCCAAGCGAAGCGGCGCCTCGGAAGTGGTGGTGGTCGTCGAAGACAGCGGCGAGCGGATCGTGCTCCAGCATCTGTTGCTGATGGGCGACGGTGACGTCATCAAGCACTGGCGCCAGGACTGGATCTGGGAGGCCGATCGCCGACTCGAGTTCGTCGCCGACCAGACCTGGGAAAACGTCGCCTTGCCAGCCGGGGCGACGCAAGGCGTGTGGACCCAGTGCGTCTACGGCGTCGCGGACGCGCCGCGCTACTGTGGTACCGGCGACTGGAATCACCGCTACGGCCAGGCGACGTGGACGTCGGATCGGAGCTGGCGGCCGCTACCGCGCCGCGAGTACACGACGCGCGAAGACTACAACGCGCTGAACGTCGAGAATCGACACACGATCACGCCGACCGGCTGGACCCACGAGCAGGACAACAGCAAGGTCGTGCGCGACGGCGCGGAAACGGTGAATGTGCTGGTGCGCGAATTCGGGTTCAATCATTATCGTCGCACCAGCGAGGTGGATTTCACCCCCGCCTACGAATACTGGGACGAAACGCGTAACTACTGGGCGAGCGTTCGCGCCGCCTGGTCGCGTCATTTCGACGACGGCGGCGTGCGCCTGGCCACCGAGGTCGACGGCGAAGACATCATCGACGGACTGTTCGAAGGCGCAGAGGCGGTGCGCGAAGGCGAGTCCGGGCACCAGGCCCTGATCGAACCGGTGTTCCGCGATTACGTGGTACCGCTGGGCGCATCCGTCGCCGGGCGCTGACTCGACTCGCCCTGCCGTTTCCGGCCGAAAGCCGCGGAGCCTTCCGCAGGGCGATACCCGATCAGGATTTCAATTGCGAGGCCGGGCTTCCGGCCTCGACGTGCACCTGGCCCTCGGCCTGCTCGATGACCGGGCGATAGCGCTTTTCTATCGAGTCGCGCCGGATTTTCAGCGTCGGGGTCAACAGTTCGTTGTCGATGGTCCAGCGCTCGCGGATGACGATGATCCGGGCCATGCGCTGATGCGGCTCGAGTTCCCGGTTGACGCGCTCGAGGGTCTCGACCAGCCGGCTGCGCAGTTCGCGCATCGACAAGTCGACCTGCTCGGCGAGCTGCACCAGCGCCACCGGCTGGTCGAGGTGTTCGCCGACGAGGCAGGCCTGCTCGATGAGCTCGTTCTTGGCCAACTCGCTTTCCAGCGGAACCGGCGCGATGTACTTGCCCTTGGTGGTCTTGAACACTTCCTTGACCCGGCCGGTGATCTTGACCCAACCCTCGTCGTCGATGAAAACGCGATCGCCGGTACGGAAAAAGCCATCGATGAAGCTCTCTTCGGTCAGGCGCGAGTCCTTGTAGTAGCCCTGCATCATGCAAGGGCATCGAATCAGCAGTTCATCGGCGGCGGTGGTCTTCAACTCGACGCGGGGCAACGCCTTGCCGATGGTGCCGAAACGCGGCGTCTGGCCGCGCCCGGAGGAAGTCCCGTAGGCAAATGTCTCGGTCATGCCCCACCCCTCGCAGATCGTCACCCCGAGCCGGTCCCACCACTCCAGCAGCACCGGCGCGATCGGCGCCGAACCGCTGGCGAACCAGCCGGCCTTGTCAAGCCCGAGCTCGCGCTTGATCTTGTTGCGGATCAGCCACGCGAGCAGCGGAATCGACAGCAGTCGATTCAACTTGCTCGGCGGGACCTTCTCGAGAATGCCGAGCTGGAACTTCTTCCACAGCCGGGGCACCGACCCGAACAGCGTCGGGCGCGCATAAGCGAGGTCCTCGGCGAAGGTTTCCAGCGATTCGACGAAGTAGAGCGTAATCCCGCCGTAGAAGCTACCGGCTTCGACATAGGCGCGCTCGGTGCAATGGGAAAGCGGCAGGTACGACAGCACGCGATCCCCTTTTCGAACGCCGATGGCGCCGGCCAGGGACTCGCCGACGAAAGCGAAGGCTTCATAGCTGTGCATGGCACCCTTGGGTTCGCCGGTCGAGCCGGAGGTGTACAACAAGGTGGCCAGATCGCTCTCCCGGGCCGGATGGGGCTCGAAATCCTCTGCCGACCGGGCGATCAGATCCTCCCATGAATACTGGGCCGAAGCATCCGGATACGGCATGGAGACCGCGGCGAGCGCCGAAGGTATGCCTTCGAGCTGGGACTCCGGATGTTCCAGCTTGCCGACGATGCAGGCTCGCGCCTCGCTGTGTTCCAGCACCTGGCGGATCGTGCGCGCGTTGGCTGTCGGGTAGATCGGCACGCTGACCAGTCCGGAGAGAATCATCGCCAGGTCGGCGATCACCCAGTGCGCGCAGTTCTTCGACATCAACCCGACTCGATCGCCCGGCGACAGGCCCAGCCGCCGCAACCCCGCGGCCAGCCGCGTCGCTTCGTCATAGGCCTGCGCCCAGGTCCACTGCCGCCATTCCCGATCGATGGGCTGAGACAGATAAACCTGGTCCGGCGTCGATCGGACCCTTTCGAGAATCTGCTGCTGCAACGCTGCCGTCATGGGCGTGGATTCCGTGGGGATGGAGCGAGCATAGGGGGAGTCGTTGTGCGGCGTCAACAGACGGGATTCGTGTTCGCTGGCTCTCCTGATTCGTTGGTTGGATCGGTGCGACGAGGGGTTCCTGGCCTTTCGCTTGGCGGATGGATGTGGCCTGGGTGCGCAGAAGCGCTTCCCGCCGCCGGCGAAGGCGACCACCGCGGGGTAGCCTCCGCAGCCGGACCGGCGACGGGCACGATCGGTATTGCCTGCTTTTGACGACTCAAAAGTCGGTCGCTCAAGCTCGCGCAGCGAGCGGCGGAATGACTTTTTGGAAAGAACCGGTTGCCAAGCGAGGGTCGAAATCGCCTACCGAAACAGGCAATGCAAAAATAATCCGAGAAAGCATCACTTCCCAATACAGAACGAAGAAAAAATCTTCCCCAGCAACTCGTCGGAATGAACATGCCCGGTGATCTCGCCGAGCGCTTCCGCGGCACGCTTGAGTTCTTCGGCAACCAGTTCGCCCGAACCAGTTTCGGATAACACCCCGGCGCCGCACTGCAGGTTTTCCAGGCAGATCGCGAGTTGCTCTACGTGGCGCTCGCGGGCGCTGAATTCGCCTTCGACCGATTCGCTCAGCCCGAAACGCTCGGCAACGACCCGATCGAGTCGTTGCAGTCCCTCGCCGGTGAGAGCCGAAAGCGACATCGATCCGGGTCGACCGGTCGGCGGCGCGAGATCGACCTTGTTCTCGACGCGAATCACCGGGACGGCGGTTCGGGGCGCCTCGCCTGGATCCGGGTCGGTCAGGTCGACAACCCATAGCACCAGGTCGGCTTCGGCAAGCTCGGCGCGCGCGCGCTTGACGCCTTCGCGCTCGACCGGATCGCTGCTTTCGCGCAAGCCCGCGGTGTCGGCCAGCGTGACCGGGACGCCGGCCAGATGAATCGTCTCGCGAACAACATCGCGGGTGGTACCCGGGATCTCGGTCACGATGGCTGCATCGCGGCGCACCAGCGCGTTGAACAGGCTGGACTTTCCGGCGTTGGGTTTGCCGACAATGGCCACGCGCAAGCCGTCGTTGAGCAGGCGCCCGGCGCGCGCGCGATCCTGCAGCGATTCGCAATGCTCGATGCGCGCCTGCAGACGGCCGAGGACATCGCCGTCGGCGAGAAAGTCGATCTCCTCATCGGGAAAATCGAGGGCTGCTTCGACGTAGACCCGCAGTTCGATCAGCGATTCGGCCAGCGCGTGTACCTGTTCGGAAAACACGCCAGCGAGGCTGCGTGACGCGGCGCGCGCCTGCTGCTCGCTGCCGGCGGCAATCAGGTCCGCGACCGCCTCGGCCTGGGCCAGGTCGAGCTTGTCGTTGAGGAAAGCCCGCTGGCTGAATTCGCCCGGTCCGGCCCGACGCGCACCGGCGGCGACGCAGGCGCGCAGCACCAGTTCCAGCACCACCGGCGAGCCGTGGAGCTGGAGTTCGAGAACGTGTTCGCCGGTGAACGAGTGCGGCGCGGGAAAGTACAGCGCCAGCCCGCGGTCGATTACCTCGCCGGCGGCATCGAAGACCGAGACCAGTCGAGCCGAACGGGGCGGCGGCAAGCCGTTGAGGACGCGCTCGGCCAATGCACCGAGATCGGTTCCGGAAATGCGCACGATGCCGACGCCACCCTGGCCGGGCGGCGTGGCGATCGCGCAGATGGTTTCGCTCATCCGGTTCTTGAAGTCAGGCCGGCAATCAGGCCCGGGCGCGAGCCTCTTCGGCGTCGATCTGACGCAGGATGTACCACTGCTGCAGCAGCGAGATGCCGCTGTTGGCCGCCCAGTACAACACCAGGCCGGCGGGGAAGAACGCGAACAGCACGGCGAACGCGACCGGCAGGTACTGCATGATCTTGCGCTGCATCGGGTCCATGCCGGCAACCGGCGTCAGCCGTTGCGTGATGATCATGAACGCGCCGTTGACGACCGGCAGGATGAACAGCGGATCGGGCTGGCTCAGGTCGGGTACCCAGAGGAACGAGGCCTGGCGCAGTTCGACGGACTCCAGCAGCACCCAGTACAACGCGATGAAGATCGGGATCTGGACCAGGATCGGCAGGCACCCGCCCAGCGGGTTGACCTTTTCCTTCTTGTAAATCTCCATCATCGCCTGGCCGAACTTCTGGCGATCGTCGCCGTAGCGCTCCTTGAGTTGCTGAATGCGCGGCTGCAGCTTGCGCAGCTTGCCCATCGACCGGAACTGCGCCTGGGTGAGCT
>CAYPZP010000177.1:0-6497 GCA_964415285.1 uncultured Halomonas sp. | reverse complement strand
ACCTCGCGCGCGCCGGCGCCTTCGGCCGATTCCTTGATGGCGCGCCGCTCGACCTGGGTCGACGAGCACGGCACGCAAACCAGCACGCGCGGGCTGGGCCGCAGAAAGCGCGTCTCGTGCACCTTCTTGATGAAGTGCTGCAGCATCTGCTCGGTCATGTCGAAGTCGGCGATCACGCCGTCCTTCATCGGCCGCACCGTGCGGATGTTGCCCGGCGTGCGGCCCAGCATCTGCTTGGCCTCGATGCCGACCGAGGCGACGTTCTGCGGACCGCCGGGCCCGCGATCCATGCGGATGGCGACCACCGAGGGTTCGTTGAGCACGATGCCCTGACCGCGAACGAAGATCAGGGTATTGGCCGTGCCCAAGTCGATGGACAGGTCGTTGGAAAAGATACCGCGCAGACGTTTGAACATTTATCGGGACCGTGGGACCGGACTGGGGAACTCTCGATTCGATGCCGAGGGATGCGCGCTCGTGACTGCCTGTGCACCGTGTTCCGGTCGGGTCGACGGGCGATTTGTGCGGTCGGGGCGCTGCCCACTCATCAGAGGAATCTGGGGTTCCGTGGAATTCGTTTCGGCACCAGCACAGGGGCTGGGTCGCGTGCGTGACGACCTAGTGTATTACAAGTCTTGCGACTCGAAGCGGGTTCAGCGGGGCTGTGTTTCGCTCCGGCGCGGTTCGCTGCGCGGTCGGTCACAATCCGGTGATGCGAAACACGATCCAGACCACGCAGAACAGCGCCAGAAACACCAGCCCGGCCCACGCCGTTGCGCGCAGCGCCGGACCCGGGCGTGCCGCAGCCGGCGTATGCGGGCCGCACAACAGCTTCAGGTTCAGCCATCCGACCACCGGGGCCGCCAGGAACGACACCGTGGTGGTGAAGTCGATCAAAAGCGTGAATTGCTGCCCGAAAAACGCGATGATCAGCCAGGCGCCGGCCATCGTCACGGCCATGCCGGCGATGTATCGCGCCCGGTGCCGGGTCTCGGAACCCCGGTGGTCGGCGTCGCGCAACTCGAAGAACGCGCGCAGCACGCGCGGATAGGCGTCGGCGACGGCCAGCGTGGTCGACAGCATGGTCGCCAGCGCCGCGAACGCGATCAGCGGCCGCGACCATTCCCCGAGCGACAGCGCGTACAGGTCGACCAGCTGGGCCGAAAACTCGACCGCCGAGCCGGCCAGCGTCTGGCCGGTCCCGTACAGCACCAGCGCGCCCAGCAACATGAACGCGATCGCCAGCACCACCGCTCCGGAGTAGCCGATCGCGAAATCCGCGCCTGCATGCGCCACGCTGGGGCGGGAACCGGTTTCCCCGGCGCGCTCCAGCGTCCAGATCGAATGCCAGGCCGCTGCATCCAGCGGAATCGGCATCCAGCCGAGCAGCGCCAGTACGAACGCCAGGCCGGCGCCCGAAATCAGGCCGGCGTCGGTCCACGACGGCAGCAGGTCGGCGGCGTCGGCCTGCTGCGACAGTGCCAGCGCCACGGTCGCCAGCGTGGCCAGCGCCAGCACCGCCATGATGACTTTCATCACCAGATCGAGCCCGCGATAGTGGCCGATCAGCAAGACCGCGGCGCTCACGCCGAGTACGCCGGCTGCAAGCGTTGCGATCGAAGCCTGGATTCCCAGCAGCGTGCCGGCCAGGCCCGCGGTGACGATGGTGACCGCGGCCAGCACGATGAACATGGTCGCGATCGTGAGCCCGACGAACACCGCCAGTGGCCAGCGCCCCAGGCGCGCGTAGCCGCGGATCAGGTGTTCGCCGGTCGCCGCCGCGTAGCGGGGCCCGAATTCGAGGAACGGAAATTTCAGCGCGCAGGCGAGCAGCACCAGACCGAGCAGGGCCAGCCCGTACTCGGCCCCGGCGCGTGTCGATTGCACGAGATGGGAAACGCCGACCGCGGCGCCGGCCAGCAGCAGGCCGGGCCCGATTGCGGCTCGTAACGTGGACCGGCTCACTGCGACGCCGCCGCGCGCGAGCCGTGGTTCGATATCCGGGTTCGACGCTCCATCGGACGGCAGTCTATACCCGATCGAAGCCGTCGCGATGAGCCGCGCGCCTCCCGCGCTGCGCCCGTCGTTGAATTGGTGTACGCTTGGCAGCGCCTTGGAACGCGCTGCGCAAAGGCCAGTTAATGCTTGCATTCGCGAGTCCCGTGTTCATATCATAGGCGGCGTCCCGCGCGCATCAGCAGCGTTCGAAGGGCGGACTAGAATCTAAGAATGACCGACAAGCCTAGCTTCGGGGAGAAAATCTGATGAAGTACCGTCTGATTCCGGCGTTCGCGCTGGTTGTTACCATCCTTGCCGGTTGCGGTGGAAGTTCGAGCACGCCGCGATCCGAGCCGGCGCCGCCGACGAACAATCCCGACGGCACGCCCACGACCGACACGATCACAGCGAACTTCGATCCTGCCGGCGGCGTTCTCCCATTCCCGATCAACCTGCTGCTTTCCGGGAGCGGAGACCTGACGCTGAACATCCCCGTCGCCGACCCGACCGATTTCAGCAATCCGCAGGTCGCGCTCAACGCGCTGGACGGGTTCAGCACCGTCAGTCCCTGGACCTTCACCTTCTCCGACCCGGTTGACCCGGCGACGATCGATCCGGGCAACACCGTTCGCCTGTTCGAGATTGCCTTCGTCTTCGGTACAGTCGCGGTCGAGCGCGTCGTCACCGAGCTGGTGCCGGGGCAGGACTACGTCGCAACCGTGGCCGAAACCGATCCCAGCGGTCGCACGATCGCCATCGTGCCGCTGGTGCCGCTGAAGGAAATGACCGGTTACATGGCGGTCGTGACCAACGGCGTTCAGGACCCCGAAGGCAATATCGCGACGCCGTCCCAGACCTACTTCCTGACCAAGCGTACCGAGCCGCTGATCACCCCGGGCGGGGTCAGCACGGACCCGCTGCTCGACAACGGCACCGCACAGGCGCTCGAGCCGCTGCGCCAGCTGGTCAACTCGCAGGAAGCCGCGGCACAGGCCGAAGGCATCCCGCGCGACGACATCGTGCTGTCCTGGACCGCGACCACGCAGTCGATCACGCCGGTGCTGAACGTGGTTCGCTCGACGTTGTCGACGACCGACTCGTCGCTGGCCGACACCGGGCTCTCCACGGCCGACGTCCTGCCGCCGGGCGCGTCTCCGGGTATTGCCGACGTCTTCATCGGCATCGTCGAGCTGCCGTATTTCCTGGGCTCGCCGAGCGCTGAAAACCCGACTGCGCCGCTGGGCACGTTCTGGGAGGCCGCCCCGGGGAACTACGTACCGCCGTTCGATGGTCTCGGCCTGGACCCGACTTCGACCAACGTCACGGTCGCCAACCCGATCCCGGTCGAGCGCAGTCGCCAGGTGGCGCCGATCCTGGTCACGGTACCCAACGAGTTCTCCGCCCAGGTCAAGCCGCCGGGCGGCTGGCCGGTCGTGATCTTCCAGCACGGCATCACCGGCAATCGCTCGCAGGCGCTGGCGCTGGCCGACACGATGGCCTCGATCGGCGTGGCGGTCGTCTCGATGGACCTGCCGCTTCACGGCATCACGCAGACCAACCCGCTGGATCCGGCGCAGCCGCTCGCCCGCTTGTATATCGGCAACACGCCGTTCGGGGCGATTCCGGGCGCGACCGAGCGCACCTTCGATCTCGATCTCCAGGACAACGCCAGCGGTGCACCGGGTCCGGACGGCAATATCGATTCCTCCGGCGCGTTCTTCATCAATCTCCAGAACCTGCTGGTTGCGCGCGATAACCTTCGGCAGGGTCAGGTCGACCTGTCGACGCTGGCGCTGAATATCCCGTTCATGGACGTCGACGGCGATTCGATCGCCGACTTCGACGGTTCGAGTATCAATTTCGTCGGCCTGTCCCTGGGCTCGATCGTGGGCACCGGTTTCCTGAGTGTCGAGCCGACCGTGGATAACGCGGTGCTGTCGGTGCCGGGTGGCGGTATCGCGAACCTTCTGGCCGCATCGCCGACCTTCGGGCCGGTGATCCGCGCGGGTCTGCAGCAGGCCGGCGTCGAGCCGGACTCGCCCGAGTTCTTCCAGTTCCTCGGCGCGGCTCAGACAGCCGTCGACTCGGCCGACCCGATCAACTGGAGCTCGATCGCGGTGGCCGACAACAGCATCCTGTTGCACGAAGTCATCGGCGACCAGGTGGTGCCGAACTCGGTCCCGGGTGCGCCGCTGGCCGGCACCGAGCCGATGATTCGGATCATGGGCCTTGACTCGATCGGCGCGACCACGCAGGACGCGGCCGGTGTGCGCGCCGCGGTCCGGTTCAACCAGGGTTCGCACGGATCCTTGCTGGATCCGTCCGCCAGCCCTGCCGTTACTGCCGAGATGCAGGGTCAGGCGGCCAGCCTGATCCTGTTCGGCGGCACGCGGGTGGTCGTCAACGACGCGTCCGTCATCCAGACCGACTGAGCAAGGGAGAATTTGGACTCATGAAGAATCAAAGACACAATCTCTGCGGCAAAGGGCTTCGGCCTTCGCTGCTGGCCGGTGCCATCGGCATGGCCATCGCCGCGAACTCGGTCCAGGCGCTGGATTTCAGCGGAAACAACTACGAGCTTCGCATCGATACCACGGTTTCATATTCGATCGGAGTGCGCGCCGAGGAACGCGATGAGGACCTGGTCGGCAAAGCGGCATTCAATCCGTTCATTTCGGCCTTGCCGATCGAACAGCAGATCGCTGCGCCGGGTCGGTTCTCGGTCAACAGCGACGACGGCAATCTGAACTTCGACGACGGCGAGGCCATCTTCAGCCAGGCGCGAGTGACCTCGGAGCTGTCGTTCAGCTACAAGAACTACGGCGCGTTTGTCCGTGGGACCTATTTCCACGACTTCAAACTCGACAACATGGATCGGCTGTCGGAAGACAGCAAGAACTTCGTCGGTGACCGCGGGCGATTGCTCGATGCCTACGTATACGGTGACTTCGAAGTCGGCGGCAAGCTGCTTTCCATCCGGGCCGGCCGCCAGGTCGTGAGCTGGGGCGAAAGCACCTTCATCCCGGGCGGACTCAGCGTGCTGAATCCGGTCGACGTCAGCGCCATCCGGACGGCGGGCGCGGAACTGCGCGATGCGTTCATCCCCCTGGGCATGGTCTACTCGTCGCTGGAGCTGACGCAGAACCTGTCGGCCGAAGCGCTGGTGTTCCTCGAGTGGGACCGCGTCGAGCCCGAGCCGAGAGGCTCGTACTTCTCGACCAACGATTTCGGCGTCGACGGCGGCAACTACGCGATGCTCGGTTTCGGTCTGTTCCCGGACGATCCGCGGAATCTGCCCGGCTGCAACATCGACCCGATCTCGCTCGGCTGCATGCCGCCGGGCGCGTTACCGAGAGCGGCCGACGATCGCCCCGACGGGGTCGACGACGAACCGACCTTCACCGGGGAGTTCGGCCTGGCGCTGCGTTACTTCGCGCCGTGGCTCAACGACACCGAGTTCGGTCTGTTCTACCTGCGCTATCACAGCCGCCTGCCGTTGATCAGCGGCACGGCAGTGACCAACTCCGACACCTCCTCGGGCCGATACAACATCGCGTATCCCGAAGATATCGACGTCATCGCGGGTAGCTTCAACACGACCATCTTCGACAGCAAGTGGGCCTGGCAGGGCGAAGTCAGCTACAGCCCGAACCTGCCGCTTCAGATCGACGATGTCGAGGTGCTGTTTGCCGGTCTGTCGCCGCTCAATGCGCTCATTCCCGAGCCGGCTTTTCGTTTCCGTAGCCAGCTCGGCACGTTCGCTCCGGGTGAAGACATCCAGGGTTTCCTGCGCCGCGACGTCTCGCGTGCCCAGATGACGTTCACACGGCTGACCGGCCCGATTCGCTGGCTCGGTGCCAACGATATGGCGCTGGTTGGCGAAGTCGGTGCAGTACACGTCTGGGATCTTCCGGCGGAATCGGAGCTTCGGTTCAACGGGCCGGGCACCGATACCGGTGGAGGTCCCGGAAACGTCCTGAACGGTGGCGATCTTCGGAATCCGGTCACCACGACGGACGGATTCGCAACCGATTTCAGCTGGGGTTATCGCCTGGTCGTCGCACCCACCTACAACTCGTTCTTGGGCACCTCCTGGAACATGACGCCGCGCATTGCGTTCAACCATGACGTAACGGGCGTTTCGCCGGGTCCCGGCGGAAACTTCGTCGAGGGACGCAAGTCCCTGACCCTGGGCGCGCGTTTCGGCCGTCTCAGTCGCTGGGAACTGGATGTTTCCTATACCGGCTTCTTCGGCGGGGGTAACAACAATCTGCTGCGTGACCGCGATTTCGTCGCGGCATCACTCAGCTACTCGTTCTAATCCGGAGGAATCCAATGTCCACGAGCACCAATCAAAAAGTCATCAGGATTCTGGTTGCCGCGCTGCTTGCGCTGGCGCTGGTTGCATGCGGTACCGTTCCGGAAGACGAAGCCGCGCCGGCTGAAGCCGCCCAGGAACAGGCTGCCGAGCAAGCTGCTGCTGAAAGAGCCGCTGCCGA
>CAYPZP010000176.1:0-6532 GCA_964415285.1 uncultured Halomonas sp. | reverse complement strand
CGGCAATCGACTGCCAGATCGGGATCACCGCCGCGCCCTGGAACAGGCCGACGGCGACGAAGATCGTAAATCCCGCCGCCCAGGGTGCGACCGCGCCTTGGAACGCCAGGTGATCGCGCCATTTCTCGGGCGCGAAGCGGTGCGCCAGCGCAAAGAACGGCCTCGGCACGAGCGCCCAGATCAGGCCGAAGCCGAACGCCAGCGCGAGGCTGATGCCGGTCCACGGCGCGGCGGCCTCGGCGTTGGCCAGGACCAGCGGCAGCGCGCCGATCGACAGCACCGCCGCGCTGGCCAGCAGGTGCAGCTGCTGAAGCAGGTAGCTTCGAAGCACCGGCGACGGACCGACCTCGTCGTGCAGGCGCTCCCAGAGCACCACGGCCGGCCAGACTTTTCCCGGCACGTAGCGACTGATGAACGAGCGCATGAACGCGGCGAACAGCCGCGGAAACCCCGGTAGCGGGCCGGCCGCGGTGTTGTAACGCAGCACCCAGATCCAGCCGAGCGCCATGCTGACCAGCCAGGCCGCGCTCGCAAGCGCCGCCAGCAGCACCGCGCCCCAGCCCGGCACCGACTCGCGGAACGTGATCGCGTCGCCGAGTTCGACGAAACTCCGCCACAGGAACACCAGCGCAAGCACCAGCAGCACGATGCTGCCCAGCCGGCGCATCCGGCCCAACCGTCCCATCAGCGATTGATCGGCACCGGGCCCAGCGTCCGGAGCACGAGCTTTCTGCGCAGCGTGCAGGACAGGTAGCCGGAGCGATGCGTCATGTAGTGTCGCGCCTGGGCCAGCATTCTCGGCAGGCGCTGCGCCCGGGACGCCAGCACCTCGCGCCGGCCGGGGCGATCGGCTTCGGACGACTCGGGCCGATAGTCCAGCGACTCCATCTGCGGGGCGCAGATCGATTCGACCATCGCGATGTCGCGCGCGTCCAGATGATTGCGCCAGGCCTCGGTCGAGCGCGTCGACACCGGCTGAGCCAGTCGCGAGTGGATCTGCTGGTAGTACGAACCGTAGGCGTCGGGCGCGCGCTCGTGGAAACGCAGCATCGAGTCGACGAACTCGAGGTCGAGAAATTCGCAGACTCGCTTCAGTTCGGCCTCCGGGTCCGCGACCAGCGCCTCGTAGCGCAGACGCAGCACCTCGTCCGGGTGATGGCGCTCGAGCTCGAGCCCGGCCGAGACGTCGGTCAGCCAGCGCTCAGAGGCGTGCAGCAGCGTCGAGCGGTGGACCTGCGAACGCACCAGCGAACTGGCGACCGCACGCGGGTCGCGCACCATGTGCACGAATCGCGCTCCCGGGAACTGCGCCCGCAACAGTTCGCCGTAGCGAACGAAGCGCGGCGTCTTCTGCCCCCATCGGCACTTGCCGTGCGCCTGCAGGTACAGGCGGTGGAGCCGGCCGATCATCTCCGCGGCCGAGCCGCAGTCGGCCAGATCCTCGGCGCTGCAGTTCAGGCCCCACTCGGTCAGTTCGTATTCGCGCGGCAGCAGTTTTCGCAGCACGGGCATTGGCCGCCGGGTGCTCAGGTAATCGATGATGAACAGCGACTCCAGCGGCACGCCGACCAGCGGGTGGCTGTCGAGCATGGACCTGAGCAGCGTCGTCCCCGAACGGCCGCAGCCGACCACGAAGAACGGCGCGGCATCGTCGTGCGGATCGCTGTTCATGCGTCAGTCCCGACCGGCGGAATTCGAGGCATCCACCGCGCTGGCCCGGACCAGCGTGAACCACTCACCGCGGCTGAGTTCGACACCCTCGAGGCCCTCGTAGGCATCGGCCCAGGCCTTCATCTCCAGGCGCTGCTCTTCGGTCGGCGGCCAGGCATAGCTGTTCCACCGAAGATCGAAATGCGGGATCACGAGCACGTCGAAGTACCCGCGATCCAGCAGATTCGCGCGCTCGGGGGCGTCGGTGGGGCGCGTGAGCTTCTGACGCATTTCCTCCGGCCAACCCGCGATCGCGATCGCGCGCGGCTTGTCGCCGGAAACGTTGAACGTGCTGCAGCCGGCGCGGGCGCACAGGAAGGTCGTGAAGTACTCGTTGCGGTACCGCTCACCGGAGACGAAAGCGACCCGCTCGTCCGGCTTCAACAGCTCGGACAACTCGCGCACCGCCTCGGACTCGAGCTGACGATAGCTGTTGCCGAACGCCGCGCCCAGCGCGCGCTGTTTCTCGACGTTCGGCCAGTATTCGGCCGCGATCCACGCCGACAGCACGACCGCACCGACGAGTCCGAGCCGACCGCGCGAGCCCAGCGACTGGATGAAAAGACCCAGCATCGTCACCAGCACGAGGGCCACGAGCAGGTACCACCGCGACACCGAACGCATCTGCGAGAACGGCGTGATCTCGTAAAGGAATGCGTGCGGCAGTTCCGCGACGGCCGCTTCGGCCGGCATCCGATAGGTATCGAAGGTCACCGACTCACCCGGAGAGCGGCCCTCGGCTGTCGAGTTGATCTTCAGCGACGGACCCAGCGCCATGGCGAACGCGCCGACGAACGTGGCCAGCAGCACCGCATGCCGCAGCCGTCGCCACGGGCGCAACAGGCAAAGAAAACCGACGAATCCCAGGAACAACCCGGCGCCGAGGTAGCTGTGCGCCGTCATCTCTCCATCAGTGAAATAAAGCACCCGTTCCAGCGCGCCGACGCCCCAGATCGGGCCCAGCGCATACAGGTCCGGATTGCGCGCGATCAGCGCAATCAGATCGATACCCTGACCCCGGAAATAGTCGATCGGCATCACCGCATAGTCGGCCCCGCCGGGTATGTAGAGCCGGTACAGCGTGACAGCGCAAACCGCAGCCGCGATCCAGACCAGCGCGCGAACGCCCCGGTACAAGAGCGCCGGGCGCTCGGGCCCGCCGACGATCAGGTTTCCGATCGCCAGCCAACCGCCGAAGGTCAACGCCATGACCAGGCTGTAGGGTTCCTGGAACATGGCCACCGTGAGCGCGAAGGCAAGCAGCGCGAGGGCGCCCAGGTGGCTCTTCCACTGCCACGCCGCGAACTGTGCCCATAGCACCGCCGGCAGCATCGCGAAACCCCACAGCATCAGCGGGTAGTCGTTCTTGGCGAACACGATCGGAAGGCTCAGAAACAGCATCGACGCCGGCACCGCGAGCCGGTAATCGACCTTCATCGCGCGCAGGAAGCCCTGGATGCCGATGCCGGCCAGATACAGCATGATCAAGGACGCGAGGTTCCAGGCGGTCAGCAGTTCGACCGACCCGAAACGCCGGATCGATGCCGCCAGCTGGGCGACCGGCAACCCGTAGGATCTCGCGTGCGGCTCGCCGAGCGAGGCCAGCGGGCAATACAGCCAGGTCTCGGCCGCGGAAAGGCACTCGATGAATCCCAGCACCGGGAGCATCAGACCCTGCGACATCAGATGGTCCAGCGGCCAGATGCCGTAGATCGGCGCCAGCAGCAGCACCGGCAGCGCCAGCAGGAAGCGGAATGCCGGTCGGCTCAGCAGATCCGGGGTCGCGCTCGGCAACGCCGCGTCGGAGGAATTCATCCTTCCCGGTGATGCCGCGCCGGCACTTCCTTCAGCGATCGCGAGCGCAGCTGCTGGAGCAGCAGCCGGTTGGCCGCCAGCTGATCGGCCAGGAACGCCACCAGCACGGTCTGGAACCCGGCGATCAGCAGCACCGCGGCGAGGATCAGCGACTGGACATGGCCGGCACCCTCGCCGAGCGCCCAGAAAAACACGAATCGCAGGCCCAGGATCATCCCCAGGCCGAACACCACGGCGCCGATGGACGCGAAGAAGCGGAACGGCCGGTAGATGACGAAGATCCGGATGATCGTGAAGATCGAACGCTTGATGTAGGACGGGATGGTCTTGACCAGGCGCGACGGACGCAGGTCCTCGTTGACCCGGACCGGGACCGACGCGATGGCCATGCTGCGCTGGCCGGCCTGAATGATCGTCTCGAGCGTGTAGGTGTAGTCGTTGAATACGTTCAGCTCGGTCGCCGCGGCGCGGCTGATCGCGCGAAAACCGGACGGGGCGTCGGGCACCTCGGTACCGCTGGCCTTGCGCACGACCCAGCTTCCGAGCCGCTGCAGCCATTTCTTGAGCGTGGAGAAGTGCTCGATCTCGTCGATCGGCCGCTCGCCGATGACCAGGTCGGCCTCGCCCTGGACGATCGGCACGACCAGATTGTGGATATCGGCGCCGTTGTACTGGTTATCGGCATCAGTGTTGACGATCACGTCGGCACCCAGTTCCAGGCCCCGTTCGAGGCCGCTCATGAACGCTCTGGCGAGCCCCTGGTTCCGGGTATGCCGAACGATGTGATCGACGCCGTTGCGACGCGCCGTTTCGGCGGTATCGTCGCTGGATCCATCGTCAATGATCAACCACTCCACCGAAGAAAAGCCATCCACCTCTCGCGGCAGATCGGCGAGTGCCGCGGGCAGCGTCTCGGCCTCGTTGTAGCAGGGAATCTGGATGATCAGCTTTTTCATCGGGCGCCTTTTCGTTGTAGCGACAGCCATGCGCGAAGCGGGAACGATCCCCGCGCCGCTGCAGCCGGTCGCTGAGGTTTTCCGTTCATGCAGCCGTCCGGGCTGCATGCAACGACGCCGGCCCGGCTCGTCCGATGCTCGACCGCACGAGGCGCGGGCTCCCGGACACCACAAGGACGGCCGGTCATTATCGCCGATTCTCGACGCCGCTCGTCATGCTGCAGGTCGGCGAGCCAGCCACACCGCGCCTATCCATCCAGGCGTCGGGCGAGCCAGCGCCGAGCGCGCAGCATCAGACCAGGTCCGGGGTCCGCAGCGGAGGGGGCGGGCTCGGCGACGGATTCGCGCCGTATTTCCAGTGCCCGATCGCGCTGGATCGAAAGCTGCTCGACCTGGTCGTTGAGATCGGAGATGTAACTGTACAGACGCTGGAGATGCTGGTCACGGCGCGCCAACAGCATCCGGATCATATGAAAATCGCCGTCGGCCAGCACCTCTCCCGGGCGGATATGGGCCGGCAACGGGCGCTCGACGTAGATCGTCGAATGCGGTTTGGTCTGTTCTTCCGGCGGTCGGGTCTTGCTGTAGAAATACAGCGCCACCGACTTTCTCGAGCGCGCATCGGCATCGCCCCCGGGCAGATTGATGCGCTCGAATCCATGCCAGGACCAGTGCGTCGTCTCGAACAACACCGCGCGGTTGAACCTGGGCGTCACGATCTCGATGCGGTTCTGCTCCGGCGGACGGCGCGGGTCCTCGTGGAATTCGATGGCGCCGCCCCATTCGTCATCCCACTCGTGATTGAGGTAGATGATCAGGTTGAGCCGTCGGTGAAAACCGGTCTTCGGGTGCTTGTTGAAATCGACGTGCGGATCCAGGTCCTGGCCGTGGCGGTTCTCGTGCGTGCCGCCGCCGAAATAGTCCGGGTCGTAGATCAGTTCGTCGATGCCGGTCAGCGAACCCAGCCAGTCGAGAAACTCGCGCGACTGGATCATTTCATCCAGCTGCCGATACGGCGCGGCCAGCTGGCGCAGATCCTCGTGGACGCACTTCGCCCCGACCTGGCCGTTCTCGTTCATCGCCTTCTGGGTATCGAACGCCGGAAACGTCTCGAGAAGTTGCGTGGCGAATTCATCGGTGAAGAAGTCGTCCATCACCAGGTGACGAAACGGCTTCGCCTCGTTGTAGCTTGGGTGCTGCGCGGCCGGATCGTCACGATGAGCCCGTTGAATGATGCTTTCCATGGCGTCGATGCTCCTTGAGCTATTGATTGGTGCCCGGATTCATTCCGGGCTGCGCTCATCCAGTCGCCGACGCACCGGCGCGGTAAACTGGTTGAGAGTCGCGCGCTCCGGCTCGGTGAACTCGAGCCGGTAATAATCGGGCGGCGACAGCGTTTCAGTGTATTCCGAGCGCACGGTCTTGAACGGCGCTGCCGCCAGCCGGCAATGCGCGAGCAATGCGTCGATCTCTCGTCCCGGTTCGGCGCACAGCGCTTCATAGGATACGACGCGAACCGCCTCGTTCAACGCCGGATTCTGCTCCAGTCCCTCCAGCACGCGGCCGTAGACGTCGGCCCAGTAGCGCGCCCAGCCCGACGCCAGCCGGCCTTCGCGCCAGTCCGACTCGATCGCGCGCGCCTGTTCGGAATTGCCGGTATTGATGGCCCGCTTGCCGGGCCCGAACTCGAAATGGCCTGAGCGCGCCAGTTGAACGGGCACCCGGGAATCCTCCGTTGCGAACTCGGTGAACAACCGATCCTGCTTGACCAACGAGGCGATCTGGGCGGCCGGCTCGCGCCACGGCACGACGATCCGCGCATCCGGAAACAGCTTGAGCAGATACGCCAGCCGGGTCGCGTTGTAGTTTCCCTTGGCCAGGTAGCGCCGCGCGCCGCGCACTGCCAGCAGCTTGGCGACGTGTTCGCGATAGAAACGCTCGAACCGCGGGTTTACGGTGGCCGCATCCAGCACCTGGCTGACTTCGGGGTCGTGCAGCTCGTCGAAGAACTGCATCCAGATCACCTCTTCGACCACTTCCGGGCTCTCCAG
>CAYPZP010000175.1:0-6559 GCA_964415285.1 uncultured Halomonas sp. | reverse complement strand
AGGATCTGCTTGACGCCGTCGTCCACGTTCGGGTTCAGCGCCTTGATGTCCGGCACCCTGGCCTCGACCACCTTGGTCATGAGCTCGAACGGGCTGTCGGATTTGAACGGCGTATCGCCGGTAAGCATCTCGAAAAGCACCACGCCCAGCGAGAAGATGTCGGAGCGCTGGTCCACGTCCTGCGACAGGCACACCTCGGGCGAAAGGTAGCTGGGCGTACCCAGCCCGATGCCGGTGGTGGTCAGCCGGGTGCCCGGCTCCTCGACGCGCGCGATGCCGAAGTCGACGACCTTCACGCCGCCGTATCGGGTCAACATGATGTTCTCGGGCTTGATGTCGCGGTGCACGACGCCCTTGTCGTGCGCGGCGGACAGGCCCAGCGCCACTTCCTTGAGGATCTGCAGCGCCCTGAGCGGCTGCATGCGGTGCTCGCGCTGGATCAGCGACTTCAGCGATTCACCCTCGACGTACTCCATCGCGAAGTACGGCTGTTCCTCGTGGCGGTCGACGCGGAAGACCTGGACGAGATTCGGATGGTTGAGGTCGGCCACGGCCCGGGCTTCGCGCAGGAAGCGCTGGACCAGCGCGTCGTTCTCGGTCAACTGGTTGCCCAGCATCTTGATGGCGACGAACCGATCCAGCGATTCCTCGCGCGCCTTGTACACCACGCCCATGCCGCCGCGGCCGAGTTCTTCGACGATCTCGTAGGGTCCAATGTTCGTGGCCATGCGCGTCACGCTCCCGGCCCGACTGCGGCCGACGAGGATATTCAGGATTCTACGCCGCTTGTTGCGCCGATTCGAGCCCCGGTCGGCCGCTCGCTACCCTAAACCCAAGAACCCACGACCAGAATGCCGGAAGGCGAAGCCATCGGCATGCGCCAGCCTGCAGGGACGGCTCCGGAGCGAAGAAGATCGCAGGGGGGTTGGCGGAAATCGCCGTTTGCACTGATCTCTGCGTTCTGCCTTCAGGAGGCGATAGCAGCACCCTCCGGCGCGCTGAACGCGCTGCCATTCATCGATCTCTCCGCCCTCGATGGCAGCAACGGATTCCGGATCGACATCCAAAACGGCGACGAAGCCGGGACTTCGGTCCGCATCGCCGACTTCAACGATGACCGCGTCGACGACGTGATGATCGGGGGCCCTTGTCGCCGAGATCGGCACCAGCGGCACGCAGCCCGGAAGCGGCTTATGCGGTGTTCGGAAAGGCCGCCGGCTTTGCGGTACCGGTGGTACTCCCCGAACTCGACGGCACCGACGGATTCGTGATGAATGGCGAATCGGCGCTCGATTCCACAGGCGAGTCGGTCAGCGGGGCTGGCGACTTCAACGGCGACGGGCTCGCCGATCTGCTGATCGGCGCGACGGGCGCAGATATCAACGGCCGGGCCTCGGGACGGGCCTGTATCGGGTTCGCACGCCCGCTGGTCGATATCGAGGGTGAGTTTGCCACCAGTAGGGCCAGCCACCCGTTCCCCTTGGGCGCGGTAGACGTCAACTCCGTCAACGACACGAAAACGGACCGGGACCCGTCGGCGCTGTGCGCCGACAGCTGCCAAAACGAATCGCAGGCGCGGGCTTCCCGTCGCAAGAAACGACGGCGTGACCTGCTCGCGTCAGCGAGACGGCCCCGGCGGCGTGGCCACCCGCACCCAGCGCGGAAGCGCGTCGGTCGGGGCGATCGACCGGCCGGCGCAGGCCTCGGTCACGGCGGCGTGGACGGCTTGCCAGCGCTCCGGCAGTGCCTCGAGCGTGTCGTCCGAGGCGGTCGGTGGCAGGCCGACGGTGCATTCGCCCGCCGCTGCTGCGAGCCAGGCGCGGGCCAGGCAGATCCGCAGGCCGAGTTCCCGTCTTCCGTCCAGCACCGCGCAGTCTTCGGCCCAGGGGCCGAGCAGGTCGGCGGCGTCCGGTTCTTCGAACTCCAGTGCGGCCAGCCCCGTCATCTCTGGAATCCAGCTAACCATCGGGTGCTCGCCGTCGAGCGCTTCGGCGATCCGATGGCCCTGCCGGGCATGCGTGAGCGCCTCGCCGAATTCAGCCCGCCGATACAGCGTCCAGGCGAGCATGCCGTGGGTATACGACTTCGCCGGATGCGGTTCTTCGCCATGGACAACGGTCAGCGCGTTGAGCTGCTCGAGCCAGACCCGTTCCGCGGCGACCAGGTCGCCTTGTTCGGTCCGGACCGCGGCCAGGTTCCCGAGCGCGGTCAGCGTCTGCGGATGGACGTCGCCGAGGACGCGCTGCTTGTGATCCAGCGAGCGCTGGAACAGGTCCGCGGCCTCCTGCAGACGACGCTGCCGCCATCGAACGATGCCCAGTTCTTCGAGGATGAAGGCGTAGAACACGTGGTCCGGATCCAGGTCGGTCTGAACCTCCAGGGCGCGTTCGAGCGTCGCCGCGGCTTCCTCGAAACGATCGGCTTGTTCAAGCGCGCCACCCTTGACCCGGAGGGCATAGGCGCGCAGTTCCGGGTCGTCGATGTCGACCCAGGGCTCGATCAAGGTCAGCGCGTGTTCCGGTTCTGCCCGGATGACGTGCATGTCGGCAAGATGCACGTCGTGGTAGGCCCGCTCGTTCGGTGGCAGGCGCGCTCGCTCGGCCCGCTCCCGGGCGCGGGTCATCCACTCGATCGAAATGTCGAGGTCGCCCTGCTCGAAAGCCACCATGCCGCGGTCGGACAGCGCCCGCGCATGGATGGCCGCGTCGACATCGAGATCGGCGATCAACGCCAGCGCACGATCCAGCGTATCGGCGGCCGGCAGGATCAGGCCGCGCTGCAGCTGGATGCTGCCGATGACCTGCAGCATTTCGGCCTGGACCTCGGGCTGTTCGGCGAGTTCATCGCCGACGCGATCGGCACCGCGCTGCAACAGCTCCGAAGCCGGCGGATCCTCGCCGTCCTCGAGGGTCGGATCGGCGGCCTCGAACAGCCCGACGGTGAAGTCGCGGACCGCCACGGCGCGCGCGGCTTCGGCCCGCGCCAGGCCGGCCTGGTGCAGCGCAGCACCGGCGCCGCCGATCAGCGACAGCGCGGCCAGCAGGCCCAGCGTCGCGGCCAGGCGGTGGCGCCGGAACCACTTGGTCAGCGCGTAGACGCGCCCGCCGTCGAACGCGGCCAGCGGGCGATGGTCGAGCCAGGCCCGCAGGTCGGCGGCCAGCGCACCGACCGATGGATAGCGGGCGTCCGGCTCGTGCGCCCGTGCGCGCCCGATGGCTGCGATCAGGTCGATCGGCAGTCGCCCGGAGCCGTCGTGGGCGGGCATCGATGCTGGAGCCAGGCCCTCGGTCGGCGTGCGCTGGCCGCCGGTCGTGTCGGAAAGCGCGCTCTCGCCGCCGTCGACGACCAGTTCCGACAGCAATGCGCCCAGCGAATAGACGTCCTGAGCGGTGTCCGGCGGCGCGCGGTCGTAGCATTCCGGCGCGGAAAACCCGGGCGAGCAAAACCGATGGGCCTGTTCGGCATCCGGGTTGCCGCGCTGGGCCAGCGCGGCGATGCCGAAATCGACGATACAGGGGCGGCCGTCGGCGCGCACCAGCACGTTGGCCGGCTTGATGTCGCAGTGCACGACCTGGCGCTGGTGCGCATACTCCAGCGCTTCGGCGACGGCCAGCACCAGTCGAACGCGATCGCGGGTGGCCAGGTTCTGATTCGCGCAGTGGCGATCGATCGGCGTGCCGTCGATGAACTCCATGACCAGGTAGGGCTGCCCGTCCTCGCCGGCGCCGCTGTCGATCAGCCGGGCGATGCCGGGGTGCTGCAGCCTGGCCAGGATGCGGGTCTCGGCATCCAGCCGCTCCGGATCGATGCTGACCCGGCCGGTCTTGAGCACCTTGATCGCGACCTGCATCTCGAAGCGTCCGTCGGCTCGTTCACCGACATAGACCACGCTCATGCCGCCTTCGGCCAATCGCCGTTCGACGCGCCACGGACCCAGCGCGCGGCCGCTCCAGTCCGGTAGCGACGGTGCGCGATTCGGCAGGCCGAACAGGTCGGCGGCCGAATCGGTCAGCGGGTCATCGTCGGCGTCGTGGGCGGCGAGCAGGTGTTCCAGCGCGCTGCGGTGCTCCGGCGACAGGCCGGCGGCATCGATCTCGGCGGCCCGTCGTGTCTTCGGGAGATCCAGCAGTTGTTCGAACAGCGGACCGATCCGCATCCAGGTTTCGCGATCGATGTTCATGGCGTCAGCTCCCGGCCAGCGTCACCTTCAGAAGCGCCCGGGCCTTGGCCCACTCGCGGGCCACGGTGCGCGGTGAGACCTCCAGCACGTCGGCGGCCTCGTCGCAGCTCAGGCCGCCGAAGAAACGCAGCTCGACCAGCTTCAGCAGGCCGGGGTCGACCGTTTCCAGGCCGTCGAGTGCGCGGTCGATGTCGAGAATGCGCTCCAGCGACACGTTCTGCGGCTCGGCCGGGTCGCCGAGCTCGACGTGGGTCACGTCGCCGCCGCGCTTCTGGGCCGAGCGCTCGCGGGCGTAGTCCACGACCAGTCGGCGCATCGCGACCGCCGCGGTGCCCAGGAAGTGCCGGCGGTCGTCGTAGTTCGACTGTTCGGGGGACAGCCGCAGCCAGGCCTCGTGGACCAGGGCCGTGGTGTTGAGCGTGGCCGACGGCAGCCGCCGACGCTCGCGCCGCGCAATCCGACGGAGCGCGTCATACATCTCGCGCACCTGTTCGGCATCGATCGGCAGAGCGTCCTGGCCCGGTGGCTCGGTCAAGGCAACGCACTCCTGGTTCGGAATCCTCGTTGCATGGTACGGCACGGGCCGGGCCAGGCAAAGGGGCGTTCGGTCCACTCGTGCATCGGACCCTCGCCGAGCGCATCGTGTGGCGCGGCGATGGAATTGGCGGTCGTCCTTCGACGGCCAGGCCGCAGCCGCACCGCTCTTCAGGCCGGGCTGATTCGGCCAAACACGCATGCCGGATCAGGAATCGGCGCCATCCACGGGATTCAGAAGCCTCAAACGTCAGATGGGTACTCTGCGGGAGGTGTTGGCATTGCCGGACGGCCAACGACTTCCGGGTGACGGCATCGACGGCATCAACATGGCCCTGTCTGCAATCCTTCACCCCCGGACGATCGGGAGACAGGACGAAATTCTCCTCGAGCTTCCGGGTTCAGGGCGGCTTCACAAGATTCCTCAAGGCAATCTCCATGATTGCGTTCAGAGAGCTTCTCCTTCGATTCAGCCACATCAACTTCCACCATTCCTCGGATGTCTCCTTTGGCGATCCATGGATAACCACGGGCCTCCCATCCCTGGAACCAGGCATCATGCAAGACGAAGATTCCCGAAGTTGGGGCCGGCTTTCGGTGGAGGCATTGACTGGGGACAGGCACGGGAAAGCGGCAAGCTCAGGGAAATGGTCGCCACGGCACGCCCTCGGGTGAGGGAGAGGGCATTTGCGCTTGAGATTCCTGATAAGTCGGCAATGGAAACCCAGGAGATGATGGCGAGCTACGGATTCATGCCCGACACGTCGTGGTACGAGACCGAAGGCGAGGCGCTCGAGATCCCTTGCTGTATCAAGCCGTGCGAATTTCTGCGGGACGCACAATGACTGGCGTTACAGTGCGCGAATCCGATCGATTCAATCGGAAGGGCAAATCAGCGATTTACTGAGCGACGGATCCGGTACCAGTCCATTCGAAGAATAAGACGGGTTCATGTCTTGCTTCCGGCGTCCAGTAGCGCTGGCACAAGCAACCAATCCGCATCCCAGGTGATCCAGACGCAAGAAACGATTGAGTCGATGATCCGTCGTTCGCGTCGGAATGGAGGAGGCGCTCGACATGCGGGCTGGGAGTGCCGCACCAGGCAACGAGTTGCTCTACCGAGCGCCTCGTCGTTTCTTCGAAACCATACCGGTTACGAGGAGTCGCGCAGCCTTGCCCGCAGCAGTTCAGCATCCCGTCGGAAACCTGGAGCACCTGCCTCATTCGCCGGGACAGCCGCCGACCGGTCGATTCGCACCCGTGGGAACTCTCGGCATACAGGGCAGATGTTCCGGCCCGCGTGACCTCGGCCTCGGTGCTGCATGAGATCCCCGTCCAGTGCCAGCCTGGAGTTGTCCACGGTTGTCCCTGCAAGATGCCTGCCGACGGAAACGAAACAGCCACGGCGGGGCCGTGGCTGTTCGAAGGCGGCGGGTGCCGCCGGGCGCGGGAAGGGTTCGCCGGCTAGAAGCGATAGCGTGCGCTCAGCCGGGCGTTCAGCGGTGCACCCACGGTGGCCTGGTGCGTGGCATGCGCGTTCGGGAAGTACAGCTCATCGGTCAGGTTCTCGACGTTGAGCTGCAGGCGCAGGCGCTCCGAAACGTTGTAGTAGGCCGCCGCGTCCACTCGGGTGTAGCTGGGCAGGACCGCAGTATTGGCGTTGTTGATGAAGCTCTCGTCCTGGTAGGTCAGGCCCAGGCCGAATCCGAACCGGTCGGTGACCACCACGTTGTTCCAGATCGAGAAGGTGTGTTCGGGCAGCTCGCGCGGACGCAGACCGGTGTCGCCGAAGCGATCGACCTGTTCGCCGTCCAGGTAGCTGTAGCCGGCCGAGACATACCAGCG
>CAYPZP010000174.1:0-6617 GCA_964415285.1 uncultured Halomonas sp. | reverse complement strand
TACACGGCTCTGAACACTCTTTCCCTACACGACGCTCTTCCGATCTGAGCCGCTACATCCTGTAATCTTGCCGGCAAGCTTTCCTCGATCCAACCGGTCTCGTACGCCGACCGCTTCGGATCGCCGTGCGCGCTGCCATTGGGCGCGGCTCGAACTCTGCATGCCCTGCGGTGTCGGTAATGGGAGGGCCGCGGCTCGGCGACAACGCTTCGGCGATAACAAGAACCCTGGAACGCGCCACCTTGGAAACGACGAGCATCATCAACCCGGAACTGCCGGCAATCCGTCTTGAAGGCGTGCGCATGGTTCGCAGCGGCACGCTGGTGCTCGACGACTTCAATCTCGAGGTCCCGGCGGGCCGGGTCACCGCGATCATGGGCCCCAGCGGATCGGGCAAGACGACGGTGCTGAAACTGATCACCGGTCAGCTCAAGCCGGATGCCGGGCGCATTTTCGTCGGCGATATCGAGATCGGCAAACTCGGCCGTCACGAGCTCAACCGGGTCCGCCGCCATATCGGCGTGCTGTTGCAGAACGGTGCGCTTCTGACCGACATGACCTGTTTCGACAACGTTGCGCTGCCGCTGCGCGAGCACACCGAACTGCCGGAGAACCTGGTCGAGAAGCTGGTGCTTCTGAAACTCCAGGCGGTGGGACTGCGCGGCGCGGCGCAGATGTACCCACAGCAGCTTTCCGGCGGCATGAACCGACGCGTCGCCACGGCGCGTGCGCTGGCACTGGATCCGGACCTGATGCTCTACGACGAGCCGTTCGCCGGGCTGGACCCGATCTCGCTGGCCGCCAGCGGCCGGTTGATTCGCCAGATCAACCGGGTCGTCGGCATCACCAGCCTGGTGATCACGCACGACGTCGCCGAAGTCTCGAAGTTCGCCGACTACGCCTGCATCATGGCCAACGGGCGAGTGATCGCCTGCGGCCTGCCCGACCAGCTGCGCGAGGACGGCAACGAGATGATTCACCAGTTTCTCGAAGGCCTGCCCGACGGGCCGGTGCCGTTTCACTATCCGGCGCCGGACCTCGAGGATCAACTGTTCAACGGAGACAACCGGTGAGCGCCGCGTCCGCGCAACCCTGGATCGTTCGCGCCGTCGCGCGCGTCGGCGATGCCGGCGTGTTTCTGTTCCACGCGCTTTCGGGGATGAGATTCACCTGGTTCCACGCTGCAGAAACGCTGCGCCAGGTCTACTACATCGGTGTCCGCTCGCTGGTCATCATCATGATGTCGGGTTTTTTCGTCGGCCTGGTCCTCACGCTCCAGACCTATGACACCCTCAGCCGCTTCGGTGCCGGCGACGCCGTCAGCACGGTGCTCGGCCTGTCGCTTTTCAAGGAACTCGGGCCGGTACTCACGGCGATCCTGTTCGCCGGACGGGCCGGCACTTCGGTGGCCGCGGAGATCGGCCTGATGCGCGCGACCGAGCAGATCGACGCGCTGGACCTGATGGGAATCGACCCGATCGAGCGCATCGTCCAGCCGCGCCTGCTGGCCGGGCTGATCGCGGTGCCGGTGCTGACGCTGGTCTTCAACTTCATGGCGCTGCTCGGCGGCGTGGTGTTCGCGATCTACATGATGGGGCTGGACCCGGTGACCTTCTGGGGCAACATGCAGAACAGTATCGGCCTGTGGGAGGATTTCGCCTCGGGAATGTTCAAGGCGCTGGCCTTCGGCGTCATCGCCAGCTGGCTCGCGGTATATTTCGGCTGGACCGCACGGCCCACCGGCGAAGGCGTAGCCAAGGCCACGACGCACACCGTCATCGCCACGGCCATCGCCGTGCTGCTGCTGGACTTCGTGCTTTCGGCATTGATGCTCTAACTGGATGAACCTGACGGACAAATCGGATGAAATCATCGAATCAAGTTGAAATCGCAGCCGGCATCTTCTTGCTGCTCGGCATCGCGGCGCTGGTGTTCCTCGCCGTCGAAGCCACCGACGGCGCCGGCCTGGAAGGCGATAGCGGCTACGAGGTCAATGCCTATTTCACCAACATCGGCGGCCTCAAGGCCAAGGCGCCGGTCAGCATGGCCGGCGTGACCATCGGCCGGGTTCAGTCGATCGAGCTCGACCAGGACGCGCTGGAAGCCCGGGTCGTGATGCGCATCAACCAGCAGTACGACGACCTGCCTTCGGACAGCTCCGCGTCGATTCTGACTTCCGGCATCCTGGGCGACCAGTACATCGGACTGGAGCCCGGCGGGGCGCCCGATCCACTCGCCGACGGCGACCGCATCCTGATCACCAATTCAGCCGTGCTGCTGGAACAGCTGGTCAGTCGATACCTGTTCAATTCCGGGGAAGACAGCGAATGAAGATTCCGAGCCTTGCCCTCACCTTCGCGGCACTGATCCTGGCGTCGGGCCTCGCCGCCCAGTCGTCTTCCGGACCGGTAGAAATCGTGCGCTCGACCACCAACGAGTTGTTCGAGCTGGTCGAGTCCAGGCGCGAGATGTACCAGAACAACGTCCAGGCACTGCGCGAGGACATCCGCGGCATCCTGCTGCCCCAGGTCGACACGATGTACTCCGGGCGCCTGGTGCTGGGTCGGGAATCGCGCGGCATGCCGCAGGAAAGGATCGCCGAATTCTCCGATGCGCTGAGCGATCTCCTGATTCGCCGCTACGCGGACGGCCTGCTGGACTTCCGTACCCGGGATCAGGTCGAGATTCTGCCGCTGGCCGGCAACAACACCGAGCGGATGACCCGGGTCAAGACCCGCGTGCGTCTCGACAACGGCGAAACCGCGCCGGTCGACTACGTGTTCCGCAAGACGGATTCGGGCTGGAAGATATTCGATGTCATCGTCGAGGGCATTTCCTACGTCGCCACGTTCCGCAACCAGATCGGCGAGCAGATCGATCGCGAAGGCTTCGATGCAACCCTCGAGAAACTGCAGAGCGGCGAGCTCCGCATCGATCCCGATGGGCGCTGACACCGAAGAACCGGTGCGGCTGACCGGGCGCCTGACGCTGGCCGAGGTGCCGGCGGTCTACAATCGATATCTCGAGTGGCGCGACCAGGGCCCGCCCGAGATCATCGACCTGGCCGATCTCGAAGCCTCCGACTCCAGCGCAGTGGCGCTGTTGCTGGAGTGGTTGAGCTGGGCGCGCAGCGCAGGTCGCTCGATCCGGTTCGACAACCCACCGGAGGCGCTGCGCACGCTGGCCGGCCTGAGCCAGGTCGATGGGATACTGGGATGGAGCGAACAATGACGACTCGCAAACTGCTGATCGCCGTGCTCGCGGCAACCTTGACCGCCTGCGCGACCACCGCGCCGCCGCCGGATCAACGCGACCCGGCCGATCCCTGGGAGCCGTTCAACCGCAACATGTACCAGTTCAATCGAACGCTGGACAAGGCCATCTTCCGGCCCGTGGCGACCGGGTACGAGGCGGTCGTGCCCGATCCGGTCGAGACCGGCGTGACGAATTTCTTCGATAACCTGCAGTCGCTGCCGATCATCGCCAACCTGACGCTGCAGGGCCGGCCCGGCGACAGCATCAAGATGTTCGCGCGCTTCACGATGAACACGCTGCTCGGCATCGGCGGGCTGTTCGACGTCGCGACACCAGCCGGTCTGCCGCAGTACGACGAGGACTTCGGTCAGACGCTGGCGATCTGGGGCTGGAGCGATTCGCGTTACCTGGTGCTGCCGCTGCTCGGACCCTCGACGCTACGCGACGGGGTCAGCATTCCGGCCAACGCCTACATCGACATCCCCTGGCGCGAGGCCGTCGACGGTCGGGAGTTCGGGTTCGTGCTGGAATTGATCCAGCGACGCGCCAACCTGCTGCCGCGCGAGGAGCAGCTCCGAGACGCATACGACGAGTACCTGTTCGTGCGCGATGCGTGGCTGCAGAACCGCCGTTTCAAGATTACCGGCGAAGCCGCGACACCGGACTACGAGGCCTTTCTCGAGGAAGACTACGGCGACGAGCCTGACCGGGATTAATCCGACTTGCCCGACCGTGCCGCGCGCTTGCGCTCGTGCTCGGCGAGCAGCCGCTTGCGAATTCGCGTCGCAGACGGCGTGACCTCCAGCAGTTCATCGTCGGCGATGAACTCCAGCGCCTGCTCGAGGCTCATCCGGGTCGGCGGCGTCAACAATAGCGCATCGTCCTTGCCGGCCGCGCGGATGTTGGTCAGTTTCTTGGTCTTCAGCGGGTTGACGACCAGGTCGTTGTCGCGATTGTGCAGACCGATGACCTGCCCTTCGTAGACCTCCTCACCGGGCCCGACGAACAGTTTGCCGCGCTCCTGCAGGCTGAACAGCGCGTAGGCCACCGTGGTCCCGGCGTCCATGCTGATCAGCGTGCCGTTGCTGCGCTCCGCGACGCGTTCGGTCGCAGGGCCCCAGTGGTCGAACACGCGGAAAAACAGCCCGGTCCCGGCGGTCATGGTCCGGTAGGCGCTCTGGAAACCGATCAGCCCGCGTGCCGGGGCGATGTAGTCGAGCCGCACCCGGCCCTTGCCGTCGGGCTGCATGTTCTCCAGCCTCGCCTTGCGCTCGCCCATGGCCTGCATCACCGGACCCTGGTACTGCTCATCCAGATCGAGCACGACCTGCTCCCAGGGCTCGCGAATCTCGCCATCGATCTCGCGCTTGCGCACGCGCGGGCGAGAGACGGCCAGCTCGTAGCCCTCGCGGCGCATGGTCTCGATCAGCACCGACAGGTGCAGCTCGCCGCGACCGGCGACGTCGAACTGGTCCGGGTCGCTGGTGTCCTGGACCTGCAGCGAGACGTTGTGGCTCGCCTCCTGGAACAACCGGCTCCGGAGCTGGCGGCTGGTCAGGTACTTGCCCTCACGCCCGGCGAACGGCGAATCGTTGACCTGAAAGGTCATGTGGATGGTCGGCTCGTCGACGGTCAGCGGCGGCAGACCTTCGGCGTGAGCCGGATCGCACAGCGTATCGGAGATGCCGATATCGGCAATCCCGGAAATGCCGACGATGTCGCCGGCCTCGGCCGACGGCACTTCCTCGCGCTTGAGCCCCTTGAAGCCGAGCACCTGCAGCACCCGGCCCGAGCGGGGCCGCCCGTCGCGATCGACGACGGTCACGTTCTGGTTGGGCTTGACCACGCCGCGGCGGATTCGCCCGACCCCGATCAGGCCCACGTAGCTGGAATAGTCGAGGCTGGAGATCTGCATCTGGAACGGACCGGCGGCGTCGACGTCGGGCGCCGGGACATGCTCGACCAGGGTCTCGAACAGCGGCGTCAGATCGCCTTCACAGACGTCTGATTCCAGCCCGGCGTAGCCGTTGAGCGCCGAGCAATAGACGATCGGAAACTCGAGCTGCTCGTCGGTCGCGCCGAGCTTGTCGAACAGATCGAAGGTCTGGTCCACGACCCAGTCCGGCCGAGCCCCGGGACGGTCGACCTTGTTGACGACGACGATCGGGCGAAAGCCCATCGCGAACGCCTTCTGCGTGACGAAGCGGGTCTGCGGCATCGGCCCATCGACCGCGTCGACCAACAGCAGCACCGAGTCGACCATCGACAGCACGCGCTCGACCTCGCCGCCGAAATCAGCATGGCCCGGTGTGTCGACGATATTGATTCGATAGCCATTCCAGGAAATCGCGGTGTTCTTCGACAGGATCGTGATGCCGCGCTCGCGTTCCTGGTCGTTGGAGTCCATGACCCGTTCGGTGAGCTTCTCGTGCGCGGCAAACTCGCCGGACTGACGCAGCAGCTGATCGACCAGCGTGGTCTTGCCGTGGTCGACGTGCGCGATGATCGCGACGTTGCGAAGCTTCATGGACTGGAATCCGGGCAGTTGGACAGCCGGCCATTATAGGGGCTCGGCGTCGATCAACCCCGCTTTTCGACAAAGAAATCGTCGAGGATTCCGGACGCCTCTTCGGCCAGCAGACCGCTGGAAACGAGGCAACGGTGGTTCATGTGCGGGCTGTCGAGCAGGTTGAATACCGAACCGCCGGCACCGACGCGCGGATCGAACGCGGCGAACACGACGCGCTCGACGCGGGCGTGCACGATGGCGCCGGCGCACATCGCGCACGGCTCCAGCGTCACGTACAGCGTCGTGCCGGGCAGCCGGTAATTCTCGTCGGCCGCGGCAGCCTCGCGCAACGCGACGATTTCGGCATGGCCGCTGGGATCGGCATCGCGAACGACCCGGTTGGCGCCCTCGCCGAGCACCACATCGCCACGGGCGACGACCGCCCCGACCGGCACCTCGCCGGCCTCGCGCGCCTGCTCGGCCAGCGCCAGCGCACGCCGCATCAGGCGGGCTTCTTGTGCACTCGTGGCGATCGCGATTCCCCTCGGGCAACTCCGCCGATGGCGCTGAGCCGGTGCGCCGGCGGAATCGCGCTTCAGTCCAGCGGCTGCAGCGAAATGCCGAGCTTGCCGTAGTCGACCCACAATTCGCCGTTGGCCTGGCGGATCACCGCGTCCGGGCGAATCGCAAGCACGTCCTGGGCCATGACCCCGCGATACCGGGTCGGATCGTCGAGATAGCGATATTCGTACAGCGGCAGCTCATGCGCGGTGCGGCCGACCTGGACGATGTCGGTCTTCAGTCGGCGATCGGAAGAGCGTCGTGTAGGGAAAGAGTGTTCAGAGCCGTGTAG
>CAYPZP010000173.1:0-6744 GCA_964415285.1 uncultured Halomonas sp. | reverse complement strand
TGACCTCGGGCTGGGTGGCGCCGAGGTCGCTGCCCATCCGCACCGTCCACGTCGTGCCCGAGACAATGGCCGCGCTCTCGTCGTCGAGGACGAGCACGTACTGGGCCCAGAAATCGGTCCAGGGAATCGTGTTATCAGTGTCGGCGGTGTCCACGCTGCCGCCAACCTGGGGCGGATTCACGTCGGAGGCGGACTCGAGCCGCAGGACTTCCGCAGTGAAGGGCACCGCATCCGAACCCTCGGTGAGCACGTTCTCGCGCGCCGCGACGACAAGGTAGGCCCCGCCGGTCGAGCCGCTGATGTCCGCACCACCCTGCACGTTCGCGCCGCTGACGAGCACCTCCACGGTAAATCCAGCGCTGGCGGAGAGGCTCAGTTCAAGGCCGCTGTCGCTCACGGTGACGCCGCTATAGCTGCCGCCAAGCCCGGCCACGACGTCTGCCAGGCTCTCTCCGGACTGGACCTCGTAGCTATCCGCCACGGTGCCGTTGAGCACCAGTGTCCAGACGTCACCCTTGTTGGTGGAGCCCGTGAGTTCGACGGTGGCCTGCGTGTACTCGGCCTGGAAGAGGCTGCCGGCGTTGATGGCATCGGCGAGGCCTGCTGCGACGGCCGCGAGGGCGTCGCTGGCCGAAAGCGCCGCTTCGTCGGCCGTCATCGCGTAGCGGTATTCGACCCCGTTCAGGCGCGCGATCCAGACCGCACCGCCGGTTACGTCACCCGTGACCGTGAGCTTCGCGCTCTCCCAGGCCGGGATGCTGAAGCTCTCCTGGAAGGCCACGTCTGCGCGCGTCCCGCTGATTGTTGCCCCCGGGCGCTCCGCCGCCGGGATGTCGTCCGTGCCCGGCACCGCAACGAGGACCGTGAACAGCGGGCCGTCCGACAACGACACGCGCGCGCCCGTGCCGCCAATGGTGAAGCCGGAGCCAGCCAGCGCGGTCCTGAGCCCCAGGCCCACATCGGTGAGGTCATCACCGAAGGATGTCTCGTAGGTATAGGCCTTGCCGTTGACCTGGATGATCCAGGTCTGGCCGGCCGCCACAGTACCCTCGAGGTCGATGTCCGCGGAGACCCACGGCGCATCGACGCCGATCTCGAAGGCCGGACCGCTGATCACCAGGTAGGCATCCGTGCCGGTCGTCGGCCGGATGAGCGCGCTGGCCGTCTGGCCCTGGTCGTCGGCATTGGCGATGCCGATCGCCTGGACGGAGACTTCGACGCTGAACAGCGCGCCGCCCTTGGTCACCGTGATCACGCCCGAATCGGCGCTGGCGCCCGTAATCAGGCTGGCCAGATCGCCTGCGATGGTCTCGAGCGACGTCGACTGGGCCGCATAGCGCGCAGCCTCGAGTCCGTCGATCGTAACGACCCAGACGTCGCCGATGCGCGCCGTGCCGGTGAGCTCGATCTCGGCAGAGGTGTAAGCGACTTCGGCGGTCCGATCCTGGTCGAGGTCGCCGTTGATCTTGTCGGCGAGCCCGTCCGTGACGCCCTCGATGGTCACGCCGAGGAAGTTATCGATGCTGCCGGACTGGATGGTGTGCGTGATCCGGTCGTAGTGCGTCGCTTCCTTGTCGAAGTCGTTGAAGGCGGTGACGCGGATCAGCTTCGGCGTGTTCCAGTCTTCCGTCGTAAAGGTCACCGAGACCGTCTTGGCCGGATCGTCCCCGGATCCGTCGAGCTGGATCAAGGCCTCGTCGCCCTCGACCTCCAGGTCGATGGTCACGTCGCCCGTCGGCCGCTTGGTCAGCACCACCTTGTAGACGTCGCCCTGCAGGTCAGCCGGCGCATCCGGATCCTCGGCCACCACCGTGTCGTTGGTATCCGGTATACCGGAGCCGCCGTCCTCGTCGGCCGGCGCGATGAGCACCTCGGCGGCGTCGTTGTCGATCACCTCGACCGGTACGCTGAGGACGGCCAGGCCGTCGTAAGCGCCGTTGTCCTTCGGGCTGGCGCCCTGGATCACGGTGTGCAGGACGGGCACGTTGCGTCGGCCTTCGGCCAGGGCGTCGTCGGGCGCCGTGATCTCGACCAGCTGCGGCACGAACCAGTTGTCGCGCGTGAAGACCAGCGAGATGCCGTTTTCGCTGCCGTTCAGGGCGATGCCCTTGCCGCCGGCGTTCTGCTCGCTTTCGCGCAGCGGCGTGGGCGCGGCGGTGACGATGACCGTCTCTTCGGGCGCACGCGTGAGCACCACCGTGTACTGGTACCTGATCAGGCCCTGATCCGTTTCGCTCTCCTCGAAGACCCGGATCGGGCCATTGAGAAGTGTCACGACGATGCCGGCCTCGTCGTTGTCGGCCACGCTGGCGGAGATGTCCTGAACGAAGATGTCGTTGAAAGCCGGGTCAGTGCTGCTGACGGTGTTGATGACGAGGCCGCTGTTGCCTTCCAGGTTGTTGCTGACCACCACCACGGCCTTGCCGAAGCTGCCGCCGACGTTGAAGGTGTCGCTGCCGAGCCCGCCGACGATCTCGATGGCCACGTCTTCGCTGGTGCTCTGGATGAAGAAGCGGTCGTTGCCCTCGATCGCGTCCACCACCACGCGCTCCAGCCCGACGTAAGTGACGAACAGGCCCGCGCCGAACACGCCCTCGGAGGTGACGGCGAAGTCGTCGCCGAATTCCGTGCCGATCACGGTCAGGGTGTCAAAGCCGTCGCCGCCGTCGATGCGCACCGGCGCGTTGACGGTGAAGGCCACGAAGTCGGCACCCTGGCCGCCGTTGATGTTGGTGTAAGGCGCCTTCGGATCGTTCGGGTCGACCTTGACGAAGGCCCGGACGGTGAACGTGTCGTCGTCCTCGTCGCCGAACAGGAACAGCTCCGCGAGGTTGCGATAGACGGTGAAGTTGTCGTTGCCGGTGCCGCCGAACAGGGTGGTCGTGAAGCTCACGCCGTTGGACAGGAAGCCGCGCGTGATCTGCGTGGTCTCGAAGTAGTCTTCCTCGCTCAGCCCGTTGTCCGGGTTGGTGCCGTCGCGGGCGGAGAGGAAGACCTGGCCGACCTGGAAGGTGTCGGCGCCTGCGTCACCGAAGCCCACGATCGGCGCCAGCGTGTCGTCGAAGACGAAGGTGTCGTCGCCATCGCGGCCGTAGACCTCAACCGCGCCATTGATGTCGCCGTCGTAGTTGATGCGCTCGATGACGCCGCCCTGGACCGGCTCACGATTCTCGTCCACCTCGACGGCCGCGACCACGCCCTGGCCGATGTCCTTGTTGGCGCGGAACAGGAAGAAGTCGGCCTCGTTGGTGCCGAAGACGCGCAGGCGGTCGATGCCGGTGTCGCCGCGCGACAGGTCGTAGACATTGATGCGCGAGGAGATGCCGCCGGCCAGGCCGACGTCGTACTGGTCGCTGCCCTGCTGGCCGTGCAGCGTCAGGACGCCGTCGATACCGCTCTGGTTGGTCTGCTTGCCGTCGCGATCGTAGTTGACCCGCGCGACGTCGTTGCCTTCGCCCAGGTAGATCGTGGTCGTGCCGGAGGTGCTGCGTATGTTGACCACATCGGAGACGGTGTTCGGCACGAAGGCCTCGTCGCCAGTGTCGATGAAGGTCACGCCGCTGTGGGTCGAGTCGATGAACAGCTCGTTGGCGGCGTCGCCCAGCCACAACTTCATCAGTTCGAAGCCCTTGTAGCCGATGCCGAAGGGCATGCCGAAGCCGAGCAGCTCGTCGCCGGTCAGGGTGCCGTTCTCGGGCCGCGTATCCGCCGCGTCGTAGACCTTGAACTGGTCGCCGGTGCCCTCGCCCGCGTCCAGCGTGAGCCGGCTCTGGATGAACGGGTTGCCGGCCGCGTCATTGAGCGCGCTGTCGGTGATGGCGTCCGGGATGCCCAGCAGCTGGCCGACGGTGCCGGTGGTGCTGCCGACGCGAATGATGTCGTCGCCGTCGCCCGCCACGATGGTGGTCGGGCCGCCGATGCGCTCGATGTTGAACAGGTCGTCGCCGCTGCCGCTCGTCACCAGCGTGGTGGAGCGGCCCGCGTGGGTGCTCTTGACCGTCAGCCGGTTGCCGGTGGTCGCATCGCCCAGGTCCAGGTTCAGCCCCTCGAGCCCGGAGTAGACCACGCTGCCGCCGGCGGCCATCAGCAGCACCGAGGAACCCTCGATTCCGTTGCGCAGGCTGTTGGCCGTCAGGGTGGCGTCGTTGGCGGCCGTGTCCCCGGTATCGTCCAGGCTCAACACGTCGTTGTCGTTCACGCCCTGGCCGCGAACGACCAGCGCCGCGTCGATGTCGTTGAGCGTGCCGTTGAGGGTGCCTTCGTCGCGCGGCAGGCGCGGCTCGAAGCCGGCGGAGCTGCCCACGTTGACCAGGTCGTCGCCGACCCCGGAGTGAATGCTCAGGATGGCCACGCCGCCCGGGCCGATGGCCTTGACGGCGAAGCGATCGTTCGCCTCGCGGGAATTGATCTCCAGGGCCTCCACGCCGGCGTGGGTCAGCAGCAGGCTGTTCTGGCCGCGATCGGCAGTGCCGGTGATCACGCCGCCGTCCAGGAAATTCCCGGCGTAAGCGTCAATGTCGGCCGTGGCCACGTCGAAGCGGTCTGCCTGGTCGCTGCCGGTGAGCACCAGCCGGTCATTGCCGCCGGCGGTGTCTGCAATGTGGATCTGCAGCTCGTCGCCGGCGCGCATGGTCACCAGGTAATGCTCGGGCTGGCCGGTGTTGTTGCCCTTGTTGTCCAGCAGCGCCTTGCCGCGCCAGCTGGTGACGGCCCGCAGCGTCGCGCCGATCCGGATCAGGTTGTCCAGGTCGTTGACGACGATGGTGTTGTTGCCCGCGCCGCCGCTGATCTCGCTCTTCTCGAAGATGCCCTTCAGGTCCTCGACGGTGGCGCTGCTCGCCCAGCGGTCGCCGGCGTCGGTCAGCTCGCTCGCCACGGTCTTGCCGACGGCGAAGGGCGCGGTGCCGCTGCTGTTCATCAGCTGGCCGACCACGAAGGTGTCCTGGAACAGGCCCATATCCTGGTCGAAGGTCTCGACCAGGGTGTCGATATCCAGCGGATCGGTGCTGGCATCGAAGAACTGGTCGAAGCCCGCGCCGCCGGTGACGCGGTCGCTGCCCTTGCCGCTGCGGACGAGGTCGTTGAACGGCGAAGCGATGATCCGGTCGTCGCCGTCGCCGCCCTTGATCTCCAGGGCCAGCAGGTCGCGCGTGATGGCGCTGGCGTCCACCAGGTCGTCGCCGCCCAGGGCGTCGATCACCAGCAGGTCGCCTTCGCCGCGGTTGCTGCCCAGCACCGTGATTGCGACGGCCTTGGCCTCGCGCCAGTCGGTGTCGGTCGTGATGCCGTTCACGGCACCCTTCTCGTCGAGGTGATCGGTCATCACGAAGGTGTCGCGGTCACCGGTGCCGATGATGGTGACGGTGTCGGTGCCGCCGCCGACGTCGATGGTGACGCTGTCCAGGTCGGCCTCGACGGTTTCCTTGACGGTGATCTGGTCGTCGCCGCCCAGCGTCAGCAGCGTGACGTCTTCCAGCTGGATGCCGTTGATGATCTTGTCGCTGCCGCCCTGCTGCAGGGTGATCCTGACGACCTGCGTGCTGCTGGTGGTGCCGCCGATGTCGCTGCCCGTCCAGGCAAAACCCTGCACGATGAACACGTCGGCCTTGGCGGTGCCGGTGATCTCCAGGCTGTCCGTGCCGCTGCCCCCTTCGACATAGGCCTGGTTGGCCTGGTCGATGGTCAGCCGGACCAGGTCGTCACCCGCGCCGCCGAAGATGATGTCCGCGCCGCCGCGGCCGAAGATCTCGTCGTCGCCGGAGCCGCCCTCGATCCAGTCGACGCCCGCGCCGCCGAAGATCTGGTCGGAGCCCGTTCCGCCGAGCAGCTTCACGGCCAGTTCGCTCTCGTTGACGATGTAGTCGGTGCCGGCGCCGCCGTCGACCCAGGCGGCCCAGTCCTTGCCGTCCTTGTTCAACGGGCCCCGCGAGCCGGTCTGCGCGCCCGTGACGATGTAGTCGAAGCCGTCGCCGCCCCAGGCCTCGACCCAGCCCTGGCCGTCGTAGATCAGGACGTCGTTGCCGGTGCCGCCGTTGAAGATGATGTTCGACTGCACGCCTTCGCTGACGTAAACATGGTCATCGCCGTTGCCGCCGAAGGCGACGATGGTCTGTACGTCGCGGTAGATCTTCTCGCGGCCGCTGAACTTGACGCGGACGATCTCGCCGTTCTCGCTCTGGCCGATCCGCTCGATGGTGTAGACCTCGTTGCCCACGCCCTCGCCGATGCCGCGGATGTTGTTGCGTTCACCCATATTCAGGTAGAGCACACCATTGGAGGCCTCCACCTCCGGATTCCAAAGCCGCGCATCGAAATCATCCACGCCGGGTGCGTCGCCCGCCAGGTAGACGACCCTGGGCAACTCGATGTAGCCCAATGTGAAGCTCATCGACACCTTGATCTTGACGAAGACGATCTTCACGGAGGCCTTGGCGTTGACCACGATGGGCACCAGGCCCGAACCGGCGGCCGTCACATTGAAGCCAATGGAGACGCTGGCGAAGCTGATGCCGAAGGCGCGCAGGCTGGCGGAACCGCTGGCGTTGACCGTGAAGAAGTACTCGGTGATGCCCTCCGGCTCGCCGACCACCTGGCGCTCGCCGAAGGCCACCCGGAAGGCAAAGCTGGCACGCAGCCCGAAGGAACTCGTGCCGAGCGTCAGGCCGCCGTTCAACTGGATATCGAAATGCCCCTTGTAGTTGAAGCTACCCAGGGCGTTCATCTGCACGATGCCGAAGAAGTTCA
>CAYPZP010000172.1:0-6750 GCA_964415285.1 uncultured Halomonas sp. | reverse complement strand
GCCGCCTGCCGTCCAGTTCGCGCACCGGACACGGCCCCTGGATCGAGTTTATCACCCAGAGTCGATCGCCAGCCGCCACTTCATCGGCCTGCATGGCGCGCTCGATCAACCGGTCGCCGGCGCGCCGGCGCAGCCACGCCAGTCCGACCCCGGCCACCGCCGAGGGGTGCGGGCCGGGCGCGATCATGCCGCCGTCGCGTTCGATCACGAGATTGCCGCTCAGGCCCTCGACGAGCCATCCGTCCGGGTCGACGACCAGGGCTTCGTCGGCGCCCTCGGCGGCGAGCCGATCGGCAATCAGCACCTGGTCGAGCCGGTTCATGTGCTTGAGCCCGCCGGCCGGATCGTGGCCGAGCCGGATCGGGCTGGAGCGCATCCTGAGTCCCTCGACGCGCCGCCGCTCGATCGTCGGCGGCCATTCACGCAGCAGCACGATGCGCGTCGGGCGAACCGGATCCGGCGGAAAGTACGCCGTTCCGCCGACGCCGCGCGTCAACGCGATCCGGATCACCGCGCGCTCGCGACCGGCCAACAACTCTCGGGCCTCGGCAGCCAGCACCGCCGGGTCCGGCGCAGGCAATCCGAGTCTTTCGCAGCCGCGCTCGAGGCGCTGCATGTGCAGCGGCCACAGACGGCTCCGGCCCCGGTGGAACGCGATGGTCTCGAACAACCCATCGCCGTACAGCAGGCCGCGGTCCTCGGGGCAAATCAGCGCGTCCGCGACGCCGTCGACAATCCAGCGATTCACGGCGTCAGCGCACGCATCAGGCCGCGCGCCTTGGCTTCGGTTTCGGCCAGTTCCGCCTCGGGCTCGGAGTCGGCGACGATGCCGGCGCCGGTGCGGAACCGGATGCCGTCGTCGGCAACCAGCATGCTGCGGATCAGGATATTGATGTCCATGCGCCCGTCGCGGCCGAGGTAGCCCATGGATCCGGTGTACAGGCCGCGTCCGCCGGCCTCAAGCTCGGCGATGATTTCCATGCAGCGGACCTTCGGACAGCCGGTAATGGTGCCGCCGGGAAAGCAGGCACGCACGACGTCGGCCGGCGACACCCCGTCGGCCAGCTCGCCGCGCACGTTGGAGACGATGTGGTGCACGTGGGTGTAGCTCTCCAGCACCATCAGTTCGTCGACCTGAACGCTGCCGGGCCGGCTGATGCGCCCGAGATCGTTGCGCACCAGGTCGATCAGCATGATGTGCTCGGCGCGCTCCTTGGGATGGGCGAGCAGTTCGTCCGACAGCGCACGGTCACGATCGGGCGAGGTGCCGCGTGGGCGGGTACCGGCGATCGGCCGGGCCGAGACCACGCCGTCGTGGACGGTGACCAGACGCTCGGGCGACGAAGACAGCACGGTGCCTCCGGGCAGTCGCGCCAGCCCGCCGAACGGCGCCGGGTTGCTCTGCACCAGCCGTTCGTAGATGGCCACCGCGTCGGGCCGGCCGGCGCTTTTGCCGCGCCACTCGCGCGACAGGTTGACCTGGAACACGTCGCCGGCCAGGATGTATTCGCGAATCCGCTCGACACCGCGCATGAACCGCTCGCCGTCGCCGGCATGGATTTCGGGCACGGGCACGGCCGCCTCGCCGTGGCTTGATCGGCGCCCGTCTCCGGCAGCCTCGATCTCGCGCTCGATCGGGTCCAGCAGCGCATCCGATTCGGCCACGGCATGCAGCTTCGCCCGGCCGTGATCCAGCACCAGCGCGGCACGGCAGCGCTGCGCAAGCGCCACCGGCACCGCATCGGGCGCCAGCGGCAGCGTCAGCCTGGGTTCGATCTCGCCAGCCAGTTCATAGCCCAGGTAGACGAACCAGCCACCCTCGAACGGCAGCCGCGCCGGCTGCACGGCGGCGGAGTCGATGAAAGCGCGGTCGAGCCGCTCTAGGAAAGGGACCGAATCGCCGGGTCGGGCGATGATCGGCTCGTGATCGGGGTCGGCGCGAAGCAGCAGCGACCAGCGCCCGAGCGTGCCGCCGGGTGCGGCACTCTGCAACAGGAACGGCCAGGTCTCCGGATGGCGACGGTGGACGGCCAGCAGGTCGGGCCGCGACGAGAGTTCGCGGAACGCGGTCACGCGAACTGCGTGAACAACACCGTACCGTTGGTGCCGCCGAAGCCGAACGAATTCGAGATCGCGGCGCGAATCGGATGCTTGCGCGCCTGACCGGGCACCAGATCGATCCCCGCGCACGCCTCATCGGGCCGATCGAGGTTGATCGTCGGCGGCACGATGCCTTGGCGCAGCGCAAGCACGGTGAAGATGGCCTCGACACCGCCGGCAGCACCCAGCAGGTGGCCGGTCATCGACTTGGTCGAGCTGACCATCAGCTCGGCGACGTGGTCGCCGAAAGTCTTGCGCATGGCTTCGATTTCAGCGATGTCTCCGAGCTGCGTCGAGGTGCCGTGGGCGTTGACGTAGTCGATGTCGGCCGGCGTCAGACCGGCATCGCGGATGGCCGAGCTCATGCACCGCGCCGCGCCGTCGCCGCCCTCGGCCGGCGAGGTGATGTGGTGGGCGTCGCCGGACATGCCGTAGCCCTGGATCTCGGCATAGATTCGCGCCCCTCGCCTGCGGGCGTGCTCCAGCTCCTCGAGCACGACGATGCCGGCGCCGTTGCCGAGCACGAAGCCGTCGCGATCGGCGTCCCAGGGGCGGCTGGCCGCCTCCGGATCGTCGTTTCGCGTCGACAGCGCGCGTGCCGCGCAGAAGCCGCCCATCGCCGTCGGCGTGGTGCCGAATTCGGCGCCGCCGGCGATCATCACGTCGGCGTCTCCATAGGCGATCAGCCGGGCGGCATCGCCGATGTTGTGCGTGCCCGTGGTGCAGGCCGTGACGATGGAGATGTTGGGCCCCTGATAGCCGTAGCGGATCGAGACCTGGCCGGCGACCATGTTGATGATGCAACCGGGCACGAAGAACGGCGAAATCCGGCGGGGGCCCGAATCAACGTAGGTCTGGTAGGTATCCTCGATGGTCTTGATCCCGCCGATGCCCGAGCCGATGGCCAGCCCGTAGCGGGTCGGATCTTCGGGCGTCGCGGGCAGACCGGCGTCGGCAATCGCCTGCACGGCCGCGGCGATCCCGTAATGAATGAACGGATCGGAGCGACGGGCTTCCTTTGCCGCCAGGTAGTCCTCGACGTCGAAACCCTTGATCTCGCCTGCGATCCGGCACGAGAACTTCTCGGCGTCGATTTCGGTCAGCGGCCCGATGCCGCTGTTGCCGTTGACGACGTTGTCCCAGGCCGTCTCGAGGTCGTTGCCGACCGGCGTGACGCAGCCCATGCCGGTCACCACGATGCGTCGATCACCGCGCATCCGGAACCCCGTTCCGATCGATTCCGTTCATCGGCACGGTCGTTACTTGTCGACCGTGGCCTTGACGTAATCCACCGCCTGCTGCACGGTCGTGATCTTCTCGGCTTCCTCGTCGGGGATTTCGCACTCGAATTCTTCCTCGAGCGCCATCACCAGTTCAACGGTGTCGAGCGAATCGGCACCCAGGTCGTCGACGAAGGACGCGCTCGGCGTGACTTCCTCTTCCTTGACCCCGAGCTGTTCAACCACGATTTTCTTGACCCGTTCTTCAATGCTGCTCATCAGTCCGTTCCTCTATAGGGTTGAAGAAAGCGCGCTCATTGTAGGGAACAACAGCCGCCGCTTCCAGTTTACCGACCTCCGGCCCCGGAAAGCGCGGAAGAAGGGATAAATTAACAAACAAAATCAAATAATTATAGCACTTATCCAGAAATCATGTCATGTACATCCCGCCGTTGACGTGGATGGTCTGGCCGGTAATGTAGCCTGCCGCGGGGCTGGCCAGCCACGCCACGGTGGCCGCGATATCGGCCGCTTCGCCGAGGCGGCCCAGCGGAATCGTCTGCATCAGGCGCTCGCGCTGGGCTTCCTCCAGCGAACGCGTCATGTCGGTATCGATGAACCCGGGCGCGACCACGTTGACGGTGATCCCGCGCGCGGCGACCTCCTGAGCCAGCGAACGCGAAAAACCGGCCAGCCCGGCCTTGGCCGCGGCATAATTGGTCTGACCCGGGTTGCCGGCGTACCCGACCACCGAGGATATCGAAACGATTCGGCCCTTGCGGGCCTTGAGCATACCGCGCAGGCAGGCGCGGCTGAGCCGCATCGCGCCGGTCAGGTTCGTGTCCAGCACCTCGGCCCAGTCGTCGTCGCGCAGCCGTATCAGCAGCTGATCGCGCGTTACCGCGGCATTATTGACCAGCAGCGTCGGACTTGCTGCACGATCGGCGATCGTGCCCGGCACCGACGCCACCGCTTCGGCATCGCGAACATCGAGGACCAGTCCGCGGCCGTCGCCGAGACGTTCGCCGATGGCCGCCGCGCCGTTGTCGCTGGTCGCGGTGCCGAATACATCGGCCCCGGCGGCCGCCAGTGCGTCGGCAATCGCCGCGCCGATGCCGCGACTGGCTCCGGTGACCAGGGCCACCTCGCCGTCCAGACGCATCGCTTCGGCCAAATCTCGCTCGTTCATATCACGAATCCGTAGTCGTCAAGCCGGGCGTGCCGCCTGATCCAGAACTTCGGGCGACTCCAGCCCCAGCCACTCGGCATCGCGTTCGATCCGGCGGCCCAGGCCGCAGAGCACGCGACCGGGGCCGCACTCCAGGAACCGGGCCGCGCCGCGAGCGCCCAGTTCGCGAATGGTACCCGTCCACGGCACCGGATGGGTCAGTTGAAGCACCAGCGCCTCGCGGATCGAAGCGGCGTCCGAGCGCGCTTCGATGCCGACGTTGTGCAGTACCGGACACTCGGGTGCCGTGATCTCGACGCCCTGCAGCGCCGCGCGCAGGCCCTCCTCGGCCGGCTGCATCAGCGGGCTGTGGGCCGGCACGCTGACGGCCAGCAGCATGGCCCGGCGCGCGCCGGCTTCGCGGCACGCGTCGGCCGCGCGCTCGACCGCCGGTCGCTCGCCGGCGATGACCACCTGCCCCGGCGCGTTGTAATTGGCCGGCACGACCACCGCGTCCCCGGCCTCCGCCCGGCAGATTTCGGCAACCCGTTCGTCGTCCAGGCCCAGGATCGCGGCCATCGCGCCGACGCCCTCGGCCACGGCGTTCTGCATCAAGCGACCGCGCTCGTGGACCACGGCAACCGCATCGGCCAGCCGCATGCCGCCGGCGGCGACCAGCGCGGCATATTCACCCAGACTGTGACCGGCCATGGCGCCGGGCAGCGCTCCGCCGGCTTCGCGGTACGCGCGCCAGACGGCGACATCGGCCGTCAGCACGGCCGGCTGCGTCCAACGGGTCTGGTCCAAACGCTCGGCCGGGCCTTCGCTGGCCAACTGCCAGAGATCGCTGCCCAGCGCATCCGACGCCTCGGCAAAGGTCTCGCGCACGATCGCGCGCGAGTCGGCCAGCGCGGCAAGCATGCCCATGGACTGGGAGCCCTGCCCCGGAAAGATGATGGCGGTGTTGTTCATGATTGTGCGGCGCTACCCTGAAGCTCCGAACGTTGCTTGATTGCGTCTGGTGACGGTTCTGGCTGTGAGCCGTTTATTGTTGTATGGAGACAGCTCGGCGAGCGCTCAATAGCGTATCAGAGCGGCTCCCCACGTGAAGCCGCCGCCGAATGCTTCGAGCAGCATCAGGTCGCCGCGCTGAATCCGACCCGAGCGGACCGCTTCGTCCAGCGCCATCGGCACCGAGGCCGCCGAGGTATTGCCGTGCTTGTCTACGGTCACGATCACCCGGTCCATCGGCATATCGAGCTTACGCGCCGTGGCCTTGATGATGCGAAGGTTGGCCTGGTGCGGAATCAGCCAGTCGAGGTCGTGCTTGTCCAGATTGTTGTAGGCCAGCGTCTCGTCGACAATGCGGCCGAGCGTATTGACCGCGACCTTGAAGACTTCGTTGCCCTTCATGTGCACGGCCAGGCCGCCTCGCGGCTCGGCCTTGAATCCGCGCGAAACGCCGACGTCGACGTTGAGCAGATCGGCGTGGTTGCCGTTGGCGTGAAGGTGCGTCGACAGCACGCCGGCCTCCGGATCGGCCTGCAGCACCGCGGCACCGGCCCCGTCGCCGAAAAGCACGCAGGTCGAGCGATCGCTCCAGTCGACCATCCGGGTCAGCGTCTCGGCACCCACGACCAGCACGTTGCGCGCCGAACCGGCCTCGATGAACTGGGTGGCGACCGACAGCGCGTAGATAAATCCCGAGCACGCGGCATTGACGTCGAAGGCGCCGCAATCGCCGAGACCCAGGCGCTTCTGGATCAGGCAGGCGGTCGACGGAAAGACCAGGTCGGGCGTAGTGGTGCCGACGATCAGCAGGTCGATCTCGGCCGGCTTGACCCCGGCGTCTTCCAGCGCGATGCGCGCGGCGCCCTCGGCCAGATCGCCGGTGGTCTGGCCTTCGGGCGCCACGCGTCGTTCGCGGATGCCGGTGCGCTCGCGAATCCATTCGTCACTGGTATCGACCAGCGCCTCGAGATCGGCGTTGGTCACGATTTTTTCAGGGAGGCAGCGGCCGGTCCCGATGATTCGCGCATGCATGGTTGAATGGGTCTCCTACACGCTGGCCCAGAGCTGGCGCTTGAGTTCCGGGAGCATGTCCCGTCGAACCTCGGTCGCCGCGACGCCGATGGCGTTCGACACTCCCTCGACCGAGGCGTGGGCATGACTTTTGATCACGATACCATCAACGCCGAGCAGCGAAGCACCGTTGTGGCCCGACGGCTCGAAGCGTTTCCGGAGCCGTTCGCGCAGCCGGCG
>CAYPZP010000171.1:0-6904 GCA_964415285.1 uncultured Halomonas sp. | reverse complement strand
TTTTAACAGAAGATATAGCTTTAATTGCTATAGTATTTGCTTCTTTTAATAGTACTCTACGTTGTTTTTGAAGGGCTTGAGCACTATCATAATCTCCTTCAGCATGTAATTCTGAGATTTCCATTTGTTGTAAATGCAGTAATTCAATAATTGCTGCTAATAATGTAGGCATGTTTAAAATTTTCTGGTTTTCCATGGTTATTGTTTGTTAATTGGTTACTAAATTATTTTAAGCACACCTTTTCCTTTTATTCTTCCTTAAGTACTTTTTTAATTATTTTTTCAAGCTCTTCTAAATTTACAGCTGGTGGTATTACTCTTATATAATATTCTATTATATTTTTTGTGTCCAATTCTTTAATATCACCGCCATTTTTTTTAAAATCGCTAATTAATTCCCTTACTTTTCTTTTAACGATATTCAAGATATAGGGATGATCTTGTTCGTCTACTTTAGAGATGTTTCGCAATCTTAATCCATAGTTATTGAATATGTGAGCCTCAATATTTACTAAATGAGTTAATTCATTAACTATTTTAGTTTTTATAGATTTTTTATTTTTTATTGAAACTTTTTCTAATTGTAATTCTAAATCTTTAATTACAGAGTTGAAATATTTAGAAATGGAATTCGCGCTAATTAGTTTAGGCGTTTTACTGGAATTACTTCCATGCCGTTTATTTTCAATTTTACCTATCAAAGTAGATAGCCAAAAATGTTTAGCTTTAGCGTCATCGTCATCTGCTAATAAATATTTTTTACGGTACTCTGTATTTAATCTTTTTAACAAAGATAGCAAAGCCTGTCCATAAATAACATCAGCACTTGTTAATCCTGAAATTAACAATCTTTTATCTGATTTATTTAACTCAAATGAACAGTATTTATCAAGGTTAATTGTTACTGAAATATCTTCATTTTTCATAGTTGGTTAAATTTATAATTTATAAAAGCGGGGACTTCAACATCCCCGCTATCAGTTTTCGTACTGAAATACGTGTTACGCCACTTCTCTTAGAAGTGAAATAACAGGTGTATTAAAGTTTCCAGTTATTGGAAATAATCACTCACTACTATACGATTATTAACATCTTTATCAGTCAAGGCCAAAACGCCCCCATATTAGAGGACCTTGGGTGTGGATTTACCAGCATATAGCTGCACCCTCCCAACTAGCCCTATAAGTATAAATTAAGGGTATAACACAGTTCTTAATAAATATTACTAATTACCGTGTTATAGACACTTTTTATAGGGGTTTATGTCTTTTTTACAGCTAATTAAAACTCCCCTACTTAGCTCCTTAATTTAATACGGCTTGCCACCCAAGCGATCTTTAATCAATCTTAGGTGACTAATGTCTTATTAGTGGAGGCGGCGGGAATCGAACCCGCGTCCTAAATAAAGTATTAATAATAGAGTGATTAAGCGTTTAAAAATCGTTTAATAATATTGGTATATTGACAGTAGATCCAAGTTTTCTATCCTGAAGTTGTAATTGCATTTTAGGTTCTTCAGGTGCAAATCCTTTACCTAAAGCATAAGGACCGTAACCTATCATAGACCCATTTACAAGACATCTAGGCAATGATATATATTGATGCCAATGTCCAATTCCTCGCATATCAGCATCTACTACATCATTAATTTTTGATAACCATCTCATAAGAGGTACCATAACACCTCCTATACCCCCTAAATAGTTAAAATGATCTCCATGAGAAAATCCCCATTTCTTATCATAAATATCTATATAAGCAAATTCGGATTCTGGTATTACAAATTCTACGTTTTCATACCCATCTAAATGTTCTGTAAAAGTTTTCTCTAATCTTTTATACATTAACCATTCATATGAATTTTTATATCCCGTAGAAAATCTTTTTCTTTTGGTCGTTCTGCCATGATTACCGCGTATTCCTACTATTATAATTTTTTTAAAATCTCCTTCTTCTGATAATAACTTAATACCAGATACCATTAAATCTAATAGTATGTTAGCAGCTTCTGTTGGTGATAAAGAGTTACTTTCCATTAATTCCTCATGTATATAACCTGTAATCAAGTCACCTAAAAAAGCAAGTACTAGGTTATTTATGTTATGGCCTGCTTTTCGTTGCATTCTGATTACATATAATAACCGTGAAAAATACCGAGTAAAACGTTTAATGAATATCTCTAAATTATATTCATTTAGATTATTCATCACTTCTTTTTTTACTGTTTCTTCTGCATGCAGATCTCCACATAAAGATATTGCTGTACTTTCAGATTTCATGTTAGGATCAGCCAGTACTTTAATGGATTCTTGTAATCCATGAGTATGGTTCAATGCAAACATAAAATGCAACCTTTCATCAGCTAATGTTATTTCTTTCATCAACCCACGTATTCTTTTTCTTTCGGTGTATAGGTCTGCTTTAATAGTTGAAATATTATTCTTAATTGACCAATCAGGCATAATATTTTCTTTATTTTTTAAAGCGAATGAATAACATGCGGCATGGCGTTCTGATAATTCTGGGAATTGATTTCTTATGTAAGTGGTTGTCAGTTTTTTACCTTTATCTTCAAATAATTTAGATAAACGTAATATTTCTTCCCATAAATTTTCATCAAATGTTAATTTTTTTGATTTCATGATTATTTATTTTAATTTAAAATAATTCTTTTACTGCGTTTTTTAATTGTTTATATTTAAAGCATTCTTCTTTTAGATATTTATAATATATATGCATAATTAAAATTCTTCTAAAATCATGTGTTACATTATCTAAAATTAAATTAAAATAAGATTTTCTAATCTTACCATAACAAATTTCTGTTGCTAAAGTTATTATACATTTAAATTGATTCATAGTAAAACTATCTAATGCGGATGCATAGCTTATACTATCAAAATATGAATATTCACCTTTTGGTAGAGATTCTATATATTCTTTTATTGAAAAAATTTGAGTGTGTGTTCTATATACAGTAATTAAAATATCATTTATTGTTTTTATTTTTTCATGATCTTTTACTGCAAATTTTTTCTTTTTGATTTCTATATTACGACATCTATATCCAAAATTTTTAGGTAATTTAATTGCATTTTCCATGATTATTTATTTTAATTTATAAATTTTCAGTATTAATACCAAACTCTTCTAATATGTTTTTAGTGAATATAGTCATATCTTCTATTACAGAATCTTGACTTAAGGATTCTCTAGACATATATATTTCAAAATATACTTTAGCTTTTTCTTCTATTATTGATTTTTTTTCATCATTCATATTTATTTAGGTTTATTTTGATTAAATATTTCTAATATGCGATCAAATGTTATAGGTTTGTAATCAATTTGTTCAGCTGATACACAAATATAATGATAATCATCTATAGTATTTTCATGGGTATGCGCGTGTATATTTCCATGTATTTCTTGTCTCCCATAAGTAAATTCTGTAGGATGAATAGGTATATGAGTTACAAAAAACCCTTTATATTTTATTACACCGGCTACTTGATCTACATATTTTAATAAGTCTTTAGTGTATTGTCTGGGATCGTGATTACCTAAAATAACCACTTTTCTTCCTTTTAATCTAGGTAATAATTTATAAGCGTTATTATTACCTATACTTATATCTCCTAAAATAAAAGTTAAATCTTTTTTATGTACAGTTCTATTCCACATATCAATAATATGTTCATCATGATAGAATGTATCTTGAAATTTACGATGATCTGCCATAAAAACATGGCTAAAATGTAAATCTCCAATAAATCTTACTTGTGACATAATTATAATTTTTTATATGAATATTTTACCTTTTTACGATACTGACTATAAAGTCTTGTGTTACTGTACTAATTTTTTTCTATCCGTACAGTTTTTAACTTTTTGTTATCATAAGGTTTATCTTTATTCAAGGTTAATAGATTTTAATAATTTAGTTATTTCTTCTAAAATTTCAAAAGATTTTTCTTCTGTTAAAGCTGTCACATTAATTTCAGTTTTAGGATGGTAGTTTTTAAGGAATAGTCCAAATAATTCTATTATTCTTTTAATAGAATCTACACTTAATTTACCAAAATAGTAATTAGATATATGTCCAGGAGTATCTTCTTTAGGTATTAAAAAATATTCTGCTATTAAACAATAAGCATTTCCAATTAATCCTCCTTCATCCATATAAAAATAATACTCTTTATTCATAGTTAGCTAGTTTTTAGTTTAGTAGTCCGCGAGGGATTCGAACCCCCATTTCCAGTTTGTCAAAGTTTTTATGCTGCTAAGCTTCTGGCGTCCTAACCCTTAGACGAACGGACCGAGTATAAACGTAATTATAGTATTTCTAACAAAGACGTTTGATGACTTTCCTATGAAATTTGAACAATTACGTTTATTTTTTAATATTTAATATACTGGTGGTGCAGAACCCATTATTATTTGATTTTCATTTAAAAATAGAAAATCGTTAATGCCTTTAAATTCTTTTTTTAGGTTGACTGGTTTTACTCCAATATCTAGCATTTTAATACCTTTATCTGTATGTATAAAATGTAGAGCATCAATTTTTACTTCTATAAAATGTTGATTATATTGCATCATTAAAGTATCACCTAATTGTAAATCATTAAAATCTTTTCTTTTTTTAGGTAAATAAATTCCTTTTCTACGAGCTCTTTTTTCATGTGTAGTAGCAGGTCTTATATAAATTTCTTCACAACATAATTGTGTTCTTCCGTTTATAAATAGTGAAACTGTAGGATCCATAATTATTAATCCAGTTATAGCTTCACATACTATAGAATCAACATGTTGATAAAATTTAATTGGTATATTTTTATTTACTAATATTTTGGTAATTGTTCCTTTTAAATTACCATTTATTGATTTAGTTACTACTACTATTTGATTTTTTTTGTATCCTTTTTTCATACTTTAGAAAATTTAAAAAGTCTACACCTACACGAGCCTTATTTCAGACTCTCCTCCGTTCGTGTCCATTATTGATACCCTAAGTGTAGACTTGTAATTTTACAAACGTTTGTCATGATTCCTTTTTAAATTTTTAGGATTGGTTGAACTTAATTTATACTTTTTTATACGTTTCCTTATAGGATAACGACTTTTGTAAAATTTTAGAAATTCTTCTTCTGTTGACAAAATTTTTATGGGGTTTATATGTACATCTTCTATAGATAATGTTAGACCGTCCGTATTTAGTATTCCGGTACAATCCGATTGTCTTAAGGATATTATTAATATTTTTATTTCGGAGTGTTTTATTTTTTCTAACAAAGTCTTTAAAGTATGCTTTATTACTAAATTCTTTAGATTCATATAAACTTTTAACTTCTTGTTGTTTTCTGAAATGGTGTATAAAATCATCGTAGTTTAATATTATGGTTACATTTAAATCTTTTAATAATTTTTGCAATTGATTATAAGTAGTTGATTTGTTATTTAAATATGTTATCAATTTAAATAATTTTTTATCTTGCCCATAAATTAATAATTCATTATTTACACCTAAATCTACTTTAGTATGTTTAATATTTAGAGGTAATATATGATTACTTACTTTTACCAAATAATTCTCATTATTACTTTCTAGATAAATACTACCTTCGATGATTTGATCAGTAGTTGTTAGATTTTCTAATTCTAACGTTAAAGAGGTATTATCGCCTGATTTAGACAATATTATAGCCCCGTAAGTAAATGCACCTGCTAATGCTAAAAGTAGCAGTAATAAGCTGTAATAGGCTGTTGTGTTGATTTTCATAGTTTAATAGTTTTAGTTAGTAATTTAGTGGCGAAGTAGGGACTCGAACCCCTGACGGTATTATTTCCCGCTAAAAACAGTTAATCCGACTGTCATAATCGCCTAATATTTTTTTTTACCATAATAGATGAATATTTCCTGTTGCTATTATAACTACTATAATACCTATAAGATAAGATAGAGATATTATAGTTAAATATGTTAATGCCTGATATGTAATAGATTTATATCTTATAATATTAGAAATTGGTTTAAAAGAATTTGCTAATAATATTATTAAAGAGCTTATAAAACATATTATTATATTAACAACTGTAAAAAAATTTAATAATTTAATCAGTAAGTCATTCATAATAAATTTATTAAGTTAGTAGTTATAAAAATAAGGGAGATTAGTCGTTGCAACATTTTTTAACTATTCCCCCTTATAATAATGCTAGGAATACAATTTTCTGACAAATAGTTTTTCATATTTGTTAATTAGGATATCCATGTAGCCTAATTACGTTTAACAGAAATTGCCTCTATTCATAAGGGTTGACAAACGAATATTCATAATTTGGATTTTTCCTCCAGAAAGTTTTTATTGGTGCTGAAGCCCAAGGTAAATATTTTCTATTAAATCCTTTTGGTCTATACTAATATCTTTCTTCTACTTTTTGTAATACAGTATAAGGTACAAATACAAAAGCATTTGTTTTACAACCTTTGTATTCTTCTTTAATTACTAATTCTACACCCATTGTAGGATTAATATCCTTTACTTCAACAATTTTCCATAAATGTTCTGCAATTTGTGGTATCCAGGGCATAAACCATCCTTTTGAGTAACTATCATGAATATTAATTATCATGACTTTATCCCCAGGTTTTAGATTATTAGCTTTTACCCAATTTCTTTGCCTTACACTGTAATTTCTAATGTCTTTTAATTCCATGATTTATTAATTTTTTGTAGGTTAGTTTAATAGAGCCAATAGCAGGATTCGAACCTACAACTACTACATTACAAATGTAACACTCTACCAGTTGAGCTATATTGGCATAAATAAAAGCTGATTATATAAACTCATAATATAAAAACTTACTGGTTAAACAATAAATTAATTATAAATAATCTAT
>CAYPZP010000170.1:0-6994 GCA_964415285.1 uncultured Halomonas sp. | reverse complement strand
CGCTCGCCGGCTTCAGCCTGCCGACGGTTCGCGCGCTGGTGATGCTGTCGGCCGGCTTCGGCGCGATGCTCTGGCGGCTTCCGCTGCAGCCGGGTCGGGCGCTGCTGGTTGCGTTGACGGCGGTGCTGGCGCTCGATCCGGTTGCCGTCCTGTCGATCGGTTTCTGGCTGTCGTTCGGCGCCGTGGCGGTGCTCATCTGGGCATTCGCGGGCCGTTCCTCGGGGCGCGGCTGGCTTTCGGGCCTGGTGCGCGCGCAGCTGGTCATCGCGATCGGCCTGTTACCGCTCAACGTCGGTATTTTCGGGCAGTGGGCGCCGACGGCGATTGCGGCTAACCTGCTCGCCATTCCGCTGGTCGGCTTGTGGGTGCTGCCGTGCCTGCTGCTGTCGCTGGCCGGATTCGGGCTCGGCTTGCCGGGCGCCGCGCTGCCTGCCGCTGCAGCCGAAGCCGGGTTGAAGCTGTTTCTGGCGCTTACCGATGCGCTGCTGCAGCTCGATGCTTCGCTGCTTTCGATCGCCCAGCCCACCGGTCCGTCGCCGGGGCTGGCGGCCATGGTGCTGGCGTTCGTCGGCGCGCTCTGGCTGCTGGCGCCGCGCGGCTGGCCGCTGCGGCCGGCCGGCCTGGTGCTGATCCTGCCGCTTTTGTGGCCGCCGACGGAGCGGCCCGGCGTAGGTGAATTCGACATCGAAGTTCCCGATCTCGGCGACGGGCATGCAGCCATCATTACCACCGCCGGCCAAACCTGGTTGTTCGGCACCGGACCCGGCGACGGGGCCGATCGGAGCCTGGTGCCGGGAACGCTGTCGCCGCTGGTGCGCGCCACCGGGCGGCGTCGCGTCGACGGCGTGATCGTGCCGTTCGCGCATCGCGATTACGCCGGGGGTGCCGCCGCGGCGCGGGCCGAGTGGCCCGATGCGACGATGCTTTCTCCTGGCGACGGCTGCGCTGCCGGGCGCCGGTGGCGCGCCGACGGGGTCGACTTTCGAATCCTCCATCCGAGCCCTGCGCTGCCGGACCTGGGTGGCGATTCGAGTTGCGTGCTCGAAGTCCGCTCTCCGGCCGGCAGCGTGCTCCTGGCCGGCGGCATCGGCGCCGTGGTCGGCCGTCGGCTGCACGCGCAGGGCCTCGAACCCGTTGACGTGCTGCTGTTGCCGCGCGCCGGCCACCGCGAGGCCCTCGACGATGGATGGCTGGCTGCGCTGCGTCCCTCGCTGTCGATCGCGACCGCTTCGCCCTACAATCGAAGCGGCCTGCCGCACGCCGAGGCGGTGGCGCGCGTCGTCGATCGCGGCGGCCGCGTGGTGACCACCGGCGATTGCGGCCACCTTCGCGTTGCGTTCCGGCTCGGCCGTCCCGCCACGCTTCGGGCACACCGGCTCGATCGCCCGCGCTTCTGGCGGCCATCGCAGCGCTGCCTGGCGGCACTCAACGATCGCGGTGTGCTCGACGAATGACCGCGCGTCAGGCGGCGGTCGTCGCGGCTTGTCGGGCCCGATGCTCGCCGGCACCGGATTGGCGCGCCGCGGTTCACGCCTCGGGCCGGTCCGTTATCATGCGGATAACGAACTAGCGGAAGATGTGAGCGCATGCTTGAAATCGTTCTCGCCGGAGGCTGGCTGATGGCGCCCATCCTGCTGTGTTCGGTGCTGTCTGCGACCATCATCTTCAATCGCGCCTGGATGCTTCGTCGGCGCCGGGTGCTGCCGCCGGGTATTGCCGAAAAGGTCTCGGCCTGGGCGCGTCAGCGCGAACTGGACCAGAAACACGTCGAGGCGCTGCGCCGTTCGTCGCCGCTGGGTCGGGTTCTGGCCGCGGCGCTGGACAACCGGGATCGCGCCCGCGAGGTCGTCAAGGAGGCGGTCGAGGATACCGGGCGGCATGTGGTGCATGAACTCGAGAGCTTCCTGAATACGCTGGGCACGATCGCCGGGATTACGCCGCTGCTGGGGCTGCTGGGCACGGTCATCGGCATGATCAAGGTCTTCAGCGCGATCATGGAGGCCGGGGTAGGGGATCCGGCGCCGCTGGCCGGCGGCATTTCCGAGGCGCTGATCACCACCGCGGCCGGCCTGACCGTGGCGATCCCGACCTACTTCTTCTATCGCTATTTCCGCGGCAAGGTCCGGGCCTATGTCGTCGGCATGGAGCAGCAGGCGCTGGAGTTGATCAACACCATCGAGCACGGTAACCGTCAGATCCGGCGTTCGGAACTCGGCTGGGGCTAGCCATGCAGCTTCAGGCCGAACAGGACGAGGAACCGGAAGTCAACATCACGTCGTTGATCGACGTGGTGTTCCTGTTGCTGATCTTCTTCATGGTCTCGGCCACCTTCGAGCGCCAGGCGCTGCTGCGCGTGGAGCTGCCGGAGGCCGCCACCGCCGAGCGCGAGACCGTCCCGGAGCGCGTCGAACTGGTGGTGACCCGGTCGGGCGACTATTTTATCGGCGAGCAGATGCTGACCGATCAGGCGCGCTCGACGCTGCGACTCGCGTTGTCGCAGGCGTTCGAATCGCGCCCGGACGCGCTGCTGGTGATCCGCGCCGATGCCGGCGCCACGCACGGGTTGGTGGTGCGGGCAATGGATGCCGCCGCGGCCGAGGGCATCACGCGCCTGACGATCGCCACGGTGGCAGAGGACGGGTCGGACCCGTGACCGGATCGCGACCGGCGGCCGGGGCGGTCTACCGCCGCCTGCTCGGTTTCCTGCACGGCCGCCGACTGGTGTTTTCCGCGGCCCTGGCGGCCGTTTCGCTGGATGCGGCCGGCCAGGCGCTGTTCATCTACCTTTTGCGTCCGCTGATCGACGAGACACTGGTCGCCAGCTCGCCGCAGTTCGACATGACGTTGCCGGCACTGGTCCTGCTGGCGGTGGTAATGCGCGTAATCGGAAACTACGGCGGCATGTACGGCATGGAGTGGATCGGTCGCGGCCTGATCGCCGACTTGCGCGCGTCGTTGTTCGGTCGCTATCTGACGCTGCCGTTCGCCGAGTTCGACCGCGAGGGCAGCGGTTCGCTGATCTCGAGACTGACCTACAACACCGAGCAGGTTGCCCAGGCCGCCACGACCGCGCTGATCGGCGTGGCCCGCGATTCGCTCATCGTGACCGGTCTGCTGATCGTCATGCTGATCCAGTCCTGGCGCCTGACGCTGACGATGCTGCTGCTGTTGCCGGTGGTGGCCTTCGTGGTGCTGATCGTCAGTCGTCGTTTCCGACGCATCGCCGGCAACATCCAGGATTCCATGGGCGCGGTCACCCACATGACCGAGCAGGCGGTTCACGGCCAGGAGGTGATCCGGATCTTCGACGGCCAGCAACTCGAGCGCGACCGGTTTGCCGAGATCAACGACGCCAATCGCCGACTGCACCTGAAACTGCGCGCGACCCAGTTGATGTCGTCTTCGCTGATCCAGATCGCGGCCGGTCTCGCGGTGGTCGCGCTGCTGGTCATCGCCGCCAGCCAATTCATGCGCGCCGAGGTCTCGGCCGGGATCTTCATCTCGGTGCTGGGCGCGATGGTCGCCACGATCTCGCCGTTGAAGCGCCTGACTAACATCCATGTACTGATCCAGAAAGGAGTGGCCGCGGCCGAGAGCATCTTCGAGATGCTGGACCGACGGCCGGAGCCGGACCGGGGCGACTGGGAACCCGAATCGGTTACCGGGCGAATCCGCTTCCGCGACGTCTCGTTTCGCTATGCCGATGCCGGGGAGGAGGTGCTTTCCGGCATCGACCTGGAGCTCGCCCCCGGAACCGTGACCGCGCTGGTCGGACGTTCCGGTTCCGGCAAGACGACGCTGGCGCGGTTGCTTCCGCGTTTTTACCCGGTTTCGGAAGGGCGCATCGAGCTCGACGGCGTCGAGCTGGGCCGTTACCGGCTCCAGACGCTGCGGCGGGCGATTGCGCTGGTCGGCCAGCAGGTCGTGCTGTTCGACGGCAGCGTGGCCGACAATATCCGCTACGGCATGCTCGCCGGTGCGAGCCGCGAGCAGGTCGACCAAGCCGCGCGCGACGCCTGGGCCATGCCGTTCATCGAGCGCCTGCCGGACGGCCTGGATACGCGCATCGGTGCCTCGGGCGTTCAACTTTCGGGCGGCGAGCGACAGCGCATCGCGATCGCCCGGGCGCTGCTGAAGAACGCGCCGATCCTGATTCTCGACGAGGCGACGTCGGCACTCGATGCCGAGAGCGAGAAGCTGGTTCAGCGCGGCCTTGCCCGGCTGATGGCGGACCGCACCACGCTGGTCATCGCGCATCGGCTGACCACGGTGGAGCGCGCCGATCAGGTGGTGGTCCTCGACCGCGGCCGGATCGTCGAACACGGCACGCACGCCGAACTGCTGGCCCGGAGCGGCAGCTTGTACCAGTATCTCTACCAAGCCCAGTTTCGTGATCCGGGCGCGACGGCGGGCTGAGCGGAATGCGGGCACGCCTGGCGCAGCGCATCGACCGGTTGTGGTACTCGGCGCAGCCACCACCGGTGCCGCTCCGGGCACTAGAGCGGCTCTACCGTCGCGTCAGCCGCTCGCGCTGGAATCGGCCGACGGAGCGGCCCCCCTGCCCGGTGGTCGTGGTCGGCAATCTGGTTGCCGGCGGCAGCGGCAAGACGCCGGTGGTGGCGGCCGTGACGCTGGCGCTGGCCGCGGAAGGTCGGCGCGTCGCGATCATCACGCGCGGCTATGCCTCGCGGGCCGGCACCGGCCCGTTGCGCGTTGCGGGCGGCGCCAGTGCGCGCGACGTCGGTGACGAGGCGCTGGAGCTGGCGCGGGCAACCGGTGTCGACGTCTGGGTCGGCTCGAACCGTCGGCGCGCGCTGCAGGCAGCCACCGAAACCGGCGCCGATTGCGTGGTCTCGGACGACGGCTTGCAGCACGTGCGCCTGCCGCGCAGCTTCGAGATCTGCGTGATCGACGAGAAGCGCGGTTTCGGCAACGGCCATCTGCTTCCGGCCGGGCCGTTGCGACAGCCGCCGGCGCGCCTGTCGCAGATCGACCTGGTCCTGATCAAGCGCTCGTCGAGCGGCCGGATCGCCGGGGGGATTCCCGACGGGTTCGGCTTCGCGCTTGAGCCGGGCAGCCCGACGCCTGCGAATCCGGAATTCGGATCGCGTGCTCCGCGGCCGGGCGAAGCCATTGACGCGGTGGCTGGAATCGCCGATCCCGCGGCCTTCTTCGACATGCTGTCCGGCCTCGGTTACCGTGTGCGACCGCATTCGCTGGCCGATCATCAGCCCATCGACGAGGCCTGGCTGGACCGTCTCCCCGGACCGATCGTGCTGACGGCCAAGGATCGGGCGCGCCTGGCGGGATCGGTGCGCGACGACGCGTTCGTGCTGCCGGTGCGCGCCGCGCTGCCCGGTTCGGTGCTGCAATCGATCGTCGAGCATGTGCGAAACTTCCCGTCATGAACGAGTTTCACGTGTTGATCCCGGCGCGCCTGGCATCGACGCGCCTGCCGGAAAAGGCGCTTGTCGACCTCGGCGGGCGCCCGCTGATCGTGCGCGTCTGGGAAAATGCGCTGGCTTCGGGTGCCGACAGCGTGGCCGTTGCTACCGACAGCGAGCGGATCGCCGAGGCGGTTCGAGCGGCCGGTGGGCGGGTCGTGATGACCGCCGCCGATCACGACTCGGGTACCTCGCGCCTTGCCGAGGCGGCCGAGATCCTGGGGCTGGACCGCCGTGCCGTGGTGGTCAATGTCCAGGGCGACGAGCCTGCGGTGCCGGTGGCCTGCATCGCACAGCTGGTCAAACTGCTCGATGCCGATCGAGAAGCGCACATGGCCACGCTGTTTGCGCCGCTGGCGCAACGCGAGCAGTGGTCGGATCCGAACGTTGTCAAGCTGGTGACCGATCATGCCGGGCGGGCGCTGTATTTCAGCCGCGCACCGATTCCGGCCTGCCGCGACGGCGATTGGCCGGCCGGCGGCGTCAGGCGCCATGTCGGCCTGTACGGCTACCGGGTCAGGGCGCTGCAGGACTGGCGCGGCCTGCCGGCCAGTCCGCTGGCCGAGGCCGAATCGCTGGAGCAGTTGCGCCCGCTGCAGGCCGGTTGGCGCATCGCCTGCAGTGAAGCCGTCGAGTCGATTCCGCCTGGCGTCGATACCGAAGCCGATCTGGCGGCAATGCGCCGGCGCTTCGGCAACGAGTCCCGTCAACCGGTCAACGGTGTGTCATGAGTCAGAAACTGCTGTACGTCTGCATGGGCAATATCTGCCGGAGCCCGACCGCCAAGGGTGTGTTCGATCGGGCGCTGGAACAAGCCGGGATCGCGTTCATCAGCGAATCGGCCGGCACCCACGGCTACCACGTCGGCCAGCCGCCGGATCCGCGCGCGGTGGCCGCGGCCGGCGCGGCTGGCATCGAGATCGCCGACGACCTGGCGCGGCGCTTCGAACACGTTGATTTCGAGCGCTTCGACCGGATTTTCGTCATGGATCGGGCCAACCTCGCACACGTCGAGTCGCTGAAGCCTCCCGGCCCCGGCGCGCGGGTACAACTCGTCATGGAACTGGTGCCCGACTACGGCATGGCCGAGGTGCCCGATCCTTACTACGGCGGTGATTCCGGTTTCGTTCGCGTGATCGACATGCTGGAGGCCGCGGCCGGCGCGCTGGTTCGCGAACTGCAGCGCTGAGCAGCATGGCGTCCGAGAGCGGAAACCGCGCATTCGACGGTCGCGCGTTTGCCAGGACGCTGCCCGACTCGCCCGGCGTATACCTGATGCGCGATGCCGACGGCAAGCCGCTGTACGTCGGCAAGGCGCGCAATCTCAGGAAGCGCGTCGGCAGTTATTTCGATGCCCGCGACAAGGGCCCGCGCATCGGCCTGATGGTATCCAAGGTGCGGGCCGTCGAAGTCAGCCTGACGCGCACCGAAACCGAGGCGCTGCTGCTGGAAAACGAGTGGATCAAGGCGCTGGCGCCGCGCTACAACATCAACCTTCGCGACGACAAGAGCTACCCCTGGATTCGCCTCACCAGCCATCAGGATTCCCC
>CAYPZP010000169.1:0-7174 GCA_964415285.1 uncultured Halomonas sp. | reverse complement strand
ACTTTTGAGTCGTCAAAAGTAAGCAAAACCGATCGTGCGGCGGCGCAGCCGGCCGCGAAACGGTTTTAACAACGTCTGGTCCTTCCGCAGCGAGTCGCCTGGCTGAGGCTGTAACCGGGAGCACCACCGGTCTCGCCAAACACTATCCTGTGCCGGCTGCGCATCGCAGCAATGGCCTCAGGTGCTTTCCTCCGGCGACCACGTAAACCGCCGCTCCCCACGAACAACCCCCGCCGGATCGAACGTACGCTCGGCCATCGCGATGGAATCGCCGAGCACCAGCGCGGTGGACGAACGCGTACCGTAGCGCTCGCTGACGATGAAAGGCGCCGACAGCATCGACTCCAGCTCTCGCCCGACGCCGGTATCGGGCAGCGCGTCGGCCGGGGCCGGTTCGCGGTCGTCGAGCAGGTCCAGCAATGCATTCATCCAGTCTTCGCCCGACTCGCCGCAGGCGTCCAGCCGGCGCACCGCGCGGATCGACTTCGGCCAGGGTGTATCCAGGACGTGGTTCGACAACGCATGCAGGCCGGCAGAGATCGGCGCGGGATCGCTGTGCGTGCCGACCACCCACAGCGATTCGGCGTCGCCGAACACCAGGCTGAACGGAGAATAGTCGCCGCGACGAGCGTGAATGCTCGCGGCGAATTCGCCGGCCGGAACCGAACTCTGCAGCCAGTCCAGCGGCAGCTCGCCCCGCGAACGCGCACCGTCGGCCGCCGCGGGATCGCGAAAATTGGTGACCGCAGCAAAGCGTCCGCTGCGGTCGGCCGCCATCCAGGTTCCGCCGCCGGACAGATCGCGCCCGGCCAGGGGTCCTCCGGGCCACCGCCACCAGCCCAACGGCCGGGTCGGACGGGCATGGAACTCGTCGCGGTTGGCCGCGAGCACCAGCGGCCGCGCGGCCTCCGGCTGCCAGCGAAAAGCGATCAGGCACATGAGAGCATGGAAAACGGCGTGGGCGGGCGGGAAGAGCGTGTGCCGATTATGCATCCGTTGCCCGGCGCGGCACCGAGCAATATTCCGGATCAACCCGAGGGATCGTGTCGGCGAAGCTGTGGTCAAAGGTGTAGGCTTGTTTGCGAGTGCCGGCTGGAGTGGAAAACATGAACGACCGTTCACCCTGGATCGCCGCCGCACTGGGAATCGCGCTGATCGCTTCGGCACTGATCGCAGCCGGCGCTGTTCGAGAGGTGGCCGGCACCGACCGGTTCGTTGAGGTCAAGGGCTTGTCCGAGCGCGAAGTCGCCGCCGATCTGGCGATCTGGCCGATCAGCTACAGCCTGGTGGCTGCGGGTCTGGACGACCTGCGCGCCAGTCTGGACCGCACCGACGAAGCCGTGGTGGCGTTCCTCAAGCTCAACGGCTTCGGCGACGACGAACTGACCCGAAGCCCGCCGCACGTGACCGATCGCTGGCTCAACGCGCCGCTCGGCGCGCAACCGACCCCGCGCTACTCGGCCGAGCGGACGCTGACGCTGCGCAGTGCCCGGGTCGAAGCGGTGCGGCAGGCCATGGGCGATGCCGCCGAGTTGATCAGCCAGGGCGTGCCGCTGAAACCGGACTGGGGTGCGCGCACCGAGTTCCTGTTCACGCGGCTGGAGACCATCAAACCCGAGATGATCGCCGAAGCCACCGCCGACGCGCGCCGCGCGGCCGATCAGTTCGCCGAGGACTCCGGCAGCGCCGTCGGCGCCATTCGCCGGGCGCGCCAAGGCTACTTTTCCATCAACGAGCGCGATCCGAGCTCGCCGCACGTCAAGCGGATCCGGGTGGTCACGACGATCGAATATGATCTAGTCGAGTGATGCGAGGAATTGACCGCATGCGCGAAACAGTCCATGGGCACAGCAACAGCGGCTCGGCACCGATCCGACGACTGCGCTTCGGCATCGCACTGGCGCTGACCGTCATCGCGATCGCCGCCCTCGCCGCCATGGCGACGGCGCAGAACACCGGCGCCGGGAAAGCCTACGTCCTGACCGTCGACGATGCGATCGGACCGGCCACGCGGGACTACATCGTACGCGGCATCGAGCAGGCCGAAGCCGAAGGCGCCGAACTCGTGGTGCTGCGCATGAACACGCCCGGCGGGCTCGACGCCTCGATGCGCGACATCATCCGCAAGATCCTGGGCTCGACCGTGCCGGTCGCGACCTGGGTCGCCCCGCCCGGCTCGCGCGCTGCCAGCGCGGGCACCTACATCCTCTACGCCAGCCACGTCGCAGCGATGGCGCCTTCGACCAACCTGGGCGCCGCGACGCCGGTCCAGATCGGCGGCGGTGGCGGCGGCCAGGAGCAACCGCAAACGCCCTTCGAACGGGCGCGCGATGCGCTCGAACGCGAGGCCGATCAGGAGACGGACCGCGAGTCGGGCACGGCCGGGACCGAAGCCAAGCCCGAAGCCGGGCCCGAAGCCGAATCCGAGCCTCGAACGCAACCGGAAACCGTGCCCGGGGATGCATCCAGCAGGAAGGCCATCAACGACGCAGTGGCCTACATCCAGGGCCTGGCCGATCGGCACGGTCGCAACGCCGAGTGGGCCGAGCGCGCGGTGCGCGAGGCGGTCAGCCTGACCGCGGCCGAAGCGCTGAAGCAGAACGTCATCGACGTCGTCGCCGAACACCTGCCGGAATTGCTTGAAGCGATCGACGGTCGCGAAGTGCGGATGGACGAGGGGCCGCGCACGCTGGGTACCGCCGGGCTGGAGACGGTCGAGATCGAACCGGACTGGCGCACCGAACTGCTGGCCATCATCACCAATCCGACGCTGGCCTACATCCTGCTGATGGTGGGGATTTACGGGCTGATCCTGGAAGGCTACAACCCCGGCGCCCTGGTGCCGGGCGTAATCGGCGGCATCTGCCTCCTGCTGGCCCTGTACGCGTTCCAGATCCTGCCGGTGAACTACGCAGGGCTGGCGCTGATGGCGCTGGGGCTGGCGCTGATCGCAGTCGAGTTGTTCGTGCCCTCGTTCGGCATCCTCGGCATCGGCGGCGTGATCGCGGTGATGTTCGGCTCGGTGATCCTGTTCGACGACGGCGTCCCCGGCTTCGGCATGAACACCGGCCTGGTCGCCGGCATGGGCCTGGGCTCGGCGCTGGTGTTCGGCGGCATCGTCTGGCTCGCCGCGCGTGCGTTGAGAAAACCGCGCCAGACCGGGCGCGAGGCGCTGATCGGAGAAACGGCCGAGGCGATCAGCGACTTTGCCGACGGGCGGGGCCGCGTTCACCTGCAGGGCGAGGACTGGTTCGCCCATTCCGATCAGCCGATCGCACGCGGCGACCGGGTCCGAATCAAGGACATGCGAGAGGAAGGCTTCGTGCTCGACGTGGAACCGCTGGACTAATCACCCGAATTTTCAAGGAGATCATCAATGAACGTCGACTTCCTGTATTTCATCGGCACGATCGTGGTACTGGTCGTGTTCCTGCTGACCAACATGATCAAGATCCTGCGCGAGTACGAGCGCGGCGTGATCTTCACGCTGGGGCGATTCGACAAGGTCAAGGGCCCCGGCATCATCATCGTCATTCCGTTCATTCAGCAGATGGTGCGCGTCGACCTGCGCGTCATCGTCATGGACGTACCGACCCAGGACGTGATCTCCTTCGACAACGTTTCGGTCAAGGTCAATGCCGTGGTCTACTACCGCGTCGTCGATCCGGAGAAGGCGACGATCAACGTCGAGCGTTTCATGGATGCAACCAACCAGCTGGCGCAGACCACGCTTCGCTCGGTGCTGGGTAAGCACGAGCTCGACGAGATGCTGTCCGAGCGCGACAAGCTCAACGAGGACATCCAGCTGATCCTCGACCGCCAGACCGACGCCTGGGGCGTCAAGGTCAACAACGTCGAGATCAAGCACGTCGACCTCGACGAATCGATGATCCGGTCGATTGCACGCCAGGCCGAGGCCGAGCGCGAGCGTCGCGCCAAGGTGATTCACGCCGAGGGCGAGCAGCAGGCGGCGCAGAAGCTGGTCGAGGCGGCCCAGAAACTGGCCGAGAGCGAGAACGCCATCCAGTTGCGCTACCTGCAGACGCTGGCCGACATCGCCGGCGAGAAGAACTCGACCATCGTCTTCCCGGTGCCGATCGACACGATCAACAAGTTCATGGGCAAGAGTTGACCGGCGGCGCGCCGTCGCCGGCCGGCGATGGCGCCGCAGAACCGGACGTCACGGTGGATGCCGCTCATGCCGCCGCCCTGAGTTCATTGCCGTAACCCGCGATCTTGATCCAGTAGATGATGAACACGACGAAACCGGCCAGTCCCGTCAGAATGCCGATCAGCGGGATGATCGCCGACACCGACAAGGCCGCGAACGCAACGCCCAACGCCTTGCCACCATCACCCATATCCAGCGAGCGTTCCGAGGCCTCGGCGACAATCGAATCGCCGAGCTTGATCACGGTGATAAAAATCCAGACAAGATTGACCAGCGGTATGAGATTCAGCCAGACCAGGGCCGGCTCCATTTCGCGATGTTCCGGTTTGACCGCGCCCAATGTCCGGAAAAGCGTGAGCAGAAAGAGAACTGCGGCGACGAGCCCGAGCAGCAGGAAGATCAGGCTCATGAATCCGGTCATCGCAACGACCAGGGCTTCTTGTTCGTTCATCTCGCATTCCTCGCTTCGAAAAAAAAGGCTCCGGTTCGCCTGACAGCATACCGGAGCCTTCCAACCTCGCGCCACGCTCGCCAATCGACGACCGAGACGGCGATTCCTCAATCCGTCAGATACGTCTCGAAGAACAGCACCGTCGCTTCCTGGAACAGGTCGCGGTTTTCCTTGCGGCGGAAGCCGTGGCCTTCGTTGAGCGCATTCATGTACCAGACCGGGCTGCCCTGCTCGCGCAGCGCGGCGACGATCTGCTCGGCCTCGGTGACCGGCACACGTGGATCGTTCTGGCCCTGGACGACGAACATCGGCACGTCGATCTTCTCGACATTGTTCAGCGGGCTGATCTTGTCCAGGTGCGCGCGCATCTCCGGATCGCGCTCGTCGCCATACTCGGCGCGCCTGAGATCGCGCCGGTAGCTCTCGGTGTTTTCCAGGAAGGTCACGAAGCTCGAGATGCCGACGATATCGACGGCCGCCTTGAGCCGGTCGGAGTAGTACACCGACGAGGCCAGCACCATGTAGCCACCGTAGCTGCCGCCGTAGACGGCAACGCGGGTTTCATCGAGGTCCGGCTGCTCGGCGATCCAGTCCAGCAGTGCGCCGATGTCGCGCACCGAGTCCTCGCGCAGGAAGCCGTTGTCGAGCTTGAGGTAGCTCTTGCCGTAGCCGGCCGAGCCGCGCACGTTGGGCCGGATCACGGCGGCACCCAGCCGGTCGACCCAAAGCTGGTAGGTGCTGGAAAAGCCCGGCCGAGACTGGCTTTCCGGACCGCCGTGGATCTGGATGATGACCGGATGCGGACCCTCGCTCTCGGGCCGATAGATGAAGGCGGGAATCCGGCGCTGTCGATCCCCGACCCGGTCGAACGTCGGGTAGTCGAAGACTTCCGGCATCGCAAAACCATCGGTGTCCAGCCCGCCGACCTCGCTGAAGGTCCAGCGCACGAGTTCGCCCGAGTCCCAGTCCATGACCTGCACGTCGCTGGGCGAGCGCGCGTTGTTGACCACCAGGCCCAGGTGCGCATCGTCGGGGCTGAACTCCAGCCCGCCGACCAGGCCTTGGGGCACCGATTCGATCGCCGAATACTCGCGCGTGGCCGGATCGAAGCGATAGACCCGGCTGAGCATGTTCTCGTTGGTGACGAACACCGCGCCGTCGCGCGCATGGTTCAACGCCATGCCGGACACCGACCAGTCGATGTCGTCGGTGATGATCTCGACCTCGGCGCCTTCGGCCAGCGGGAGATAGGCCAGGCGCGCGAACTCGCTGCCGGCGTCGCTGGAAAAGAAGATGCCCTGGCCTTCGGCATCGAAGGCATACGCCAGATTGCGCGACGGCGATTCGTCGCTGCCGGCGACGCGGCGGCGCGCGCCGGATTCCAGGTCGACGATGTGGATGCGCGAGTCGTTGACGCTGATGTACTGGACGACCAGCAGCGATTCGTTATCCGGAGAAAAGTCGGCCGGGCCCCACCAACTGCCGTCAGGCGATTCCAGCACCATCGTCGGTTCGCCGGGCTGGCCGGATTCGAACTCAAACATCCAGACGTCGTTGGATCGGCCGTTGCGACGCGTCGACTGGAACGCGAGGAATCGGCCGTCGTCGGACCACTGCAGCGCGCCGTTGCGCGACTCGCCGTCGGAGATCATCCGGTGGCTGCCGTCGGCCGGATCGAACAGGAAGATCTGGGCGAACTCGCTGCCGCCCTCGTCCATCGTGAAGGCGATGAGTTCCGAACCGGGCCGGCGCGCCACCTGGCCGATCGGCTCGTCGAACCAGGTCAGCTGTTCGCGCATGCCGCCAGGCATGTCGACCCGATGCAACTGGCTGACCTCGGCGAAGCGCGTCTCGATATAGATCGACTCGCCGTCTGCGCTCCAGCCGGCCAGTCCGGCCGAGCGCACGTTCTGGTAGCGCCTCAGCGCCTCGCCGATGTCGGCCGGAATCTCGGGAACATCCTCGAGTACGACGTTGCCCGAATTGGCCGTACGTTTTTCGACCTCGGCGTTCGTCGCGGCGGCCGCGAACAACAGCGCCAGCGAAAGAATCGAAGCAAGCGTTCGTTTCATTGAATTCCTCTGCATTCTGCGTTGAGTTAAGCAGGATACCCGGCTGCGCTTCGCTACCGCGACACGGACGCGTCAGGGTTCGACCACGATCCCGCCGATCGAGCGTCGACCGAACAGCGCCGCGAATGCCTCCCCTGCCCGCGCCAGCGGGTACACCGCGCTGGGCGACGGATCGATGCGACCGGCTGCGGTCCACTCCACCAGGGTCCGGATGACCGGCGGCACCACCGCTGGATTCGACAGGACCGACCCGCCCCAGTTCACGCCGTGAATCGAGCAGCGCTTGAGCAGCGGCAGGTTGAGGGGGATCTTCGCGATGCCGGTGACGAATCCGACCACGAGGTAGCGACCGCCCGGCGCCAGCAAACGCAGCGCTGGCTCGGCCAGGTCACCCCCGACCGGATCGTAGACGACATCCACGCCGCGTCCGCCGGTGAGCTGCTTGACGCGATCGCGCCAGTCGTCGGCCGTGTAGTCGAC
>CAYPZP010000168.1:0-7200 GCA_964415285.1 uncultured Halomonas sp. | reverse complement strand
TGCAGCGCCGAGAGCTTCACCGAAACGCTCGGGGCATCGAACACGTCCGTGTCCACGGCCCGATCGCCGATGGCATCGATCGCCGCGGCGTAGGCCTTGCGGTAACGCCCGGCGTCGTCGACGGTCATCGCGGCTTCGCCGAGCATGTCGAAGGAATAACGATAGTACCGGTTCTCCTTGCGTCGCGAGCGCTGCATCGCCGAGGCGATATCGCGGCCCATCACGTACTGATGACCCATGATGCGCATCGCCTGGCGGATCGCCAGCCGCACCACCGGCTCGCCCGACTTGTTGGCGATCCGGGCCAGCACTGAGCCGACGTCGGTTCGCGCCGATTGGCTCACGCGCACCAGCCGCCCGGTCAGCATCAGTCCCCAGGTTGAGGCATTGACGAAAAGCGATTCGCTCTTGCCGAGATGCGACTCCCAATCGGCATCCGAGAGCTTGTCGGCAATCAGCAGTTCGGCCGTTTCGGTATCCGGGATACGCAGCAGCGCTTCGGCCAGGCACATCAACACGACGCCCTCTTCCGACGACAGGTCGTACTCGCGCATGAACGCTTCCATCGCGCCCTGGTCTTCGGCGCGCCGCCGCACGCGCTGGACCAGCTCGACCGCGCGGCGACTGACCGCGGCGCGGTCCTCCCGATCCATCGGAACGGACCGCAGCAGGGTGTCGACCTGCTCCGACTCGGGCACGCGCCAGGCCTGCTCGATCGCTTCCCGAAGCGAATCCTGCGGGATCTCGGCTGACGTGACGAACGGGGTTTTCGAGGACATGAAATCGGCTCCGCAATCGAAACTCCGGCACCCGGAACGGGCGCCCTGTCGAGCGCTTCGCAAACGCCAAGCGCACCGCCGGTGAGTGTAACGCAACCGGCCGACCCGGCTTTTCGATCCGGCCAGACGCCGGCCCGGCAGAGCGCGGCAGAATCGCGGCGATGAAAACCGCGGCCGTGAAGATTTCGATCCGCCGCTTTCAGGCACCTTCGGCTACAATACGCGCCTTTCGACGATCCGCTGAGCGGCATGATTCGCGAAAGCACGCCAGACCATGAAACGGCAATCACGCGTATCGAGGTTCTGGCGAACCTGTCGTTGACGCTCGATCGACTGGCCGGCGTGTTCCTGGTGCTCAGCGCGGTCACGCTCCTGGTGGCGCTGCTGCCGACGCTGCTGGGGTTCTGGCCGATCATGGTGATCGCCGTCGTTCACCTCGGAATCGTCGGCTGGTGTTTCCGGTTGGCCTGGCGCGGGAACTGGGCGCGCCAGGAGATCACCATCGACCCGCAAACGGTTCGCATCGACTCGCGCACCGCGCGCGGCGGCCAGTCCACCGAGTGGCCGACCGGATGGGTTCGCGTTCAGCAGGATTCGGCCCGGGGCGAGCCGCGCATCCGGCTCGCGTTTCACGGCCGGCAGGTCGAAATCGGCCGCTTTGTCCCGGTGCAGGAGCGCATCGAGGCGGCACACAGGATCATCCGGGCGCTGGAGCCGCACTCGGCATGGTCGCAGACAAGACTACGAGACACAGCGAGTTCGGAATGAAGAGAACCAATGAATTGATCGTCGGGCTGGCCATGGTCGCCGTTTTGACCGTGATCGTCTGGGGTCTGTTTGCGGTCGGCGACAACATGACGCCGGGGGCGACCCCGTTCAGTCGCGACGTCTACCAACTACACATGATCGTACTCGGCATCGTGACCGTGATCGGCATCCTGGTATTTGCCGCGATGTTCACGTCGATCTACCTGCACCGCAAGTCGCGCGGTGTCCAGCCGGCGCGCTTCAGCCATTCGACCCGTGCCGAGATCATCTGGACCGTGATCCCGATCCTGATCCTGATCGTCATGGCGGTACCGGCAACCCGGGTGCTGATCGACATGGAAGACACCTCGGGCTCCGAGCTCGACATCAAGGTCACCGGTTACCAGTGGCTTTGGCAGTACGAGTATCTCGACCAGGACATCTCGTTCTACTCCGCGCTGGACCGCGACAGCAATTACGCGCGCCAGATCGGATCCAGCCTCGCGCCCGAAGAGGTCGACAACTACCTGCTGGAGGTCGACAAGCGCCTGGTGGTGCCGACCGATACGCGGATCCGCTTTCTGCTGACCTCGGCCGACGTCATCCACTCCTGGTGGGTGCCGGACCTCGGCTGGAAGCGCGACGCCATCCCCGGGATGGTCAACGAAGCCTGGACGCTGATCGAGGAACCGGGGATCTACCGCGGCCAGTGCGCCGAGCTGTGCGGCAAGGACCACGGTTTCATGCCGGTGGTCGTCGAAGCATTGCCGCCGGCGGAGTTCGAGGCCTGGGTCGCCGAGCAGCGCGCCGCAAACGGCCGGGTCGCCGTTGGTGCGAGCGAACCCGACACCGCGCCGGCGGGCGCCGACGAGCCGTCCCCGGCGCTCAGCCGCGCCGACCTGATGAAACGCGGCGAGCAGGTCTACGAAGTGCACTGCGCGGCCTGCCACCGCGAGGACGGCTCCGGAATGCAGCCGGCGTTTCCGGCGCTGGCCGGCAGCGCCGTGGTCACCGGCGATCCGGCCGCGCACATCGACGTGGTCGTCAACGGCCGGCCCGGCACCGCCATGGCCGCATTCGGCAACCGGCTGGATGCGCAGGACATCGCCGCAGCGCTGACCTACACCCGAAACGCCTTCGGCAACGACACCGGGGACCTGATCCAGCCGGAGCAGGTCCGGCCGCTGCTGACTTCGAATCTCGACCGGGGCCTGGCCGCCGCAGGCGACCGGTGAACCCTGCAGGAATCCTTTCTGAGGAACCGCAATGACTGATACCACCGCGCAAATCGACGACCATCACGAGCAGCCCAAGGGCCTCGCACGCTGGTTGTTCACCACCAACCACAAGGAAATCGGGACGCTGTACCTGGTCTTCTCGCTGGCGATGTTCCTCGTCGGCGGCGCCATGGCGCTGGTCATTCGCGCCGAACTGTTCCAGCCGGGACTGCAGCTCGTCAATCCCGAGTTCTTCAACCAGATGACGACCATGCACGCGCTGGTCATGATCTTCGGCGCCGTCATGCCGGCATTCGTCGGCCTGGCCAACTGGATGCTGCCGATGATGGTCGGCGCGCCGGACATGGCGCTGCCGCGCATGAACAACTGGTCGTTCTGGATCCTGCCGTTCGCGTTCCTGATCCTGCTGTCGACGCTGTTCATGCCGTCGGGCGCCCCGGCCTCGGGCTGGACGCTGTACCCGCCGCTGTCGCTGCAGGGCGGCAACAGCTTCGCCTTCGTGATCTTCGCCATCCACCTGATGGGGATTTCGTCGATCATGGGTGCAATCAACATCATCGCCACGATCCTGAACATGCGCGCGCCGGGCATGACGCTGCTGCGCATGCCGCTGTTCGTCTGGACCTGGCTGATCACGGCCTTCCTGCTGATCGCCGTGATGCCGGTGCTGGCCGGCGCGGTCACGATGCTGTTGACCGACCGCTTCTTCGACACCAGTTTCTTCAACGCCGCCGGCGGTGGCGATCCGGTGATGTACCAGCACATCTTCTGGTTCTTCGGACATCCCGAGGTCTACATCATGATCCTGCCGGCGTTCGGGATCATCTCCGAGATCATCCCGACGTTCTCGCGCAAGCGGCTGTTCGGCTACACCTCGATGGTCTACGCCACCGCGTCGATCGCGTTCCTGTCGTTCATCGTCTGGGCGCACCACATGTTCACCGTCGGCATGCCGCTGGGCGCCAGCCTGTTCTTCATGTACGCGACCATGGTCATCGCGGTGCCCACCGGAATCAAGATCTTCAACTGGGTCTCGACGATGTGGCGCGGCTCGATGACCTTCGAAACCCCGATGCTGTTCGCCATCGCCTTCGTCGTGCTGTTCACGGTCGGCGGCCTATCGGGCGTCATGCTGGCCATCGTGCCGGCCGACTTCCAGTACCACGACACCTACTTCGTGGTGGCGCACTTCCACTACGTGCTGGTCACCGGCGCGGTCTTCGCGATCATGGCCGGCGCCTATTACTGGCTGCCCAAGTGGACCGGCTACATGTACGACGAGCGGCTGGGCAAGATCCACTTCTGGTGGTCGACGATCTCGGTCAACGTGCTGTTCTTCCCGCAGCACTACCTCGGGCTGGCCGGGATGCCCCGGCGCATCCCGGATTACTCGGTTCAGTTCGCGGAGTTCAACCTGATCTCGTCGATCGGTGGCTTCGCCTTCGGTTTCGCCCAGTTGCTGTTCGTCTGGATCGTGATCAAGTGCGTGCGCGGCGGCGAAAAGGCCAGCGCGCGCGTTTGGGAAGGCGCACGCGGGCTGGAGTGGACGGTGCCGTCGCCGGCGCCGCTGCACACCTTCGACACGCCGCCGGTGGTTGACGACAAGGTCGCGGTCCACAAGGACCAGCTGGCCTGACCGGCGCATGTCGCGATCCGGGGACAACCGGCGGAACGACCGGCGCCGCGGCGTGAGGACCACGGTCGCCCTGCTGGCGGCTGCAGCGGCGCTGGTCTACCTCGGATTCATCGCACGCGGCGTGTTCGGCGCCTGAGTCGGTTCGGAGAGGGACTCGCCCGGCGCGCGGGAAGCAATCGAAATATAATCGGACGGAATGCCCGCCGAACGCAGCGGGCCGAGAGGATCGGGAGTCAAGATGGCACACGGTAGTTACTACGTTCCCCACCAGGCGCGCTGGCCGATCGTCGGCTCGATCGGGCTGTTTCTTCTGGTGTCCGGGTTCGCGAACTGGATGAACGGCAGCGTCATCGGGCCATGGATGACCATGGCCGGTGCCGCGACCGTGATCGTGATGATGTTCGGCTGGTTCGCCGACGTGATCCGCGAGTCGGAGTCCGGTCTGTACAACGATAAGGTCGACGCCTCGTTCCGCCAGGGCATGATCTGGTTCATCTTCTCCGAGGTGATGTTCTTCGCCGCGTTCTTCGGCGCGCTGTTCTACGCCCGGATGTTCGCGATCCCTTGGATCGGCGGCGCCGGAACCGGCGCGATGACCAACGAGTTGCTGTACCCCGGATTCCAGGCCGCCTGGCCGACTAACGGGCCGGCCAACATCGGCGGGGAATTCCAGACCATCCCGGCCTTCGACCTGCCGATGATCAACACCTTGATCCTGCTGACGTCGGGCTGGACCATCACGATGGCCCACTGGGCGCTGAAGAAGATGCAGCGGCGCGCGCTGGTGTTCTGGATGCTGGCGACGGTTGCGCTGGGAACGCTGTTCCTGTTCCTGCAGGCCTACGAATACGTGCACGCCTACCGGGATCTGGGCCTGACGCTGGGCTCCGGCATCTACGGCTCGACCTTCTTCATGCTCACCGGTTTCCACGGACTCCACGTCACGGTCGGATCCATCATGCTGCTGGTGATCGCGTTCCGCTGCATGGCCGGCCACTTCAAGCCCGACCACCACTTCGGCTTCGAGGCCGTGGCCTGGTACTGGCATTTCGTCGACGTGGTCTGGCTGATCCTGTTCCTGTTCGTCTACGTCGTCTGAGCCACAGCCGGCAGGCGCGGCGATCGCGCGCTGCCGGATCAGCCGAACTGGAAAGCGGAGCCAGGCGGCCCCGCGAGTCAGAATCGAAGAACGGAGTCCCCGCCACCGCGGGGCATTTGCGTCAGTGCTTCTTCGGCGACAGCATCATGATCATCTGTCGCCCTTCCATCCTCGGAAACTGTTCGACGACGACCTCGTCGGACATATCGGCCTCGACCCGCTTGAGCAGGTCCCGGCCAAGATCCTGGTGCGCCATTTCTCGGCCGCGAAAGCGCAGCGTCACCTTGACCTTGTTGCCTTCCTCGATGAATCGCCGCAGATTGCGCATCTTGACGTCGTAGTCGTGGTCATCGGTCCCGGGACGGAACTTGACTTCCTTGACCTGGATCTGTTTCTGCTTCTTGCGCTGGGCCTGCTGCTTCTTGGACTCTTCGAAGCGATATTTGCCCCAGTCCATGATGCGGCAGACGGGGGGAGCAGCCTGAGGTGCGATCTCGACCAGGTCCATTCCGTTTTCCTCGGCCAGCGCGATCGCGTCTTCGATCGACCGGATACCGATCTGGTCGCCGTCAGGCCCGACAACCCTTACCTGGGGCGCAGCGATATCGCTGTTGCGCCGCGTCTTCTTGTCCGTTGCGATGTGAAGGTCTCCTTCGTTTGAGAAATATGGCTGATACGGTCAATCGCCGGCGTCGGTACGACCCCGGCGTGCCTCCCACTGCCCCAGCTTGTCGGCGAATGCCTCGATGCGCATCGTGCCCAGGTCGGACCCGTCGCGCTTTCGAACCGCCACCGTGCCGTCTTCCTTCTCGCGGTCACCGACCACGAGCAGATACGGCACCTTGGCCAGAGTCTGTTCCCGGATTTTAAATCCGATCTTCTCGTTCCTCAAGTCGCATTCGGCCCGGAAACCGAGTTTGCTCAGGCGCTTGGCAACGCTGCGCGCGTAATCGGCCTGCGCATCGGTGATGTTGAGCACCTGAACCTGCACCGGCGCCAGCCACACCGGCAGGTTGCCGGCGTAGTGCTCGATCAGCACGCCGATGAAGCGCTCCACCGAGCCGAGGATGGCCCGGTGCAGCATCACCGGCACCTGCTTTTCGCCGTGTTCGTCGACGTAGGCCGCGCCGAGGCGCTCGGGCATGGAGAAGTCGACCTGCATGGTGCCGCATTGCCACACGCGGCCGATGCAGTCGGTCAGCGAGAATTCGATCTTGGGGCCGTAGAAAGCGCCCTCGCCCGGCTGGATCTGGTAGTCGATGTCCTTCGTCTCCAGCGCGTCCTTGAGCGCGGCCTCGGCACGGTCCCAGACCGCGTCGGAGCCCACGCGCTGCTCGGGCCGGGTCGACAGCTTGACCGCGATGTCCTCGAAACCGAAGTCGCGATAGACGTCGAACACCAGCTCGTTGAACGCCAGCACCTCGTCGCGCATCTGCGCCGGCGTGCAGAAGATGTGCGCGTCATCCTGGACGAAGTTGCGCACGCGCATCAGCCCGTGCAGCGAGCCCGACGGCTCGTTGCGGTGGCACGACCCGAACTCGGCCATGCGCAGCGGCAGGTCGCGGTAGCTCCTCAGGCCCTGGTTGAAGATCTGCACGTGGCAGGGGCAGTTCATCGGCTTGATCGCGTACGAGCGGTCTTCCGACGAGGTGATGAACATGTTGTCGGCGAAATTGTCCCAATGGCCGGATTTCTGCCACA
>CAYPZP010000167.1:0-7205 GCA_964415285.1 uncultured Halomonas sp. | reverse complement strand
CGGCATACGAGATTCTCCGGAGTGACTGGAGTTCAGACGTGTGCTCTTCTGATCTAGATCGGCTGGGAAGCCGTGCAGCAGATGACCGACCTGAATCGCGACCAGCAGAAGATCGTCTGCGACGCCCTGGACACCCCGGCCGCACGCTCGCTCGACGTGGAATCGCTGAGCAACGACTTTGCTCCACGCCGCGCGGGATCGGGATGCATCGGCGTCAATACCTACTACGGCATTCTAGGACTGCGAACCGTGCTCGATGGGGTTCAGGCGGGGCTTCAGGCAATTTGCGATGCCTCTCAGTGTCCTCCGCCCGGGGCAGTTCCCTCTTGCACCGGTTTCTGCACCGCCGTCGGTCCGTTCGGAATTTTCAGCGAGATCCTCTCGACGCGCATGGACATCTCCGACAATTGCCGGTTTGCCGATCACGACGAATTGATGGGGTTCATGCGCGACGAGTCGACGGACATCATCGACTCGGCCGGCGACGGCGTGGATGATGCAGCCGACGACGCAAGCGCAGCGCGCCAGCAGGCGGCGCAGGCCGATGAATTCAACGCCGCCTTCAGCGGCGTCGGTCCGGCATTCGACGGCACTGGCACGAGCCGAGCGGCTGGTGAGCCGGATTCGCGCTTGCCGATCGAATCCACCGGCATCGGCCCGGCGCTGGAAGGCCTGCAGGACGTCGTAGCGGCCGGCCGCATCGAGCAGCAGCAGTTCGAGCGTCGCGCGTTGCGCGCGCGTCTGGAAAACGCGCTGCTGACAGGCGCGACCTACAGCCGGATGCTGCGCCCGCGCGCGTTCGACGGCGTGCTCGAGGAGATCCGCGAACTGGTCGCGCAGCGAATCCAGGCCGTGGCTGCCGCCGGCAGCGACACGGAGCTGGCGCTGCAGCAGTTCCGCATCGGCGATACCGCGTTCAACAAATCCGACTACCGCGCCGCTTTGGCCGGCTACCGCAGCGCCTACGAAGCGCTGGGCGGCAGCCAGCGACCGCCACAGCCGGCTCCCGTCAACGACAAGGGAGATTCCTGATGTTCCCCATTCAACGAATTCTCGCGGGTCTGGTCCTGCTGGCCTCGGCGCAGGCCATTGCCGAAACCGACAGCTGCCCGGGTTTCGCCGACGAACGATTGATCTCGCTGGCCAACAACATCGCGCTGGTCGCCGAGCAGATCGACGCTTCGACGCACGAGCGCTCACTGCAATTGGTGGCCGAGGTGGAGAGACTGCGCGAAGTCGTCGACGACCGAGATCCCGACGCGATGAGCCAGCTCTGCACGCTGATGTCGCGGTATCCATCTCTGGAGTCGGCGCTTGCCGACGCAGCGCGGCTGCTGTCTCAGGATCAAATGCAGCACTGGTTGGCGCAGGCGTCGCATTCCGCGGCGAGCCGGAGCTCGTTCAGATGTCTGCGTCCATCCCAATATCAGGCGACGCGCGGCTTATTGGGCCTGTTACGCATCGGTGATTCTCTGCTGCAGGGGGCCTGCGATTCGCTTTCCTGCTATCCGCTGGCATGCCGGACATGCGCCTTTACCGGCCTGGTCTTCGGTCTCGTGATTCCGACGTTCGAAGCCGGCATCGCCGTCGACGATCTGAACTGCAATACCAACCTCTACGACAACATGTCGGCCTATTGCCGGGACGTCAACGGAAGCTGCCAGGCCGCTCGTCGAACGGATCGCACGCTGGTCGGCATCGAACAGGCGATCTACGGCCGCGTGCTTCCCGAAATCGAAGCCATCGGCCGGGACGTCGTCACCGGCGAGGCGCTGGATGAAACCCGGGCGTTGCTCGATTCCCGGATCGAGCGCACGCAGAACCAGATCGGGACGCTGGAGAGCCGGCTGTCCGAGGACGCCGCCCGGCGCCGCGACTTCCAGAACGATCTGGAAACGCTGGACCTCGAAGCCGCGCTGTCGGTGCCGGTGGCCACGATCCCGATCGACCTGCAGCTGCCGGCCGAATTCGGCGGCCGGCTCGAGACCGTGCGTGAGGTCGTCGCCGACGCCATCGTCAACAGCCAGCGCGCGGGCCTGACGGTCGAATCCGCGCTGGTATTCCTGCGCAACGGAGACGGCCTGTTCAATGCAGGCAACTTCGCCGGCGCTTTCGACGCCTATCGATCCGCCTACCAGGAGCTGGTGCAATGAACCCAGTGACCCGAATCGTTCTTTGTGCCGCGCTCTGTCTGACGGCTCTCAGCACCTTCGCCGACGTGATTCCCAGGCTGGGCGAAAACGTCGTCCGGCCGGCTCTGGACGAATCGAACGGGGTCCCGATCGACCCCTTTCGACGGACTTTTCCGGCGGTCGCTGACCTCAACCTGGTCAGCGACGATCCGGACACCCGGCGGTTCGCGGTTGCCTGGTTGCAGGAAACCCTGGATTCCACCGGCGTTGTTCCGTTCAATTACATCAGCGTCGCTATCGTCGACTCGCAAGGCGACCTGATTGCCGGACCGTCCGTATTGTTCAGAAACTCTTTCAAGAGACTGGGCAATCCGTCGATTGCCGTCGACCGAAACGGCTACTTCACGGTCTCCTGGTCAGTTGTCGAGTTCAGCTCCTCCGCTGGAGAGCCCGATATCCGCCATCTGATTTATGCGCGCACGTTTCGCCCCGAAGACAACGGCGGGGACCTCTGTCCGGCCGATGGCTTGGGCATTGAAAACGTCGCCGCAGATGGGGTTCTCCTGGATACCGACTCGATTGCCGAACTCGATGAGCAGCAGGGCGTCTACGGACTGACGAACCCCCAACTCAGCATCGACAGCGATTCGAGTGCCGATGGTCGGACCGTGATCGTGTTTCCCGACCAGCGTGGTGAGCCGAACTGGGGCGTCTACGCGATTTCGGCCAATCTCGAGATCGACGAGCCGCTGCCCGATCCTTCGGTCTGGTGCGAGCCGGAGAACGCGCATGCCCGGTTGGTGCTGCCGGATCCAATGAATCCACAGAATTCGGTCGCGCGAATCACGGGAAGCGCCGAGTACCAGGTGGCGCCGCGCGTGGCGATCAACCCGAACAACGAGCAGGCCGCGGTGGTCTGGCGCTCGCGGGCCGGCGCGATCGAGCTACAGCGCCTCGATCCGCTGGGTGGTCTCCTGGGCGAACCGGTCGAGGTCGCCCGATCGAACTCGGTTCAGGTGACGCTGCACGATCCGGACGTCGATTATCCGCCGGACGGGTCTATCCGGGTGGTCTGGGAGCGGAATGATTACGGCTCCCAGTCGAACGACCTTCCGGCAAACAGCCAGATCCTGATGTCGCGCTTCGACGACGCGGGCAATCCGCTGGAGGAAGGGCTGTCCGTCGCGCGCGGCGACGGCAGCAGTTCCATCCGGTTTCGCTCGCTGCGCAGCCCACGGGTCCAGGCCAGGGACCTGGACGGTAATTTTGCGGTGGCCTGGTCGCGGCAGCAAGGCGAGTGTCCCGTTGACGGTTTCGGCCGAACGAGGTTTGTAACACCGGATTTTCCCTGTTCGGATGACGGATCGGCCGGCATCGGCTTGACGGAGTCCGAGCTCTTTTGCGACCTGACCCTGCGTACCGATAACGGCGTCAGCGACGACGCACCGCGCTGCCGGGCGCAGATTCGACTGCTGAACTTTCCCGGCGCGAGCCCCGGCGAGATCGCGCTGGCGCCCGACCGTCGCACCGACTGGGATGACTTCGGGCCGCCGCGCACGACAAGACTCGAATGGGGCAGGGCGCACCCCACCCTGGAGCAGTGTCGACGCGTTTTCTGGTCGGACCGGGGTGATGCACGATCCAAAGTCGTCCGTCAGCCCTGTAGCGGTTCGAGCTGCATCTCCTGCGAAGACCAGGCGCGAGCCGCCGGCTTTGCCCTGCCGACTGCGCCGGCGGATGCCGCGATTCCGGCCGCGGCGACGGCGCCTGAATCAGGATCGGCGAGCCGGCGCGGCAGCATATTCACCGAGGTGGACCTGCGACTGCGCTGGTTCCAGAGCGAATTCCAGTCCGACGACGCGACGCCGGTCGATGCCATTACCGTCAGCGACCTGCTGCTGAGGGCCGGCGGGCCGGCGCTGGCCATGGGACGCACCGGCGACATGCTGGTGTCGTGGATCGCCGAAGATGTCCCGGATCCATCGGGCACCGGCACGCTGGACCATGCGCTGGTGACGCAGAACCTGGCCAGCCCGGTGGAGCTGAGCATCAACGACGTCGGCATTCTCGAAGGCCCGCTGACGCGCGCGACCGGCAACTTCACGCTGACGGCGAACAAGCGGTACCCGACGCGGCCCGGCGAGTGCGATTCGAACACGCCGCGGCCGACCGTGTCGCTGCTGACCGCCGACGGCAGCGCCAGCTTCCTGCCAGGCGCCGACGACTACGAGCGCACCACGGGCACGCTGTCGTTCGATCCCTGCGACCCGCTCGCGCCGCTGTCGCTGGGTTTTCCGGTGCCGGTCAACGACGACAACGTGTTCGAAGACACCGAATCGTTCTTCATCGACCTGTTCGACGAGCAGAACGCCATCGTGGTCCGCCGCCAGGGCACGGGCGCGATCGTCGACAACGACCCGCCGGCGACGGTCTCGGCGCCCACCGGCATCGTCGAGGTCTGCGAGGACGGCACCATTCCGTTGGCGGGCGCGCCTCGCTGCCCGGGAACCGGCACGCCGCGCACCGACATCGAGCTGGCCTTCGAGCTGAACATCGCCCAGGAAGTCGAGGGTTCGGGCGAGTTCGTGACCCTGGACGGCAGCGCTTTCGGCAGCATCGAGGCGGCAACGGCCGGCGACGACTACGAGCCGGTCGCCGGCGAGCTGCAGTTCCTGCCCGGCACCACGCAGGCCTTCCTGTCGATCGAACTGATCGAGGACAATTTCGCCGAGCTGCCCGAGCAGTTCTTCGTCGAACTGACCGGCGCCGACAACCTGACGCTGCCGGCCGACGACGAGGATCTGCGCATCAACGTCAACATCATCGACGACGACGTCTGTTCCACGGCGCCGGCCTGGTTCCTGCCCGATCCGAACGCCACGGTGCCCGAGCGTCTGCCCACGCACGGAACCGCGGCCGAGCGCTCCGGCTACTTCTGCGTCGTCAATCCCGAAGGGTTCGAGACCTGCCCGTGGCAGGGGCGGCTCGACCTGGCGCAGGGCGAGGAGCCCTGGCTGGCGCGCACCAGCATCGTGTTCTCGGCCGCGCCCGACCCCGACGGCATCACCGCGGACGATATCGCGGCGGCTCAGTCGGCGTGCGCGCTGATTGCCGGCTCTACCGGCGCGATCCGCTACACCGCCGGGGAGAACCTCCCCGACCCGGACAATCCGGTCCCGGTCCAGACCCGTACGCAGGACGTGCTGTTCATCAACGGCGCCGCGGATCCCGAGGTGCGGACCGTGACCCAGTCCGGCGGCGACTGTACGCCGGAGATCACGCCGGCGCAGACGCGCTTTTTCCCGGTCGGCGGGGAGGCCACGTTCAACGTCACCTTTGGCGACGAACCGGCCTGCGAATTCACCGAGTGGACGGCCCAGGTCGATTCCACCGCCGAGGACTGGCTGAGCATCGACGGAGCCTCCATCGACACCGGCCAGTTCACGTTCAACGGCCCCGGCTCGTTCTCGATCGAGGTCGATCCCTACCTGCCCGAGGTCGGGCCGGCGTTCGATCGCATCGGCGTCATCAACGTCGGCGACGGCGTGCAGGTGATCCAGGAAGCGCCGCTGATCGATCACTTCGACGACGGCGTGCCGCCCGATCCGGCGGGTTGGGAATACACCGAGCCGAACGCGTGGTCGGAAGCCGGCACGCACCTGAGCGCGACGACCTTCGGGCTGGCGCGCGTGATCGCGAACCCGGCCTTCGCGGGCTGCTCGCGCTGCATCGTCGAGACCACGGTGCGCTTCGACCAGTTCAGCAAGGGCCGAGCGATCGTCTACCTGTGGTGGCGCGGACCGGACCAGCACCTGCGGCTGGTGGCCGACGAGTTCTTCGACAGCTGGACGCTGGTGCAGCGGATCAGCGGCGTCGACCGCGTGCTGCGCGAGTTCAACGCCGACGTGATCGTCGGCCAGGAATACCCGGTGCGCATCGAGTATCGCGACGATCTCGGCGGCCCGCTGATCACCGTCGACGTCGACGGCCAGGCCATGTGCCCGACGCCGGGCCCCGGGGTCCAGCCCTGCGTGCCGTACAACCCCGATCCGGACAATCCGGCGTCGACGCCGATCATCGGCTCCGGCGTCGTCGGTTTGGGCGTCGAGGCGACCGGCGCGAGCTTCAACCGGCTGCGCGTGATCCGCTCCGACGAGCTGCCGTTCCCGCTGTCGGTGCTGTTCTCCGACGGGTTCGAGGCGCGCTGAGGCCGAGCCCGGACACGCGCCGCCCGGCCGCCCGGGCGGAGCGTTCCGTTTCCTCTGCCCGGCCGGGCTACAGTGTCGTCTGGCTTCGCACCCGACTGGCCCATGACCGCCGCCAACGACATCAAGACCATGCAGCTCTACACGCACGTCGAGCGCGTGCAGCGGGAGCTGGCCGAACTGGGGTTGGCGCCGGACGCGCCGCTGAATCCCGAGCTGCTCGAACCGTTCGACCAGCTGCACTACGGCGGCTGCGCGGCGGTCGACGCGGCGATCGCGCCGCTGGGTCTGAATGCCGATTCGCGCGTGCTCGAGATCGGTTCCGGGCTGGGCGGGCCGTCGCGACGGCTGGCGGCCGAGACCGGCTGCCGGGTCACGGCGCTGGAGCTGCAGCCGGACCTGCACGAGTGCGCCGAGGACCTGACGCGTCGATGCGGCCTGGACGACCGGGTCGAGCACGTCTGCGGCGACGCGCTGGAAATCCAGCCGGACGGCGCGCCGTTCGACGCCGTGGTCAGCTGGCTGACCTTCCTGCACATCCCCGATCGCGAGCGGCTGCTGACCCGCTGCCGGCGCTGGCTCAAACCCGACGGCGCGCTGTTCATCGAGGATTTCTTCGCCCGGCGGGGGCTCGACGACTCCGAGCGCCGGGCGCTGGCCGAGGATGTTTACTGCCGCGACCTGCCCGACGCCGACGGCTATCGGGACCAGCTGCGATCGGCGGGATTCGAATCGATCGACTTCGACGATCTGACCGATGAATGGACCGAGTTCGTCACCGAGCGCGAACAACGCTTCGCGGCCGACGCCGATCGGTTCCGGCGCGTGCACGGGGAAGCGGCATTCGAGGCCCTGGCGCATTTCTACG
>CAYPZP010000166.1:0-7216 GCA_964415285.1 uncultured Halomonas sp. | reverse complement strand
CGGCGCGCCACCCCCGGGCGGCGGCGTCGACTTGTTCGAGCAGCATCCCGATCGCGCCTTCGGCCGACTTGAGCAGGATGTTGCCGGCGAATCCGTCGCAGACGACGACGTCGATGCCGCCGTCGAAGACCGCGTGGCCCTCGACGAAGCCCCGGAAATCCATGTCGTGATCGGCGCACAGGCGCGCCGCCTCGCGCACCATGTCGGGTCCCTTGCCGGGCTCGCTGCCGATGTTGAGCAGCGCCACGCGCGGCCGGCGACCTAGCAGCGCCGCGGCGGCCGCGCTGCCGAGCAACGCGAATTCGGACAGGCGCGCGGCATCGACACCGATGTTGGCCCCCAAGTCCAGCACCCGGGTGATACCGTCGCGCACCGGGAACTCGCCCATCAGCGCCGGTCGCTCGACACCCGGCAGCATGCCCAGGCGAGCGCGGGCCAGCACCATCAGGGCGCCGGTATTGCCGGAACTGACGACCGCCTCGACCGCCCGACCGGCGGCAAAATCCAGCGCGCGCGACATGCTGGACTGGCGCCCGCGCCGCAGCACTTCGGTCGGAGTCGCATCCATGGAGACCGCGTCGGCACAGTGAACCCGCTCGATCCGCGCATCCAGCGCGTCGGCGACGTCGGCTTCGTCGAATTGCTCGCGATCGCCGACCAGCACGATGCGCAGGTCCGGGTCACGCTGCAGCGCCAGACACGCCGCGTGCAGCGCCACAAGCGGCTCGAAGTCGGCGCCCATCGCGTCCAGACATACGCGGACGGCGCCGGGTCCGACGCGCGGAGCGGCGCCCGACGAACGGGATGCGACGGGTTTCATGCGGTGCAGCGGCCGGCCGCCTGAAGGTCAGCCCGGCGCAGCGCGCGCCGGACCGGGAGAATCAGTCCTGCTCTTCTTCGAGATCGACTTCTTCGGCCACCTCGATGACCTGGCGACCTCGGTAGAAGCCCTCGGCACTGACGTGGTGGCGGCGATGAATCTCGCCGGTCTCGCGCTCTTCGGAAAGCGTCGGCTTGGCGACGCGGTCGTGCGAACGGCGCATGCCGCGACGCGAGGGGGTCTTGCGATTCTGTTGTACGGCCATTTCAAACGTCTCCAGTCTTGTTCGCGGCAAACCGCTTCGCGGCGCGCGCTGCATCCAACTTCGTTTCGGGCGGTTGTTACCGGCCCTGCGCTCCGATCCCGGAACTCACCCGGGACCCTTCAATCTCGATCCTTCTTCAGGCTGGCCAGCGACGCGAACGGCCCCTGCGCCTGCAAATCGGCATCCTCGAGCTCGCCGTGCGACGCCGGGCGATCCTCGACTTCGCCGACCGGTTCGCTGCTCGGGTCTCGCGGAACCAGCGGCAGCGCCAGCAGCAGTTCGTCCTCGACCAGCTCGACCATCCGCAGCCGGCCCTCCGGAACCAGTTTCGGCTCCAGTTCCTCAGGCAGCCGATCGGCTTCTCTCTCCGAAGCCACCGGCGCGACTTCCGACGCGCTGTCGATCGGCTGCAGGTAGCGTTTCAGGCTGCGCTGGCAGGTCATCGGAACCTGGCCGTGCACGCGCACCTTCAATCGCGGCACCTTCTGATCGTCCAGCGAAGCAGATACCTCGAATCCGATCACCTGGTCGGGCTCCGGGGCATCGAGCAGATCGAGCACCCGGGGCATCCAGGCCAGCCGCGCTTCGCCCGCGTACCGTCTCCCGGCCTGCGCCGCGCGCCCGACGTCGATCCAGTCTGGAAAATCACGCGACATAGCCGGACAGTATATCATTCGCACGCATTCAAACACCACCCTCAAGGCGCTTTTCCGATGCAGCCCGATTGCCCCCTGATTCTCGCTTCCGGCTCGCGCTATCGCGCCGAACTGCTCGAACGCTTCGGCCTGCCTTTCCGCGCCGTGGCCAGCGACATCGACGAGACGCCGCGGCCCGGGGAATCGCCCGAAGAACTGGTGCGCAGGCTGGCGCAGCAGAAGGCCGAACACGTTGCCGATTGCCATCCCGGCAGCGTGGTAATCGGGGCCGACCAGGTCGCCGTGCTCGGCGACGAGGTGCTCGGCAAGCCCGGCGATCGCGCGCACGCCATCGCGCGGCTGCGCGCGATGTCGGGGCGTGGCGTCGATTTCCTGTCCGGCATCGCGCTGGTCCATGCCGGCGGCAGGCAGGTCGATATCGTGCCGACCCGGGCGACGTTCCGGGAACTCGGTGACACGGAGATCGAGCGCTACGTCGACCGCGACCGGCCGTTCGACTGCGCCGGCGGCATGCGATCGGAGTCGCTCGGCATCGCGCTGCTCGAATCGCTGGTCAGCAACGATCCGACGGCGCTGATCGGCCTGCCGCTGATCCGGATCGGGCAGTGGCTGAGGCACATCGGCTACGACATTCCCTGACTCCACGCCGGCCCGGCTGCCGCGCGCCGCCGCCGCAGCGGGCCGCTTAAAGACAACCTGCCCTGTTAAACTTGGCACCATACGCCAACGCACGGAGCCTGAAAGGGATGGCCACACAAGCCGCAGCAAACAGCGATCGGGACTCGTACCGGCACTGGCGCCTGGAAACCGACCAGGACGGCATTGTCTGGCTGTACCTGGACCGGGCTGGCGAAAAGGTCAACAGTCTGTCCAGCGAGGTGCTGACCGAACTCGGCGAGATCGTCGATAGCCTCGAACAGACGCCGCCCAGCGGCGTGGTTCTGATGTCGGGCAAGCCGGGCAGTTTCATCGTCGGTGCCGATGTCCGCGAGTTCGACGCGACCGCCGATGTCGAGGTGCTCAAGGAAAACGTGCGCAAGGTGCACGGCCTGTTCGACCGGATCGAGGCGCTGCGTTTCCCGAAGGTGGTCGCATTCGAAGGCTTCTGCCTCGGCGGCGGACTCGAACTGGCGCTGTGCTTCGACTGGCGCATCGCGCTGGACAACGACAAGACCCGCATCGGCTTCCCGGAAGTCAATCTCGGCATCTACCCCGGCTACGGCGGATCCGGTCGCTCCATCGAGACCATCGGTGGCCTCAAGGCGATGGAAACCATGCTCACCGGCCGCATGCTGCGCGCCCGCGCCGCGCGCGGCCTGGGGCTGGTCGACCAGACCGTCACCGAGCACGGCTCGCTGCGCTGGGCGGCCCGGCGGGCGGTGCAGAAGAAACGCAAGCACAAGCTGGGCGGCCTGGTCAACAAGGTCTCGACCTTCGGCCCGGCGCGCAAGTTCCTGGCCGGCCAGATGCGCAAGCAGACGCGCGCCAAGGCCCGCCCCGAGCATTACCCGGCGCCGTACCGGCTGATCGACGAATTCGAGGCCCACGGCGACTCCAAGAAGGCGATGATCCGCGCCGAGGCAGAGAACATTCCCGAACTGCTGGTCGGCCGGACCTCGACCAATCTCAGGCGCGTGTTCAACCTGATGGAGTCGCTCAAGGCCCAGGGCAAGCGCAGCGATTTCAAGGCGCGCCGGGTCCACGTCATCGGCGCCGGCGTCATGGGCGGGGACATCGCGGCCTGGTGCGCGCTCAAGGGCCTGGAAGTGACGCTGCAGGACCGCGAAATGAAGTACATCGATCCGGCGCTCAAGCGCGCCGCTTCGTTGTTCAAGAAGAAACTCAAGAAACCGGCCGCGGTCGCCGCCGCGAAGACCCGGCTGCGCGCCGACGTCGAGGGCGAAGGCGTGGCGCGCGCCGACGTGGTGATCGAGGCGATCTTCGAGAATCGGGAGGCCAAGCGCGAGCTGTTCGCCAAGGTCAAGGAAAACCTCGCCGACCACGCCGTCGTTGCCACCAACACCTCGGCGATTCCGCTCGGCGAGCTGTCCGACGTGTTCGATGACCCGTCGCGCCTGATCGGCCTGCACTTCTTCAATCCGGTGGCCAAGATGCCGCTGGTCGAGGTCGTGCACGATACCGATACCGACGCCGATCGCGTCAACGACGGCTCCAGCTTCGCCACCCAGATCGGCAAGTACGCGCTGCCGGTCACCTCGACGCCGGGCTTCCTGGTCAACCGCGTGCTGGTGCCGTACATGTACAAGGCCATGACCATGCATCGCGACGGCACGCCCAAGGAAGCGCTGGACAAGGCGGCGGTGCAGTTCGGCATGCCGATGGGACCGGTCGAGCTGGTCGACACGGTCGGGCTGGACGTCGGCCTGGGCGTGATCGACACGTTGCTGGGCGACGCCGCCGGCGAGGACCGCAAGGTGCTCGAGGCCATGGTCGAGTCCGGCAACAAGGGCAAGAAGACCGGCGAAGGGTTCTACAAGTGGGAAAAGGGCAAGCCGGTGCGCGACGACGATGCGCACAAGGGCCACGACCTGGATGAGATCGCCAAGGCGCTGATCCAGCCCTACCTCGACGAATGCATGGCCTGCCGCCGCGACCACGTCGTGGAAAGCGACGATCTGCTCGACGCCGGCATGATCTTCGGCACCGGCTTCGCGCCGTTCCTCGGCGGTCCGTTGCACCATGTCGAGACCAGCGACGCCAGCGCTTCAGCCGATAATTCGCTGCTCGACGCAGCGCGCCGGGGCGAGCTCGAAAAATACATCGGCGCACCGAACACGACCGGGGCGAGCGGTGCGGACGAGGAAGAAAAGTCATCGTCGAGCGAATCCCCGAAGCCGGACCGGGGCGAGCCGAAAGCCGCCTCCCCGGAGGATTCCGGAAAGCCGGAAACCGCTTCTGCGAAGAAGAAAAAGAAGAAATCGACCGGCAACAGGAAGTCGGCGGCGAAGAAATCGGCTTCGAAGAAATCCCCGTCGCGGAAGGCCTCGAAGAAGAAAGCGGCCGCCAAGCCCACGCCGCCTGTCGCCGGCGCCGCCGGCAAGGGTCCCGACACGCCCGAAGGCGAAGACAGCGCCAACTGATTGATCGCGTACGACCGAGTACGACTCCAACATTTTCGAAAGGATTCGACACATGACCGACGGTTCACTCAAGCGCATCGCCGTCATCGGCGGCAGCCGGATTCCGTTCTGCCGATCGCAGACGCTGTATGCCGACGAAACCAACCAGGACATGCTGAGCCACGCCATCCAGGGCGTGGTCGACCGCTACGGCCTCGAAGGCAGGCAACTCGACAAGATCATCGCCGGCGCGGTGACGGTGCACTCCAAGGACTGGAACCTCGCTCGCGAGGCGCTGCTTTCGACCACGCTGTCTCCGCTCACGCCCGGCGTGACGCTGCAGCAGGCCTGCGGCACCAGCCTGCAGGCCGCCATGCTGGCCGGTGCCGAAATCGCGACCGGCGCCATCGATTGCGCCATCGTCGGCGGCACCGATACCACCAGCGACGCGCCGATCGTGTTCCAGCGCCGCTTCGCCCAGCGGCTGATGAAGCTTTCGCGCGCGAGGAGCTTCAAGGACAAGCTCGCCGCGTTCAAGGGCTTCTCGCCGGGTGAACTGGCACCGCAGCCGCCGGCCAACGCCGAGCCGCGGACCGGCATGTCGATGGGCCAGCACTGCGAGCGCATGGCCAAGGAATGGCAGATCAGCCGGCGCGAGCAGGACGAACTGACTCTGTCGAGCCACCACAACGCCGCGCGCGCCTGGGACGAAGGCTTCTTCGACGACCTCGTCGTCGGCCACGCTGGCGTGCTGCGCGACAACAACGTCCGGCCCGACAGCGATATGCAGCAGCTCGCCAAGCTCAAGCCGGTATTCGATCGCTCCGAGTCCGGCACGCTGACCGCCGGCAACTCCACCGCGCTGACCGACGGCGCCGCCGCGGTGCTGCTGACCTCCGAGGAATACGCCGAGAAGCACGACCTGCCGGTCGCCGCGTGGCTGACGCACAGCCGCAGCGCCGCGGTCGACTTCGTCGACGGCGACGAGGGCCTGCTGATGGCGCCGACGGTCGCGGTATCCGAGATGCTGGACCGCGCCGGTCTCGAACTGCAGGACTTCGACTTCTACGAAATCCATGAAGCCTTCGCCGCGCAGGTCCTGTGCACCCTCAAGGCCTGGGAATCCGACGACTACTGTCGCGATCGCCTCGGCCGCGACCAGGCAATGGGCGAGATCGACCGCGCGAAGATGAACCTCCACGGCAGTTCACTGGCCGTCGGCCACCCGTTCGCAGCCACCGGCGCACGCATCGTCGCGACGCTGGCGAAGATCCTGGAGCAGAAGGGTTCCGGCCGCGGCCTGATCTCGGTGTGCACCGCCGGCGGCATGGGCGTCAGCGCGATCCTGGAGCGCTGACGAGGGCCGGCGCGACAGCCCTACCTATTCGGCGTCCGACCCGCCGCAGACCAGCGCCCAATCGCCGGATTCGATCCGAGTGCGGGCGACGGGAGGCGCAGCGCTCCGCGGAACCAGCATCCACGGCCCTTCTCTTTCCGGGTCCAGCGAAATCTGATGGTAGCGCTGCGCGACCGCGTGCAGGGTCCAGTCCGGGTACAGCGCCGGATGGATCCCGATCGCGGCACCCTCCCCGAACACCGCTGCAACCCGTTCCAACAGTTCGTGATGCGCATCGTTTTTTCGAACCTCTCCGACCCGGCCGGCGCTGAAGCCAGCAATCGCGAGCGCGGCGACCAGCGCCGCGGCGCCGAAGCCGCGACCCAGCGGTCGCTCCAGGCGCCTGCGGATCGGTTGGCCGGCCGCGTCCAGCGCCATGGCTGCGACCAACCCAAAGGCCAGCGCGTAGAATGGCAGCGACGGCAACAGGTAGTGACCCGAATCCAGATCGCCCAGCACCAGCGGCACGCTCGCCGACAGGCCGATTGCCGACATCGACGTGACCGGCCCGGCAACGCGGTTCCACCAGCCGGTAGCGATACGTCGCCGAACGGAAAGGAAAGAGACTCCGGCAACCACCGCCATCGGCGCCAGCTTTTTCGCCAGCTCCAGCAGCATGGCCCATCCGCCGCTGAAGCCCGCCCGCGATGCAACCTGGTTCTGCCACCACTCGGCAAGATGAATCCGCGCGGCCGGCTCAGCCCACAGCAGCAAGGCCAGCAGCGCGGCGAATGCGAATGTCTGCGTGCCGGCGAGCGCGACCGCGCGGCGCCATCGGCCGTTACCCACCGCCGGCACCAGCAATACCGCCGACGGCAGTACGAATAGCGCCGGGAGGCCCTTGCTCAGGAAAGCGGCGAGCGTCGCGGCCCCGGCCAGTCCGGCAATCGAGACCGCCCGGTGCGCCGACGAGGCGCGAAGCGCTGACAAGGTCAGCAGCACCGAGGTCAGGCACCACAGCGCCATCGTGTTTTCCAGCACGTTGCTGCGGTAGGCCCA
>CAYPZP010000165.1:0-7249 GCA_964415285.1 uncultured Halomonas sp. | reverse complement strand
ACCGCAAGTGCGGCACTGGCTACAGTTGCGAGCACGGGACGCGCAAGCACCCGAAGTAAGGGCATCGAGCCCAAAAGCAGGATCATGAGACGGCTCCGAAAGGGGCCGTTTCTTTCTGGACTCCCCAAGGGACTTCAACCATGACCAAGAAATCCGCGAAGAAAAAGACCGCGAAGAAGACCGCTCGCAAGGCGGCGAAGCTGAACGACAAACAACTGAGGTTCATCGAGGAGTACCTCGTGGACTTGAACGCTACCCAGGCCGCCATTCGCGCCGGGTACTCGGAAAGAAGCGCATATTCGCAGGGTGAACGCCTGTTGAAACATGATGAGGTTCTGGCCGAGATCAACAAGCGCAAGGCCCGGCTCTCAGAACGGTGCGACGTCAAGGCCGCGGACGTTATCCGGCAGCTCTCCCGATCGGCGCTGTCCGATCCGAGGAAGCTGGTGAACGAGGACGGCTCGCCGAAGGGCCTGCACGAACTCCCGGACGACATCGCGATGGCAATCCAGGGGGTCGACGTCGTGACCATCGGAAACAGCGACGGCGGGGTTGGCCGGGTCCTGAAATACCGAATGGCCGACAAGAACAGCGCGGCGGACAAGCTCATGAAGCACTTGGGCCTGTACGAGAAGGACAATTCGCAGAAGACGCTGGCGGACGCGACGGATGACGAGATCAAGGAGGCAATCCGCCGGAAGATCGCAGGGCTCCAGGCGCGCGGTATTGACGTTGCCGAGCTGATTGGCGGCAATGCCCGACATACTGGATGATCTTGACCTAGACGACCTCTTCGCCGAGCTCGAGGGCCGCGAAGACCGCCGAGGGAAAATGTTCGACCTGTTCCCGGACACCGGTCCGTACCGCCGGGAGCTGTACCCGCAACACCTGACGTTCTTCTCGTTCGGCAAGACCAAGACGAGCCGGATGGCGATGTGCGCCAACGGGGTAGGCAAGACGCTGGCGATGGGCGGCTACGAAATGGCCTGCCATTTGACCGGCATCTACCCGGATTGGTGGCCTGGCTACAAGTTCGAGCGCCCGGTCCGGATGTGGATCGCCGGGCAGACGACGAAGACCACGCGGGAAAACCAGCAGCGCGTCCTGTTCGGGAAGCCCAAGGCCGAAAAGCACGGCGGCGGCCTGATCCCGGTGGACAAGATCGACTTTGCATCGCTGTCGCGCTGGCCGTCCGGCGGCGGGCTCATCGAGTCGGTGATGGTCGATCACGTATCCGGGGGGAAGAGCGAGGTCGGGGTCCGGACCTACGACCAGGACATCAGCGCCTGGTACGGGGAGAACCTGGACGGCGGCTGGATGGACGAGCCGGCGGAAATGGAATACTACTCCGAGCTCTTCACCCGCACGCGCGGAAGCGCTCACCCGATGATCATGCTGACGTTCACGCCGCTCAAGGGCGCGAATGAGCTGGTCAATATGTTCGTCCAGGAGCCGGACCCGAGCCGCGAGGTCATTCCCTGCTCATGGGAGGACGTGCCTCACCTGTCGGAGACGTGGAAACGTGACAAATTGGCGAACACCCAGCTCTACATGCGCGACACCGTGAGCAAGGGCATCCCCGCGCTCGGCATCGGTGCCGTCTACCCGGTGCTCGAGGACAATTTCGTCATCGACCCGCTCGACGAGCTCCCGGACTATTGGCCGCGCGCCTACGGGTTCGACGGCGGCTGGCACAACACGGCCGTCGTGTGGGGCGCCTGGGACCGCGAGACCGACACCTGGTACCTGTATGACGAGCACAAGGCCGGCGAGCTGGTGATACCGGTTCACGCCGCGGCAATCCAGTCGCGCGGCAAGTGGATCCCCGGCGTCGGCGATGTCCGGCATACGAACGTCAACGACGGCGAGAAGATGATCGACGAATACCAGGACAACGGCATCGACATCATGCCCGCGACCAAGCCGGGCAAGGACGCGCGGATCGAGAAGGTCCGGAAAGGGCTGCTGACCGGGAAGATCAAGGTCTACTCGACGCTGCGGAAATGGCTCAACGAGTACCGGATGTACCACTACGACGACAAGGGCAAGCTGGTCAAGGAAAACGATCACCTCATGGACGCAACCCAACACCTGATCGACGAAGGGCCGCTGATCTGCAAGACGAGATCCGAGGTCATGGCCGTCGCCGGGCGCGAGAAGCAGATCCGATTCGGACGGAGAATTTAATGAATGAACCAAATCTGGACGAACTGGACGAGGGGCCCCCGATCGAGGAGGAGTTGATCGACGAAGAGGAATACGGCCACGACGAGGAGCAGGGCGAAGAACAGGCCGACCGTCTCCGGCAGGGACTGATCCAGGCGCTCGAGGACAAGAAGGAGCTGGCAGTCCAGCACAAGCTGATCATCGAGGCCAAGTGGATCGAGGACGAGCGCCAGTATTGGGGCTTCCGCCAGGCGGATATCGACGAGGAGGCCGGGGACGGCGATGAGCAGGCGCCGCCGGTGGACAACAAGACCGGGGAGAAGGTCGAGCTGGCCGCCGCGCGCATCGGCGACATGCTGTTCCCGACGAACGACCCGAATTGGGCGCTGAAACCGCCGTCGAGGCCGGAAGACGTATTCGGCCAGCCGGTCGAAATGGATGTGGCGCGCAAGGCGACGAAGAAGGCAGCGGAGAAGATCGAGGGCTGGTTGACCGAGTGCCAGTATTCGAAGCACGGCCGGCAGTCCATCCACGACTCATGCCGGCTCGGCATCGGGGTCATGAAAGGCCCGTACCCGAGGATGACCAGCAAGCGCGTGGTGCGCGCACGGGAGGTCGAGGAGCAGGACGATCTCGGCCAGGCGATCAGCAGGGTCGTCATGGAGCTGCAGATTCAGCAGGAGACCAACCCGGCCGCGGTTCGGATTGACCCCTGGATGTTCTTCCCCGGCAAGTGCCGGTCGATGGAGGAGTGCGAGGGCGCGTTCGAAATGCACCGGTACGGCCGGTCGAAGGTCGTGCAACTCGCGCAGCACGAGGGCTTCGACAGAAAGGCCGTCTCGGATCTCGCGGTCCAGCGTCCGTCGCCGAGCGAGCATGAATCGAGCCTGCTGAACGCCAGGGATAACCTGCTTTCGCACGACGGGAGTGCCGACGAGGAAGAGCTGTACATCGTGTGGGAGTATCACGGCCCGATCGAGCCGGAGCTGCTGCACGCCCTGGGCGCGCTGACCGCCGAGGACGGCGATATCGACCCGCTCGATATGTATTGGGGCGAGATCTGGTTCAGCCAGGGAATCCCGCTCAAGGTGGACCTGAACGCGATTCTCGGCGACGAGCGCGTGCCCTACTACGCTGTGCCGTACCGCCGTGACGAAGCGGACATCATGAACAGCTACGGCATCCCGCGGATCATGCGCGATGACCAGCGCACGATCGATATCTGCTGGGAGGCCATGCAGCACAACGTCCGGCTGACCAGCGGCCCGCAGGCGGTGTATTGGGAAGGCAAGGCCATCCCCGGGGACGGCAGCTACGTGGTGCGCGGGCCGAAGACCTGGAAGGTCACGGACGCGCGGGTCAAGTCCATCAAGGACGTGATCCAGTTCACGAACATCGATTCCGCGCTGCCGAACATCCTGCCGCTCTACGAGGCCGCCAAGCAGAACGCCAACGATTCGACGCAGTTGCCGATGATCGCCCAGGGCGAGGCGGCGAAAACCAACGTCCAGCAGACGGCCAGCGGCCAGGCCATGACGATGAACGCTCAGAACATCGTCCAGCGCAAGTTCGCGCACGGATGGGACGACGAGGTGACGGTCCCGCTGCTCACCCGGTTCTACTGGTGGCTGATGCAGTACGACGAGGACGACAGCCTGAAGGTTGACATGAACGTCGACCCGCGCGGCGCGAGCTACCTGCTGGTCAAGGACAAGCAGGCCCAGCACACGCTGATGGCCCTGTCGATGGCGCAGCAGGACCCGGAGCTCAAGCGCAAGGTTCGAATGGATCGGCTCTACAAACTGAGCTGGTCGACGATGGACATCCCGGTCAACGACCTGTTCCTGACGGACGAGGAGCTGGAGAACCAGGGGCCGTCGCCCGAGGAGCAGATGGCCCAGCAGGCGGCAGAAGCGGAGCTCAAGACCAAGATGGCGGAGTCGGCCAAGGCCGAGGCCGAGGCCGAAGAAGCGCGGATGAAGCTGGAGACTATGGCGCAGAACGGCGGCATCGACCCGGATTCGCTGATTGCGCTCAAGCGCGAGCAGATTCAGGCCGAAACCGCGGCGGCCGACCGGGAAGTCGAGATGATCATCGCGCAGATGAAGCGCGACGAGGCGATGGCCAACGCGGCCGAGAACCGGAACATCAAGATCAGCGAGATCCAGACCAAGTTCCAGATTCAGGAACGCGATCGCGAAATGAAGGCCGCGCTGGCAGCGGCGAAGGAACGGCGCGAGGCCGCGGCTCAGAACACCGAGCAGATGCTCAGGGGTATGGAGCTCCGCCGGCAAATGTACGAGGACAAGCTCAAGGCGCGAAACCTCGAGGCCGGCCACGACACCTACGGATAAGCGATGCACATCGATACACGAGAAATCTCCTGGCGGACCATCCGCGCCTGGGCTGAGGAAGAGCTGGAAAAACTACGGGATGGACTTGAGAGCCCGAATGCGGAGTGGGAAGACGTGCTCCAGATTCGGGCTGAAATAAACCGACTTCGAGAACTTCTCGGACTCCCAAAGGAAATTGAAGATGGCAACAGACAAATCGACCCCGAACGCTTCAACCGCTACTGAAAACGACGACGACCGGATCGAGCTCCCGGAGCCGGACGAGACCGGCGGCCCGGTCCAGGAGGTAACGCCCCGCAGCGAATATGCGGCGTACATGGAGCGCAAGCGCGCCGAACAACGGGGAGAGCTCGAACCGGACCCGGACCCGGGGGACGGCGAGGAAGATGATGGGGAGGACGGGGAAGACGAACAGCGGGGGAGCGAAGAGGTCCCGGCGCACAAGCGCCAGTTGGGGGCTGACGACGAAGGTGAATTCAAGAAGGCTGACCGGCCGCCCGAGGTGGAAACCCAGGGCAAGGACGGTGAGCAGAAACCGTGGTTCGCGGAACTGCCCGAGGACGTGCGACAGCGCATCCACCAGCAGGAGCAGTACGCGGGCGACCTGTTTCAGAGATATTCGGCGCTTCAGGGCAGGCTGGCCCCCGTCCAGCGCCAGAACGAGGACTTGCGGAAGGAGAACGACAAGCTCCAGAAGCAACTCCGAGACCGGCCGGCCACAGAGAATCCAACTCTTGAGGACTTGGATTCGAACGATGCCTGGAAAGAGGTATCGGAGGAGTTTCCCGACGAATCCGGCAAGGTGCGAGAGCTCTTTTCCGCGAAGGAGTCGGCGCTCCAAGAGGCACGACAGCAAATCCAGCAGCTTCAAGATGAACTGAGTCAGGGCGAAGAGCAACGCAAGCGCACTGAATGGAAGAGGCTGAGTGTGCGGCATCCGGACGCGGATACCGTGCGATCTCACCCGGCCTTCCACCAGTGGGTGCAGCGGACGCTCGACGACCAGCAGGCCAACCCGGAACTGATCCGGAAGATCCAGAGCCCGTTCTACGAGGACATCGCGGACGTTATCGATGCGTTCAAGGCCGACTACTTCGGAGAACAACCCCCGCAGCCAGAGGCTCCGGGCGGGCAGGAATCTACGCATCAGGAACGGCCAGGCCAACCCGGTGAATCACAAGCTCCTGCGCGCGCTGCAACGCCATCGGCCCAAGAGGGCCAACGAACGCCATCACGCCAGAAACCCCCGGCGCCGGCACCCGAAAGCCAAGGATCCGGCATGTCCGGAGCCGGCCGCTCGAGGGCTGCGCTGTCACCGCGGGAGGATTACCGGCAACTGATGGCCCGAAAACGACGAGAACATCAAAAGAGGTAAATCGTCATGGTGGACAAAAGCAGGCATTACGCGGGCTCAAGTGAATTCTCAGGGTCCGCGACTGGTCCGGGCAACCGTACCAACACCGTTGCAATCGCCGAACTTCTGGAGCGCGCACGCGCTGACGACATCTTCGTGCCCGTAGTGGACATGAAGCCCGTCCCGGAGAACAAGGCGGAAACCGCAACCTGGCGCCGCATGGTCAACGATGCGGTATCAACGACCGAGATCACGGAAGGCGTGAACCCGGACTGGCAGAGCGTGAGCTACGAGGACGTGTCCGGCACGTTCGAAGAGCGCGTGGAAATCTACGCGGTCACGAGTCGTTCGCGTCGCCTCTCCGAGGACGATCACGTCAAGAACTCGGTGGATCAGCTCAAGGACAAGGTGCTCCGCATCCGTAACGCCGTGGGCTGGTCGAAGTGGATCGCGGGAACGACCGTGCTCTACAACAACCCCAACCACTCGGCTCGAACCGATGTCGACGGCCCGATCACCCTGGGAATCATCCAGGAAGCGGTCCGGCTGCTCGATGACGCGAAGGGCGAGTTTTTCACCGAAGTCGACGACGGCGGCCTGTTCAACGGCACCGTCCCGCTCGAACCGTCCTACCTGGGTCTCGGCCACACGAACGTCCTGCCTGATTTGCGTCGGGTCGACGGGTTCGTGACCTGTGCCGAATACGGCTCGGCCAAGGCGGTCAGCAAGCACGAGAAGGGGTCGGTGGAAAACACCCGCTGGCTCATGTCTCCGGAGCTGACGCCCTTCGCCGATTCCGGCGCCGCGGTGGGCTCGACGAACATGAAGTCGACGACCGGCACCGACATCGATGTCTACCCGCTGCTGATCTGCGCGAAGTACGCGCTGGGTTGCGGCGATCTCAAAGGTGACGCCGATGACGGCTGGGGCGGCGTGGAGGTCGAAATCCTGGACAAGGCTGACAAGTCTGACCCGGGCAACCTCAACACGCTGGCCGTGGCCCACTGGTGGGATCTGCAGTTGATCCTGAACGACACCTGGGTCGTCCGCGTCGAAGTTGGCGCAACCGCTGACCTGACGGTATAAGCCTGACGGCTGAACCGAAGGGTTAAACCCGAAGCCCCGGCCTCGTGCTGGGGCTTCTTTACCTGGAGAACAGAGAAAATGAGTGAGAAAACCCTGAACCTAGCCGCCGCGATTGCCGATCGATTCCAGAGCAATACCCGCGACGAGCTGGAGGCGTTCGCTGAGGTGATGGAGATCAAGTGCCATCCGAACCTCAAGGACGAGAATCTTCGTGATCGAATCCTGGACAAGCTGAACATGAAGCTCGAGGCCGGCCAGACCGTCGAGGTCTCCGCCGACCCGAACGCAC
>CAYPZP010000164.1:0-7311 GCA_964415285.1 uncultured Halomonas sp. | reverse complement strand
TACGAGGCGGTCCGGCAAGCCGCCAAGCACCGGCTGATGGTCGATGTGCATGACGAGTATCGACCGACCGGATACAGCCGCACCTATCCCAACCTGATGACGCAAGAGGGAATCGGCGGCGACGAGACGAGCCCTAGCAACCGCCAGACGCTCACCATTCTGTTCACGCGAATGCTGGCCGGGGCCGGTATCCCGCTGGGACTGGAATTCGTGATCGTCGATCCGACCGCCGACGCCTGCGCTGCCGGTCTGGGGCAGTTCGTGCACGCGGATTTCACCGACGCCGACGCGCTTCGCAGGCTCTCGGATTGCGATCGCGTGACCTGCGATTTCGAAAACGTCCCGGCCGAGGCGCTGGCTTCGCTGGCCGATCGGGTGCCGGTGCGACCGGCCGCATCGGCATTCGCCGCGGCCCAGGATCGGCTGACCGAAAAGCGCCGATTCCGGGATCTCGGACTCGATACCGTGGAGTTCGAGGCGGTCGATTCGCGCACCGACCTGGCCGGGGCGATCGAGCGAATCGGCTATCCGGCGGTGCTCAAGACGCGCCGGATGGGCTATGACGGAAAGGGTCAGGCCGTGCTGCACGACCACGAAGACCTGGAGCTGGCCTGGCAGAAGCTAGGCGCCTGCCCGCTGATTCTGGAACGCTGGATCGCGTTCGATTTCGAATGCGCGATTACCGCGGTTCGCGCCGAGAACGGCGAGCTGCGTTATTGGCCGGTTAGTCGTACCTGGCACCGGGGAGGCATCCTGCGACTGGCGGCATCCGCGCCGGTGCCCGCATCGCTGCAGCAGCAGGCCGAGGCGCTTGCCGGCACGCTGGCCGAGCGTCTCGATTATGTCGGCGCGCTGACGCTGGAACTGTTCGCGGCCGGCGACCGGTTGCTGGCCAATGAATTCGCCCCGCGCGTGCACAACTCAGCGCACTGGACCATCGAGGGCGCCGCCTGCTCGCAGTTCGAGAATCACCTGCGGGCCGTGTGCGGCTGGCCGCTGGGAGATACCGCTCGCATCGGCACGGCGGCGATGTTCAACTTCATCGGGTCGATGCCGGATCGGGCGGCTTGGCTTTCGATCGCCGGTGCGCACCTGCATGACTATCGAAAATCCGCTCGGGCCGGCCGGAAGGTGGGGCACGCCACGCTGGTCGCCCCCGACGCGACGCGCTTGCTCGAGCGGCTCCCGAGCACCCGCTCCGAGATTGATTCGTGCCACCTGGGGGAGCTCGCGCGAACGCTGGGCTGATCGAACCTGCCGCCGATCGGCCGCGCCGGAGCCAGCGCGAGGTCGTCAGCCGCCCGCACTGGCCCTCACGCCCTCGATCACGGCATCGGCGATGCGGTCGACCTGACCGGCATCGACGATCAGCGGCGGCAGCAGCCGGATAATGCGTTCCCGGGTGACGTTGAGCAGCACGCCGTTTTCCAGCGCATGGGCGCGCACGTCCGCGGCGGCATCGACCAGCTCGACGCCGATCATCAGGCCTCTTCCCCGGATCGCGGCCACGCGCGGGTGTTCGTGCAAGCCGCGACGCAAGCGGCCGATCAGGCGCTCACCGAGGGCGTGTGCGCGGGTCGGCAGATCCAGCGCCTGCATCCGGTCGAGCACCGTCATCGCCGCGCGCGAAGCGAACGGACTGCCGCCGTAGGTTGTGCCGTGGCTGCCCGGCGTCAGCAGCTCCGAGGCGGGTCCCCGGGCCAGCGTCGCGGCAACCGGGATGCCGTTGCCCAGCGCCTTGGCCAGCGTCATCACGTGCGGCACCGCGCTGTCGTGCTGCTGCGCGAACCATCGCCCGGTTCGGCACAGCCCGGTCTGGATTTCGTCGAGTATCAGCAACGCGTTCTGCGATTCGCAGGCCGCCTTGAGCGAAGCCAGATAGCCGTCCGGAGGCACCCGGACGCCGCCTTCTCCCTGGATCGGTTCCAGCAGCACCGCCACCAGCGACGAATCGTCGGCCAGCGCCGCACGCGCCGCGTCGGCGTCGCCGAACGGCACCCGCCGGAACCCGTCGACCAGCGGCTCGAAGCCCTGCTGCAGCTTGCCCGGAGCCGACGCGCTGATCGCCGCCAGCGTGCGGCCGTGGAAAGCGCCGCCGACGACCAGCACGCCCGGACGGTCGATGCTTCGTTCGTGGCCGTACCGGCGCGCGATCTTCAGGGCGCATTCGATCGCCTCGGCGCCGGTGTTGGTGATGAAGGCGCGGTCCATGCCCGCCAGCCGGCACAGCCGCTCGGCTAGCTGCTCCTGCAGCCGGATGTGGCCGAGGTTGGCGGTGTGCACGAGCGTGCGCGCCTGGGCGCACAGCGCGTCGGCCAGCACCGGATCGGCGTGACCGAGGCCGCACACGGCGATCCCGGCAACTGCGTCGAGGTAGCGACGCCCGTGCTCGTCGAACAGCCAGGCGCCTTCACCGCGCTCGAACGCGACCGGCATTCGAGCGTAGGTGTCCATCAGGTAGGAATCGCTCATCCCCCGGATTCTACGAAAAAGCCCGCCGAGCGGCGGGCTTTGAACGGTGTGCGGTTTCCGGCACGTCGACGCCGCACCGGAAGCGCCGAAGTTCGATCAGGACGTGAAATTGCCGGCGACGAACTCCCAGTTGACGAGCTTCCAGAACGCCTCGAGGTACTTCGGACGTGCGTTGCGGTAGTCGATGTAGTAGGCGTGTTCCCACACATCGCAGGTCAGCAGCGGCTTGGCATCACCGGTCAGCGGCGTACCGGCATCGTCGGTGTTGAGGATGGCCAGACTGCCGTCGGGGTTCTTCACCAGCCAGGTCCAGCCCGAGCCGAAGTTCCCGACCGCGCTTTCATTGAATTTCTCGACGAAGTTGTCGAACGAGCCGAAATCGCGCTGGATCGCATCGGCCAACTCGCCTTGCGGTTCTCCGCCGCCGTTCGGGCTCAGGCAGTGCCAGTAGAAGGTATGGTTCCAGACCTGTGCGGCGTTGTTGAACAGCCCGGCGGAAGAGCCGCGGATGATCTCCTCGAGCGACTTTCCGGCATCGTCGGTGTCTTCGATCATGCCGTTGAGCTTGTCGACGTAGGTCTGGTGATGCTTGCCGTAGTGATACTCGAGCGTTTCGGCGGAAATGTGCGGCTCGAGTGCGTCCTTGGCGTACGGCAGATCGGGAAGGGTGAAAGACATTGCGCGACTCCTCGTTGCGTGTTGGATTGCGTTTTCGGTTGCGGTGCGTATCTCTATAAGCATGGTACCGTAGCGCCTGATTTCAAGCGTCAAGACCCGATCGAATGGGCAAATCGCTGAACCCGAAGTCCGAGGATCCGATTGCGCTGAGGATCTTCGAGAGCCGGATCGCGGCAATCTGCGAGACCATGGGCGCGATCCTGCGCCGCAGCGCCTTTTCGCCGAACATCCGCGATCGACTGGATTTCTCGTGCGCCCTGTTCGGTGCCGATGGGCGTCTGCTCGGCCAGGCCACGCACATCCCGGTCCACCTGGGTTCGATGGCCTGGGCAATGCGTGACCTGGTCGATTGCCACGATTGGCAGCCGGGATCCCGGCTGATCCTGAACGATCCGTACGCCGGTGGCACGCACCTTCCGGATGTGACGCTGATCGCGCCGGTGTTCCGGGAACACGGGACTCGTCGCTGCTGCGGATTCGTCGCCAACCGGGCACATCACGCCGACATCGGCAGCGCCACTCCCGGATCGATGCCCTTGAGCCGCTCGCTGGCCGACGAGGGCGTGCTGATCGAGCCGAGCTGGTTGTATCGTGACGATGCGCTGTGTGCCGATACGCTGGATGCAATCTGCGGTCGAATGCGCGATCCGGCCCTGGCCGAGGGCGACTTTCGGGCCCAGGTGGCGGCGTCGGCGTGGGGCGAGCGGGCGCTCGCTGCGTTGCTCGACGAATGGGGCGTGGACGGTCTCGAGGCCAAGGCCGCTTCGCTGAACGCCTATGCGGCAAGGCTGGCCCGGGCGCGATTCGCCGAGCTGCCGGACGGCTGCTGGCGGGCCGCCGATCGCATGGACTGCGACGGCGCCGGTGGAACGGGGCCGGTAATCCGGGTTTCGCTGACCATCGAGGACGGCGCCATCGCGCTGGACTTTGCCGGAACCGACGCGCAGGTCGCAGGCAATCTCAACTGCCCGCTCAGCGTCACCGCGGCCGCCGTATATTACGCGCTGCGCTGCCTGCTGCCGCCGGAGACGCCGGCGTGCGCCGGCGCGCTGGATCGAATCCGCCTGAGCGCGCCGGCGGGCTGTCTGGTCAACGCGCGCGCACCGGCCGCGACCGCGGCCGGCAACGTCGAAACCAGCCAGCGCATCGTCGATGTGGTGCTTCGCGCACTGGCCGAGGTCTTGCCCGGGCGCATCCCGGCCGCCAGCCAGGGCACGATGAACAATCTCGGCCTCGGCGGCGAGCGCTGGAGTTACTACGAGACCATGGCCGGCGGCTGCGGCGCCGCTTCCGGCTCGCCCGGCCGGCATGCCGTGCATAGCCACATGACCAACACCTTGAACACCCCGGCTGAAGTGCTGGAATATCACTATCCGGTGCGCATTCTGCGCTATGCCCGGCGTCGCGGTAGCGGCGGCGCCGGGCATCGCGTCGGCGGCGACGGCCTGGTGCGCCAGTTCGAGTTCCTTGAACCGGCTCGCGTGACGCTGATTACCGAGCGACGGGTGTATCCGCCCTGGGGCCTGGCTGGCGGCCAAAGCGGTGCGAAAGGCGTCAATCGGCTCGACGCACAGACGCTGCCGTCGAAGGTCTCGATGGACGTCGAGGCCGGGCAGGTGCTGACGATCGAAACGCCGGGCGGGGGCGGGTACGGGAGAAAGGCGTAGTTTTCAGGTTCAAGTTTTCAGCAGTCACAATCACCCATGACGGCGCTGGGACCGTGCGTCGCCGATTGCTGAAAACTGAAAACTTCAAACTGAAAACTGGTATCACGCCAAGGCCGCGCTGGTCTCCGGGATGTCCTCGAACAGCACGCGCTGGCTGTCGCGGTAGTCGATCGGGCAGTCGATCAGGTCGATGCCGGGACGCGCCAACGACTCGGCCAGAAGCGCTTCCAGGGATTCGACGCTGTCGGCGCGATGGCCGCGGGCACCGTAGGCTTCGGCGTAGCGGACGAAATCCGGGTTCCCGAATTCCAGGCCGTAGTCGGGCAGGCCCATATCGGCCTGTTTCCAGCGGATCATGCCGTAGGCGTCGTCGCGAAGCACCAGTACCACGAGGTCCAGCTCGAGACGGACCGCGGTTTCGAGCTCCTGAGAGTTCATCATGAAGCCACCGTCGCCGCACACGGCGAGGACCTGGCGGTCGGGATGGGTGATGCGCGCGGCCATGGCCACCGGCAGTCCGGCGCCCATCGTCGCCAGCGCGTTGTCGAGCAGCAGCGTGTTGGGCTTGACCGCGCGGTAATTGCGCGCGAACCAGACCTTGTACAGGCCATTGTCCAGCGACACGACGCCGTCCTCGGGCATCGCGTCGCGCACCGCGTGTACCAGGCGCCTGGGGTGGATCGGGAAGTCCGCCAGTTCCCGGCCCGAGTCGAGGTCCTCGAACAGCGCGGCACGAACCCGGGCTGCGAACGAGAAATCCCAGTGCGGCTGCGGCCGGATGCGCTCGCTGAACTGCCAGATGGCGTTTGCGATGTCGCCGGTGACCTCGATCTGCGGGAAATAGACGGGATCGACTTCGGCGGTGAAGAAATTGACGTGGATAACCGTGCGCTTTCCTTCGTGCATGAAGAACGGCGGCTTTTCGACGACGTCGTGGCCGACGTTGATGATGCAGTCCGAGCGCTCGATGAGCCGGTGGACGTAGTCGCCGTCCGACAGCGCCGCGGTGCCCATCCAGCAGTCGTTCGGCTCGCCGACCACGCCCTTGCCCATCTGGGTGGTGAAGAACGGGATCCGGGTCTGGTTGATGAAGCGCCGGAGCATCTTCGAGGTCAGCTTGCGGTTGGCACCAGCACCGCACATCAGCAGCGGGCTGCGTGCGTTCTCGATCGCCTCGACGGCGCGTGCGATCGCCTTTTCCTCGGCCACCGGCCTGCGCGTCCGGCTGGCGACCAGCGGCTTCAGGCCGTCGGCCGGCTCCCGCGCGATGTCCTCGGGCAGCTCGAGGTGGACCGCGCCGGGCCGCTCTTCCTCGGCCTGGCGAAACGCTTCGCGCACCCGCGAGGGGACCGTGGCGGCCGAGATGATCTGGCGCGTATAGTGCGTGACCGGCTGCATCAGATCGACCACGTCGAGAATCTGGAAATGGCCCTGCTTGGAGGTCTTGACCGGTTTCTGACCGGTGATCATGACCAGCGGCATCGCGCCGAGCTGCGCGTAAGCCGCCGCGGTGACCAGGTTGGTGGCGCCGGGGCCCAGCGTCGACAGGCACACGCCGGGGCGGCCGGTCAGGCGACCGTGGCAGGCGGCCATGAAGCCGGCGCCCTGCTCGTGCCGGGTCACGAACAGCTCGATCTTCGATGCGCGAATCGCCTCGAGCAGGTCGAGGTTTTCCTCGCCGGGTACTGCGAACACCCGTTCGACGCCCTCGGCCTCGAGACAGTCCACCATCAGTCGTGCTGCGTTACGGTCGCTCATCGGGATACCTGCCGTTCGCTAACGGTTCGGCCGGTCCAGTCGGCGCGCGGCGATGCCGCCGCGGATCAGCCGTAGACCGGATGCTTCGCGCACAGCGCCAGCGCCGCGTCGCGCACCCGTTGCCGGGTCCCGGCGTTGCCGAGGTCATCGAGCACGTCGCAGATCAATCCGCCCAGCTCGCGGCATTCTTCGGTGCCGAAGCCGCGGGTGGTGATCGCCGGCGTGCCGATCCTGAGCCCCGAGGTGACGAACGGCGAGCGCGGTTCGCCCGGCACGGTGTTCTTGTTGGCGGTGATGTGGGCGCGGCCCAGCGCTTCCTCGGCGTCCTTGCCGGTGATGTCCTTGTCGATCAGATCGACCAGGAACAAGTGGTTGTCGGTGCCGCCGGACACGACCTTGTAGCCGCGATCGATCATCACCGCGGCCATGGCCCGGGCGTTATCGATGACCCGCTGCTGATAGCCCTTGAATTCCGGCTCCAGCGCCTCCTTGAACGCTACCGCCTTGGCCGCGATGACGTGCATCAGCGGGCCGCCCTGGCAGCCGGGAAAGACCAGCGAATTGAACCGCTTCGTGATGCGCTCGTCGTCGCCCCGGGCCACGATGATGCCGCCCCGGGGGCCACGGAGCGTCTTGTGCGTGGTCGAAGTGACGACATGGGCGTGCGGCACCGGGTTCGGGTAGACGCCGGCGGCGATCAGGCCGGAGACGTGCGCCATGTCGACCATGAACCAGG
>CAYPZP010000163.1:0-7312 GCA_964415285.1 uncultured Halomonas sp. | reverse complement strand
GTTCCGAGCAGCAGCGATTTCGATCTCAGCAAGGCCAGCAGTGCGGTGCCGTGATCGACCAGTGCGTCGGGCTTCGGGTGCTTGATCTCGGTCGCCAGCATCCTCAGGCATTCATGACCGGGCGTTCCTGGGTTTTCTTGCAGCAGCTCGAGCAGGCGACCGGTCACGGCATTGATCTTCAGGCGTCCGATCCGGTCGTCGGGTCTGCGAAAGACCGCCAGAACGACTGCGCGCGCTTGCTCGGGCGGGTGCCTGGCGTCGATTTCGTCGACCGGCCAGCGATACTGCGCGAGCCTCAGCGTCGGATTGACCACCGGAGATTGCGACACCGGGTCGCCGTCCGGATCGGCATCGACGTCGGCCGGATCGGCTTCATCATTTCGCACGCTCGTGCCCAGAAACTGCCAGTGGCAGACTTCGGGCAACCACGGCCAGTCCGCGACGTGCTCCGGGTGGTCGCCAAGGAAGCGAACGAACTCGCGGCCGATTTCAGGAAACAGCGGCGTGCTGGCGCGATGCTCGACCATGAAGGCGCGAATCAGCCGCCGCCAGTGATCCTCGGGCAGGACCTTGCGAGCGATCGGAAAGTTCACGCCGAACAGGTTCGAGAGATTGTTGAAGAACAAGCGGCGGTAGATCGCCAGGCGACGCTCCTCGATTCCATCCGGCGCCGGATTGCTGTCCGGGTCACGAATATGGTCGGCGAAGCGTTTCTGGAGTCGGGCCAGACGCTCAGGAGGCGTGGGCATGCCGTGAGGGCTCGGTGCGGTAGGGGGCCTGCAGTCGGTTGATGGTATCGACTTCCGCGATCAGTTCATCGACCGGCGGGAAATTGAAGTCCCGCTCCAACAGCGTCGGTGCCGGACCGAGACGCGCATACGTCGCTTCCAGCAAATCCCAGACCGGGTCGATCACATCGGCCCCGTGGGTGTCGATGATCAGGTCCTCGGCCTCGTTGTAGTGACCGGCAACGTGCAGGTAGGCGACCCGCTCGGCCGGCAGGCCTTCGAGAAATGCCGTCGGGTCGTATCGATGATTGACGCTGTTGACGTAGATGTTGTTGACGTCCAGCAGCATTCGGCAGTCGGCGCGCTCGAGCACCGCATTGATGAATTCGAGCTCGCTGAGCTCGTTGCTGGGCGCGGCATAATAGGAGATGTTCTCGACCGCGATCGGGCGGCCGAGCAGTTCCTGTGTGCGCTGGATGCGCCCGGAAACCCACTCCACGGCTTCTTCGGTGAACGGGATCGGCATCAGGTCGTAGAGATGGCCGTATTCCGAGCAGTAGCTCAGGTGCTCGGAGTAGATCCGGATGTCGTGTTCGTCGAGAAACGACCGGACGCGACGCAGAAACGTCTCGTCCAGCGGTTCCGGCGCGCCCAGCGACAGCGACAGGCCGTGACAGACGAACGGGAGGCGCTCGGTCCAGGCGCGGAACTTGCGTCCGCGCGCGCCGCCGACGCCGATCCAGTTCTCGGGCGCGACTTCCATGAAGCCGACCGGGCCGAGGTCGGCTTGCTCAAGCGGGCCCAGCAGGGCCCGCCTGAGGCCGAGTCCCGCTCCCGTGACCGGGTATCGACTTGCGGTACTCATTCAAGCAACTCCGGGAGCGCTTCAGGCTTCGCCGCAGGAACCTTCACCGCAGGAACCTTCACCACAAGATCCCTCGCCGCAGGATCCTTCACCTTCCTCGCCTTCTTCACCGCCTTCTTCGCCGCAGCTGCCTTCGCCGCAGGAACCTTCACCGCATGAACCTTCCTTGTCCTTTTCCTTGTCGTCGCCTTCGCCGCACGAGCCTTCGCCACAAGAGCCTTCCTTGTCGTGCTTGTCGCCGATCTGGAACACGCCGGCGTCCAGTTCGTCGGCCTGGAACGGGTTCGAGCTCTGGTCGGCAGCCATTGCGCCGGCGGCAAACGATGCGCCGGCAACGGCGCCAATTGCAGTCACGAGTCGAGTCTTGTTCGTCATTTCAGTAGCCTCCAACAGCTTTGATGAAAATGAGTCGGGTCCGTCACGACCCGAAAACGGCGCACAGCATTGCGCGCTTGTCCGACGGGACCGGGGCGCGCATCGATTCCTTTCAGCCGCGCCCCGGGCTCGGGAACGCGTTGATAACACAGTCGAGGTTAAGAAGACAATCACGCGGCGCGGGTTCGGCCGTCGGCCGAGCGTTCACACGAAGCTCGATTTGTCCTTGAATCGGCACAGGTCGTAGACCGGACAGGCGCCGCAGGACGGGCGTCGTGCCTTGCAGGTATAACGCCCGTGGAGGATCAACCAGTGGTGCGCGTGGCGCAGGAAACGCTCCGGCGTGCGCTTCAACAACGCCTTCTCGACCGCCAGCGGCGTCTTTCCCGGTGCCAGGCCGGTGCGGTTGGCTACCCGGAAGATGTGGGTGTCCACGGCCATGGTCGGTTCGCCGAAGGCAGTGTTGAGGACAACGTTCGCGGTCTTGCGGCCGACCCCGGGCAGCGCTTCCAGCGCATCGCGCTCGCGCGGGACCCGGCCGTCGTGCCGGTCCACCAGCGCCCGGCAGGTGCGGAGAATGTTCCTGGCCTTGCTGTTGAACAGGCCGATGGTGCGGATATGCGACTTGAGACCTTCTTCGCCCAGCGCCAGGATTGCCTCGGGCGTGTTGGCCACCGGGAACAAGCGCCGCGTGGCCTTGTTGACGCCGACGTCGGTCGCCTGCGCCGACAGGATGACCGCGATCAACAGCTCGAAGCTGCTGCTGTATTCGAGCTCGGTCTTCGGCTCCGGATTGATTTCGGCCAGTCTGCGGAAGAACGCCTCCCGATCGGCTGCATTCATTGGACGGCTCATGCGGCTTGCGGATCGGGCTGGGCCAGGCGCTCGCGGCGGCGCAGCGGATCGGTTCGAATCAGGCGATTCCTGAGCGCGATCATCAGGCCCAGGCCGATGAACGCGCCCGGCGGCAGGATGGCCAGAAGCAGGCCCTGGTCCATCGGGAGCAACTGAATCTCCATCGCCCGGGCCCAGTCGCCGAACAGCAGGTGCGCATCGGCCATGAGCGTGCCGCGGCCGATCAACTCGCGTCCGGCTCCGAGCACGACCAGCACCCCCGCGAAGCCGGTGCCCTGGGCCAGCCCGTCGATCAGCGCGTCCTTGACGGGGCGTTTCGAGGCGAAGGCCTCGGCGCGTCCGAGAATCGTGCAGTTGGTAACGATCAGCGGGATGAAGATCCCCAGCGTCGCGCTAAGACCCGTGAGCCAGGCGCGCATCAGTAGATCGACGACGGTGACCAGCGTCGCGATCAGCAGCACGAATACCGGAATGCGGACTTCCGGCGGAATCATTCCGCGGCTCGCCGAGACCGCCACGTTGCTGAGCACCAGAACGAGCAGCGTCGCCAGCCCCAGGCCCAGGCCGTTGACCGCGGTGCCGGTCACCGCGAGCAGCGGACAGAGTCCGAGCAACTGCACCAGGCCCGGATTGTTGTCCCACAGGCCGTTTCGCCAGATGCTGCTGGTGTTTGGGTTCATGACGCTTCGCTCTCGATTCGGAACGCATTTTCCCGGTTCGCCGCATGCCATTCAAGCACCTGCTCGACCGCGTCGATGACGGCAGCCGAAGTGATCGTTGCGCTGGACAAGGTATCGAATGCGCCTCCGCGCCGGTCCGGTGCCCAGTCTGCCTGAGGCGGCCGGCCCAGCGACTTGCCTTTGAACTGGCGGATCCAGTCCGAGCGTCGCAGCTCGATCTGGTCGCCGAGGCCGGGCGTTTCGCGATGGGCCAGCACGCGCACGCCGATCAGCGTCCCGTCGGGCTCGATTCCCACAAGCAGCCGGATGTCGCCGCTGTAGCCGTGCCGGGTCGTGACGTCGGCAAGCATCGCCACGGGCTCGGATCCACGGCGCGCCCGATAAATCGTCGACGGGTTCTCCAGCCCGCCGATCCAGGCGCTGAAGCGGTCGCGAATCAGTTCGTTGTCGTAGCTCCGGGGGTCGACGATCTGGGTCAGCGCGGCCAGCGCCTGGCGTTCCACCTGATGCTGGATGCGCTCCTCGGTCAGCCGATGAACCCCCGACAGCACAATGGCCGCGGCCAGTCCGATCGCGGCCAGCGTCAGCAGCGTGCGCGTCATTCGATTGGGCTCTGCAGCATGGCGCGCGGATTATCGCATGCACCCCCGACGCTGGATGACGGGTGTGGGAGATCCGAAGTCCGAACTCGGAAGTCGGACCACGAACCACGGACCACGGACCACGAACAACGAACAACGAACAACGAACAACGAACAACGAACAACGAACAACGAACAACGCCCCCCCGCCTCCCGTCGCCTCCCGTCGCCTCAGTGCCCGTACGCCCTGGGCCGGGTCAGCCGGTCGATCAGCGGGGCCGCCATGTTCATCAGCAGCACCGCGAACGCGACGCCGTCGGGATAGCCGCCGAAGCGGCGAATGGCCAGCGTGAGGATCGCGACGCCGGCGCCGAAGACCAGTCGCCCGCGCAGGGTCGAGCAACCGGAAACGGGGTCGGTCGCGATGAAGAAGGCCGCCAGGACCAGCGCGCCGGAGAACACGTGCTGCAGCGGCGAGGGGTTGATGTCCGGTCCCGCCAGCCACATCGGGGTCGAGACGATAATGACCGTGGCCACCATTGCGACCGGCACGTGCCACGAGATCACTCGCCGCCACAACAGCCACAGTCCGCCGAGGGCATAGAAGTTGGCGATCCATTCCCAGCCCAGCCCGCCGAAGTCGCCGAATATCGGAGCCGCGCGGATTTCGGTCACCAGTCGATTCTCGGCCACGCCGGTCTTGAGTGCATCCAGCGGCGTCGCTTCGGTGATCGCGTCCCAGCTCAGCGCATCGGGCAGCGCGCCGGTAAGGATCGCCGCCGCGGTTTCGGCCAGACCCGGCAGGCCGGGCGATAGCTGGCGAGGCGCCAGCCACTGGGACAGCTCCATTGGAAACGCGACGATGACCGCCGCAAACCCCACCATGGCCGGGTTGAACAGGTTGTAGCCCAGGCCGCCGTAGAGGTGCTTGGCCACAACGATCGCAAACACCATTCCGGTCATCGCGATCCACCAGGGCGCCAGCGGCGGCAGGCACAGTGCGAAAAGGATCGCCGTGACGACCGCGCTGTAGTCCGACAGGAACGGTTGCAGCGGACGCTTGCGCGCCTTGAGCATCAAGGCCTCCAGCGCCAGCGCGAAGCCGACCGCCAGGGCGATCTGGAACAGGATGCCGAAGCCGAAGAACCAGACGTGGGCGGCGATGCCCGGAATCAGCGCGTAGATCACTTGGCGCATCATGCCGGCCACGGTGTTGACCGGCGGCAGGTGCGGTGCGCCGATCACCGGAAACCTCATTCGGAAGACTCCGGGCCCTTGCCGGCGCGCCCGCGGGCCCGCTCGACGGCCGCCTGCACCTCGCTTTTCGCGTCGTGCCCGGCCTGGAGGCGACGCTCGCGCTGCTCTCGCTTGCGGCGCCGCTGTTCGGCTTCCTCGGCCAGCCGGCGCTCTCGCGCCTCGTAGCGCATCCGCGCCCGGGCCGCGCGCGCGTCCTCCACGCCGCGTTCGCGCAGCGCGCCCTTGGCATGCCGGTAGTAATCGACCAGCGGGATATGACTGGGGCAGACGTGCGCGCAGCAGCCACACTCGATGCAGTCGAACAGATTCAGTTCGTCGGCGGTATCCAGGCGGTCGGCGCGAATGTAGTTGTACAGCTCCTGCGGCAGCAGGCTGGCCGGACACACGCGCACGCATTCGCCGCAGTTGATGCACGGCATGACCGGCTGTCGCGCCGCCGTGTCCTGCGGGCGCAGCGCCAGGATGCAGTTGCAGCCCTTGGTGACCGGAACGTCGTCCGAGGCGAGCGGGGCGCCCGACATCGGCCCGCCGAGGACCAACCGGCTGACTTCGGCGGAAAAGCCGCCGGCAGCCTCGACCAGGTGCGATACCGGCGTGCCCAGCATCGCCACGAAGTTGCGCGGCCGCGCGATGGCGGGTCCGGTGACGGTCACGATCCGCTCGGTCAGCGGTGCGCCGTCGACGACGGCATCGCAAGCCGCGGCGGCCGTGGCGACGTTGATACACACCAGGCCGAGATCCTGCGGCAGGCCGTCGTGGGGAACCTCCGACCCGGTCAGTACCTGAATGAGCTGTTTTTCGCCGCCCTCGGGGTAGATCGCGGTCACCTGGACGACGCGGCAGAGGCCTTCCGGGTCGCAGGCCTCGATGCCGGCCTGAAGCGTTTGGCGCACGCGGCCCATCTGGTCCTCGATTGCGATCACGACGTCCGATGCGCCCAGCGCGCGCGCCAGGATCAGCCCGCCTTCGACGACCGCCTCGGCGCGCGTGCACATCAGCATCTCGTCACAGGCGATGTAGGGTTCGCACTCCGAGCCGTTGAGAATCAGCGTATGCACCCCGGCCCATTCGCCGCGGAGTTTGGCCGCCGTCGGAAACACGGCGCCGCCCAGTCCCGACAGCCCGGCTTCGCGCAGGCGATCGATCAATTCCCCGGGATCGGTTTCGCGCCAATGCGCAAGCGGGCGAAACCCGATCGATTGATCGCTCCCATCGGGCTCGATCACGATGCAGTCGGCGCGGCCGTCGGGCGGCCAGCTCACCGGCCTCGACTCGATCGAACGGATGCGCCCGGCCGTCGGGGCATGGACCGGAGCGGTGCGGTCCTGGTCGGTGTTCGTCAGCGCCTGTCCGCGAACCACGCGGTCACCAATGCCCACGACCGGCTCGCCCGCTGGACCCTGGTGCTGGACCAGCGGCAGATACAGTGCCGGTGGCAATTCGGGGCGCGCAAGCGGTTCGCTGCACGCCATCTGCTTGTGGTGGCGGAGCTCGAGACCGCCGGGGAAGCGGTACAGGCGGCCGGCTTCGAACTCAGCCACGGCGGTCTGCGGCCCCGTCGGCCGTCGCGGTCATCCCCCCGGTCGCCGCTTCGGCCGACAACCGGCCGTGCCCCGGGGTTCGGTCCCGTGGACGCAGCGGCCAGATGAACGGCCTCGCCCTCGGCACCAGATCGATGCAGTCGACCGGGCAGGGCGACAGGCACAGCTCGCAGCCGGTGCATTCCCGGGCGATCACGGTATGCATCAGCTTCGGTGCGCCGACAATGGCGTCGACCGGGCAGGCCTGGATGCAGAGCTTGCAGCCGATGCAGCGGTCCTCATCGATCACGGCCACCATCGGCGGCTTGGTTTCGCCGTGGCTGGCGTCCAGCGGCTTGGCTTCGCGTCCGAGCAGTTCGGCCAGCGCCTTCACGCCGGCCGTTCCGCCCGGCGGGCACTGGTTGATGTCGGCCTCGCCGCTGGCGATCGC
>CAYPZP010000162.1:0-7317 GCA_964415285.1 uncultured Halomonas sp. | reverse complement strand
GACCGAGTAGAACTCGCCGGAGGAACGATCGCCGCGCAGCACGCACGAGGGGTACTTCCAGGTGATCGCAGAACCGGTCTCGACCTGGGTCCACGAGATGCGTGCATCGGCTTCCCGGCAGTCACCACGCTTGGTCACGAAATTGTAGATGCCGCCCTTGCCGTTCTCGTCGCCGGGGTACCAGTTCTGAACCGTCGAGTACTTGATCTTGGCCTTCTCACGCGCCACCAGCTCGACCACCGCGGCGTGCAGCTGGTTCTCGTCGCGCATCGGCGCGGTACAACCCTCGAGATAGCTCACTTCCGACCCGGCTTCGGCAACGATCAGCGTGCGCTCGAACTGGCCCGTGTCGCGCGCGTTGATGCGGAAATAGGTCGACAGCTCCATCGGACACTTGGTGTCGGCCGGGATGTAGACGAACGAGCCGTCCGAAAACACCGCGGAATTGAGGCAGGCGAAATAATTGTCGCGGTACGGGACCACTGACCCGAGGTATTCGCGCACCAGGTCGGGATGCTTCTGCACCGCCTCGGAGAACGAGCAGAAGATCACCCCGGCCTCTTCGAGTTCCTTCTGGAAGGTCGTGCCCACCGACACCGAATCGAACACCGCATCGACGGCGACGCCGGCCAGCCGTGCGCGCTCGTGCAGCGGCACGCCGAGCTTGTCGAAGGTCTCCAGCAGTTTCGGATCGACGTCGTCCAGACTCTGCGGCCGGTCCTTCTGCTTGGGCGCGGCGTAGTAGTGGATCTTCTGGAAGTCGATGGCCGGAACGTCGAGCTTTGCCCAATTCGGGCCGGTCATCGTCTGCCAGTGGTGGAATGCCTTCAGCCGCCAATCCAGCAGCCAGGTCGGCTCTTCCTTTTTCGCCGAGATCATCGCGATGACCTCTTCGTTCAGCCCGGCTTCGACCGTGTCCGACTCGATATCGGTGTAGAAGCCGGCCTTGTAGCGGCTCTGGATCAGTTCCTCGACTTGCTGCTGCGTTTCACTCATGATGGCACTTCGGTTGCGTGGTTCAATTGCGCGGAATCGGATCGGCGTGCGTGACCAGGCGCAGCGGGGATGTCCTCGGCGCCGCCAGATCGGCCAGCGTCAGCGACTCCAGCGCGCGTTCCACGGTCTCGCCGATCCGCTGCCAGTTGCCCTTCAGTTCACAGTCGTCCTCACGCGCACACAGACCGGGTTCGAGACCGCACTCGGTCAGCGCGATCGGCCCCTCCATGGCGCGGATGATGGCCGCCACAGAGACGTCTCCGGGCGCGCAGCACAGGCGATACCCGCCGTTGACACCGCGCACCGAATCGATCAGGCCGGCCTTGGCCAGCGTCTTGCAGACCTTCGCCACCGTGGGCGGCTCGAGCCGTGTGGCATCGGCGACCTGCGAGGCGGACCAGCACTCTCCGACGTGGCGAGCGAGTTCGACCATCACCACGGTCGCATAGTCGGTGAGCTTGCCAATTCGCAGCATCGGAATCCGTGTGAATTTTCCCTGAGGCCCGAAATGAGGCGCCGGGCGCGTCGAAACAAGACCAATCTGGTATGAATTCTACCGCAGTTCGGTCAAGGGCGTGAAAACCGGCCCGCCGCGCCGCTTCCGTGGCGAAGCCGGGATGGGCGCCGGTCGCGGCCCGCGGGCGCGTCCGGCGTCGGCAACCGCCCTACAAGCGTGCCGCACCGAAGCTGTCGCACGCCGACGGATCGCCGCGCTCGAAGCCGCGCCTGAACCAGCGCACGCGCTGATCGGCCGTGCCGTGGGTGAACGCATCGGGCACCACCTCGTCGCGCGCGCGGCGCTGGAGCCTGTCGTCGCCGATCGCCGAGGCGGTCGCCAGCGCTTCCTCGATATCGCCCGGTTCCAGCCAGTCGTGCCGCTGCTGCGATCGATGGGCCCAGACACCCGCCAGGCAATCGGCCTGCAGTTCCTGGCGCACCAGCAGACCGCCGTCACCCTCGACGCTCGAACCCGCTCGCCGGGCCTCGTAGACCGGCGCCGAAAGGCCGGTAACGTGCTGAACGTGATGGCCGACTTCGTGGGCGATCACGTAGGCCTCGGCAAAATCGCCACCGCCGCCCAGCGAGCGCTGCATCTCGGCGAAGAACGACAGGTCGATGTAGATCTGCTGATCGGCCGGACAGTAGAACGGGCCCATGGCGCTGGACGCACCGCCGCAGGCCGACTGCACCCGCCCGGTGAACAGCACCAGCGTCGGCGCCGGATAACGCTCGTCGAGCAGCACATTCCAAACGTCCTCGGTCTCGCCGAGGATGCGCTCGACGAATGCGACCCGGGGATCGTTCGGATCGACGGGGGCCGAAGCGGTCTGCACGCCGCCGCCCAGGTCGGCGACCAGCCCCAGCATCTCCGCCGGGTTCTTGCCCAGCAACAGGCCGATCACCACGATGATGGCGATGCCGCCCAGCCCCAGGCCGCCGCCGGCGGCCATCCGGCGGCTACGCCGGTCTTCGACGTTCCGGCTACGCCGTGCACGCTCCCAACGCATCTCCAGGCTCCTCGCCACAGTTCCCGGTCAAGTGTACAACCGAAGCGCCCGGAATCCAGCTATGGTCCGCAACATGAACGATGACCGCACGCGAAGCGCCCGCGACTGGGCCGCCCGGCAACTGGGCTTGCACGCCTTCGACTTCGAACCGGTTTCGACCGACGCCAGCTTCAGGCGCTACTTTCGAGCGCGCCGCAACGGCGAGACGGCAATCGTCATGGACGCACCGCCGACGCTCGAGCCGCTGGACGCGTTCATCGACGTCCGCGGCCGGCTTGCAGCCGCCGGCCTGCACGTGCCCGAAATCCGGGCCGCCGACCCCGACCGAGGTTTTCTGCTGCTCGAGGATTTCGGCGACCAGCCCTGGCACACGGTGCTGACCCCGGACAATGCGGCGACGATGTTCGACGATGCGCTCGAAGCGCTGGCGCGCATGCAGGCCGAAACCGCGACCGCCGGACTGCCCGAATACGACGCCGCGCGATTGCTCTCGGATCTGCAGCTCTTTCCCGACTGGTTCCTTGCGCGCCACTGGCGCGTCGAGCCGACCGAGCCCGAGCTCGATGCCTGGGAAATGGTCTGCATGACGCTGATCCGATGGGCGCTGGACCAACCGCAGGTCTTTTGTCACCGCGACTTCATGCCGCGCAACCTGATGCTCACCGAGCCGAATCCCGGCATTCTCGATTTCCAGGACGCGCTGATCGGCCCGATCGCCTACGACCCCGTCTGCCTGTTTCGGGACGCGTTCCTGAGCTGGGGCCCCGCCTTCGTCGACGACCGGCTGGAGCGCTACCGCCGGCGCGCCGAGACCGCCGGGCTGCCGGTGCCCACCGATGCACGCCTGTGGCTGCGCAGCTGCGACCTGATCGGGGTTCAGCGCCACCTCAAGGTGCTCGGAATCTTCGCGCGTATCCGCTACCGCGACGGCAAACCCCGATATCCGCGTGACGAGCCGCGCTTCATCGGCTACCTGGGACAGGCGATCGCGCGCAACCCGGAACTGGAAACGCTGGACGCGCTGCTCAAGAACTGGCGCGCGCGCGCGCAGCCGCGCATCGACTGAGCGCGTCGCCGCGCCGGGTCGCAGTCAGCCTGCGTCCGTGCCCGGATCCCGGGCCTCCGATTGCGCGTCGGCGGGGGGCTCAGGATCGGCCCCGGTTTCGGCGACCGGATCGCCGGCGCGTTCATCCAGGGCCTTCTCCCGCGCTTCGTCCAGGCGCGGAAACAGCGCTTCGACCCGACGCTCGAACGCGTCGGCCGAGGCCGGCTCGACCACCAGCAGCGCCGGCGGCAGGAACGCCTGGCGCATCGGGAACTGCTGTGAATCGAACAGGCGCTGCAGCGAATCCTCGGGCAGATGGTCGATGCCGAACCACACCAGCACGACCAGCGCACTGATCCAGGTCCGCCTCAGCAGGGCGGTATGAAACGCCAGGTACAGGATGCTCCAGAAATACAGGAACAGTAGCAGATAACCGCGCGCTTCGGACAAACCGGCCAGCAGCGGGTAGGCCCGGTCGCCGGCGTTGAACAACGCGACCGTGTGCACGAAGTCTAGCAGCGAAGCGATCAGGAACAGCACGATCAGCAGGCTCAGGTGGGCAAGAAAATTACCGCCGCGCCGAAACAGCACCGACAGGAAATAGACCCCGATCGCCAGCGCGGCAAACGTCAGGGTTTCTCCGAGGTGTCGCTCGGGAATCATGCTCCAGCGAAACTCGCCGATCGTCGACAACCACGTCTCGAGGAATTTGGCGGCGACGAACAACAGGCCGAGCAGCACCGTGACCTGGGGCTTGCCCAGCCACAGCAGGAAGACTTCGGACAGCCGGATGCGAACTGCCGGTGCCACTCGATGATCGGATCGAAACACCCGGATCCGGCTCCGACCGACCAGGAAGATCTCGCCGCTGGCGACCTCGGATCGCCGCAGATGCGCCTTGTGTCGGGGTCTGCGGATGCCGTTGACCGAATCCAGGTCCTCGATCTGGAGCCGGCCGTCGTCGTCCTCGACCAGGCGAGCGTGGTGCGCGTCGACGTGCTCGTCGGTCAGGATCACGTCGTTGTCGAAAGCGCGGCCCAGCGAGACCGGGCCGCGCTCGAACTTGTGCCGTTCCAGGACGTTGTTGGTGGTACCGAGCTGTTCGACGATCACTTCCATTCCAGCGCCTCCAGCATGTGACGATGGAACGCCAGGGCATCGTCGCGCGCCACGCCGGCCAGCGTGTAGTGAACGTGCAGCCCCTCGGAATCGCCCATCAGCGCGCGACCGACGTACAGCACGTCGTACAGCCCGGGGTAGTCGAGATAGGCGCGGAGACAGTAGCTGGCCTTGATCGGCACGGGATCGAGTTGCTCGACCTTGACCCACTGCTCGCGGCATTCATAGTCGGTGACGTCGTCGTCGCTGCTGCGATTGAACGGCATGAAGCGGTTCTGCTCGAACACGTTGGCGAACTGGAATTCGTTGAGTCGGTCGCTGGCGTACCAGCCGAAGATCATCTCCAGCGGCCCGGTGTCGAGCGTTCGCGAAAGGTAGATCCGGTCGTTGAGCGTGCAGTTGGAGTGGCTTTCCACCCAGGGCGTCTGGTCATCGGCCTCGCGTCCACCGCCGCTGCACGAGATCCACGAGCGAATCTCGCGCGGGATCATCAGCGGGCCGAAAGGCTCCAGCGACCAGTCCCCGGCCAGCAATTCGTCGATCATGCGGCCTTGATGGTCGACGATACTCGCCACGGCGTGCTCGCGCATCGCGGCCAGTTCCGGCGACGAGCCGTCGGCATCGGCGATCAGGGTCCGCAGGTTCGAAACCGGGACCAGGAAACTCACCGAATTCCCGGCCCCGGCGACGTTGATTCCGATGACTTCGCCGCGCCGATCGACGGCCGGACCGCCCGACATGCCGGGGTTCAGCGCGCCGGTGAAGTGAATGTTCTTGCGGAACTGGTTCTCGAGCAATCCGTTGTAGGTGCCCGGCACGATGCTGATACCGATATCGTATGGATTGCCCAGGGCCAGCACCGTCGACCCGATCTCGGGCGCCGCGTCGGCCAGAACGAAGGCCCGTGACCCGTGATCCGGCTCGGGTGTTTCGCGCCGCACCAGCGCCAGGTCGTGAACCACGTCGAGCGAGACGAGCTGCAGGCTGCCGGTCTCGCCGCCGGAATCGCGCCAGCGCAGTGAATAACGACCGGGATCGTGCACGTATTCGCTGACGACGTGGTAATTGGTCGCCATGGTCCCGGCCTCGTCGACGAGGAACGCACTGCCCTGGCCATTCTTGTTGTTGCTGACCCGGTCGACGACCTCGACCGTGAACAGGCCCGGCTTGAGCGATTCGAACAATTCGCTGTATTCGGCCGGCTGAGCGGTCAGTTTCGGCGTCACCGCCAGCGCGAGCAGCAGCGCGCCAATCGAAAACCCGCGTCCCATGGCTTGCACACGATTTCTGAACAGGGCGGCCAGCCTAACCGATACCTGCCGAATCCGTGTCGGCCGGGACCGGCTCGTCGCACCCACAGGCTTCGCCTCGCGCAACGCGGCGCGGAGACTCGCGATTCGAACGCTCGCCGCGAGCGCGGTTACAGTACGGATTGACGATGCAACGCGCAGACCGGATCGATAATGCGAGCGATGATTCTTGCAGCCGGCCGCGGCGAGCGAATGCGGCCGCTGACCGATCACACGCCCAAGCCGCTGCTGGAGATCGCCGGGAAACCGCTGATCACGCGGCACCTGGAACAACTGGCCGCAGCCGGCATCGTCGACGTGGTCGTCAATCTCGCCTGGCTCGGCGACAGGATCGAGGACGCGCTCGGCGACGGCCGCGCGTTCGGGCTGCGCATCCGCTACTCGCGTGAGCCCGAGGGCGCGCTGGAGACCGCGGGCGGCATCCGCCAGGCGCTGTCGTGGCTGGGCCCGGAACCGTTCCTGGCGATCAGCGCCGACGTGCTCTGCGACTACCCGCTCGAGCGCCTGTCGCGATTCGATCCGCCCGGGAAGGCGCACCTGGTGCTGGTCGACAACCCGGCTCATCATCCGAACGGCGATTTCGCGCTGCGCGAAGGCCGCGTCGTCGCCGATGCCGAACCGCGTCGGACCTACGCCGGGATCGGCGTGTTTCGACCGGAGCTGTTCGCGCCGCTGGCGCCGGGCCGCCGTGCGCTCCGGCCGGTGCTGGAACAGGCGATCGTCGAATCGCAGGTCTCCGGAGAACACTATGACGGGCACTGGGCCGACGTCGGCAGTCCGGCCCGCCTCGACGCACTGCGCCGCCAATTCGGCTGAGGCGATCGACCGAACCGTGCTGTCGCCGACCGGCCGATGACGCTACACTCGACGGCGAACTCCACGGACCGCGCGCCGCGTGCGTCGGCCGGAGCCATTACCTCAAGCCCGTATCGGAAGGAAGGAACACCATGACTGTTGAAAGCCTCCTCGGCGTACTCATCATCGGCGGCATCGCCGGCTGGATCGCCGGCCTGCTGGTCAAGGGAAGCGGCCAGGGCATCGTGATGAACATCGTCGTCGGCATCGTCGGCGCATTCATCGGCACCTGGGTGTTCGGCTTCTTCGGCCTGAGCGCCGGCGGCATGATCGGCAACCTGGTCGTCGCGGTCGTCGGCGCGGCCATCCTGCTCGGCCTGCTGCAGCTGATCCGGAAAGGCTGACCGATTCGCCGCGGCACGCCGAACGAATCCGCGACATGTTCGACCCGGCCTCGCTTGAGATGCCCTACTTCATCGGTTGGGGCACGCTGACGCTGATCAACGCCGGCCTGGCGCAGGGCAAGGGCCGCAGCGGGCTGGCA
>CAYPZP010000161.1:0-7323 GCA_964415285.1 uncultured Halomonas sp. | reverse complement strand
GTCTTGCGCCGGTGCCGGTGGTGGATCTGCCGCTCGGCGCCAGCGAGGACCGGGTCGTCGGCGCGCTGGATCTGGAACGCGCGCTGACGCGCGGTGAAAAGGCGTTCGAGCCCGGCCTGCTGGCGCGCGCGCACCGCGGTTATCTGTACATCGACGAGGTCAACCTGCTCGAGGATCACCTCGTCGACCTGCTGCTCGACGTCGCGGCCAGCGGCGAGAACATCGTCGAGCGCGAGGGCTTGAGCATCCGGCATCCGGCGCGCTTCGTGCTGATCGGCAGCGGCAACCCGGAAGAAGGGGAGCTCCGGCCTCAATTGCTCGACCGCTTCGGTCTGTCGGTGGAGGTCGCATCGCCCTCGGACGTGGCCTCGCGCGTCGAGGTGGTTCGGCGCCGCGACGCCTTCGAGCGCGATCCGGACCGTTTCCACGCGCGCTACAAGCGCAAGGACGGCCGCCTGCGCTCGCGGCTCCAGGCCGGCCGCAAGCGCCTGGATACGGTCGAGGTGCCCGATGCGGCGCTGGAATCGGCCGCGGGGCTCTGCGTGCGCCTGGGTACCGACGGCTTGCGCGGCGAGCTCACCTTGATTCGCGCCGCGCGCGCGGTCGCGGCGCTGGAGGGTGCCGATTCGATTGGCGACGAGCAGCTTCGACGCGTCGCGCCGCTGGCGCTGCGCCATCGATTGCGGCGCGATCCGCTGGACGAAGCCGGTTCGACGGTCCGCGTGCAGCGGGCGATCCGCGAACACTTCGACGGATGACCGACGCGGCCGGCCCGGGTTCGGCGGTCTGGTCCGATGCCGAACTGGCGGCTGCGCTACTGGCGGTGGACGGGCCGGGGCTGGGCGGGATTCGGCTGCGCGCCCGCGCCGGGCCGGTTCGCGACCGATGGCTGTCGCGGCTTCGAACGCTGTGTGCGGGTCGACCGATGCCGCGCCTCCCGGTGCACGCCGATTCCGACCGCCTGATTGGCGGGCTGGACCTGGCCGCGACGCTGCGCGCCGGTCGGCCGGTTGCCGAGCGCGGCCTGCTGCAGGCCGCCGACGGCGGGCTGCTGCAGATCGCGATGGCCGAGCGCCTGGCCCCGGACCTGGCCGCGACCGTCGCCATGGTCATGGATACCGGCGAGGTGCGCGCGGCGCTGGCCACGCGCGAATCGGAACCCCGGCGAACGCGTTTCGGCGTCGTCGCGCTGGACGAGGGCGCCGAAGACGATGAATGCGTGCCGGCCGCGCTGGCCGAGCGCCTGGCCTTGCATGTCGACCTCGATCGCGTTTCGCTGGGCGAGCTTTCCGGTCCGCGGTTCGACGGCGCGCGGGTCGCGGCGGCGCGTGCCGAGTTGACGTCCGTGGATGCCGACGAGTCCGTGGCCGAGACCTTGTGTGCGGCCGCGCTGGCGCTGGGGATCGATTCGCTGCGAATTCCCTGGCTCGCGGTCCGGACGGCGCGCGCCGCGGCGGCGCTTGCCGGCCATGCGGCGGTACAGGAAGCCGACATCGCGGCCGCCGCAAGACTGGTGCTGGCGCCGCGCGCCACGGCGCTGCCGGCCTCCGGCGAGGAGGTCGAGGATCAGGGCGCGTCGACCGAGCCGGAGTCCGAAGACCCCGCGCCGCCCGACGAAAGTCAAGCCGACTCCCCGCCGCCCGAGGCCGGGTCCGGGCCGGACGATTCGGACGAAGACGAAGCGGCTCCCGAGTCCATCGACGCGCTGACCGAGCTGATCCTGGAGGCGGTGCGCGCCAGCCTGCCGCCGGGCCTGCTGGACGAAACCCTGAAGGCCCGCGTCGGCGGTGTGCAGCGAGGCGCTGGCGGCAAGTCCGGGGCACTGCAGGGATCGGGCCTGCGCGGCCGGCCGGCCGGCGTGCGACGCGGCTGCATCGGGCCGGATGCGCGATTGAACCTGGTCGAGACGCTGCGTGCCGCCGCACCGTGGCAGCGGCTTCGCGGTGTGGATCTCGACGATCCGGGCGCGCCGAGGCGGATTGCGGTGCGCCAGGACGATTTTCGGGTCACCCGATTCAAGCAGCGCAGGGAAACCACCACGATCTTCGTCGTCGACGCGTCGGGATCGGCTGCGCTGCACCGGCTCGCCGAGGCCAAGGGCGCGGTGGAACTGCTGCTGGCCGACTGCTACGTGCGCCGCGATCGCGTCGCGCTGGTCACGTTTCGCGGCACCGGCGCCGAAGTGCTGCTGCCGGCGACGCGCTCGCTGGTCCAGGCCAAGCGCAGGCTCGCCGAACTGCCGGGCGGCGGCGGCACGCCGCTCGCGGCCGGGCTGGACCGCGCCATGGAGCTCGCCGATGCGGTCGTCCGTCGCGGCGCCACGCCGGTGATCGTCGTGCTGACCGACGGGCGCGCGAACATTGCCGCCGACGGTACGCCGGGTCGCGAACGCGCGCGTGCCGATGCGGTCGCGGCCGGTCGGCGGCTCAGCGCGACCGGTCCGACGATGATGCTGGTCGACACCTCGCCGCGCCCCCGGATCGCTGCCCAGGAGCTGGCCCTGGAGATGGGTGCGCGCTACATTCCGCTGCCCCACGCCGACGCCGAGAACCTGTCGGCCGCGGTTCGCAGCGGCGCGACGTGAACGCCGGCACGGGCGCGCGTCTACGCCGACGATCGACCGGACCGCTGGTCTGGCGCAAAGAGCGCGATTGGTGGCCGCACGCCGAAGCCAGTACCTTCCTGCAGTCGGGCGGGTTTCGCTGGCATGTGCAGCGCATGGGCCAGGGGCCGACGCTGCTGCTGGTTCACGGCACCGGCGCCTCGGCCCATTCCTGGCGATCGATTGCGCCGCTGCTGGCGCAACGCTTCACGGTCATCGCGCCGGACCTGCCGGGGCACGGCTTCACCGAGCAGCCGAAACGCAAGGGCTTGTCGCTGCCGGTCATGGCCGATGCGGTTTCCGGGCTGGTCGAGCGTCTGAGGATTCGACCCTCCGTGGTCGTGGGTCACTCGGCCGGTGCCGCGATCTCGATGCGCTGCTGCATCGACGGCGGGCTGTGCCCTGACGGGTTGGTCAGCGTCAACGGTGCATTGCGACCCTTCCGCGGCGCGGCCGGCTACCTGTATCCGCCGCTGGCCAGGCTGATGTTCCTCAACCCGCTGACGCCGCACCTGATCGCGCGCAGCGCCGGCGACCGGGAGCGGGTCGAGCGGCTCATCGACGGTACCGGTTCGACGCTGGGCGAGACGGGCGTCGAACTCTACGCACGTCTGCTGACCAGTCCGGCGCACGTCGCCGCCGCGCTGGACATGGTGGCGCACTGGAACCTGCGCGGCCTCGAACAGGGATTGCCGAAGCTGAAGGCACCGCTGCTGCTGATCACCGGTGAAAACGATCGCGCGGTGCCGCCGGCGGATGCCGAGTTCGCCCGGCGCCTGGCCCCGCGGGCGCATACGGTACAGGTCGCCGGGGTCGGGCATCTGGCGCACGAGGAAGCACCGCAAGCAGTGGCCGGGCGGATCTTCGAGTTCGCCGATGCGCAGATTCCGCCCCAAGGCGCGACGCAGGAGTGATCCATTAACGGGAGCGGCTTGTGGTCGCTCCCGGCGGGAGTCAACATGGCAGAACTGTTCGAAAGCGGGCGCATCGTCGAGCTGATCGTGGCCGCCATGGTGCTCGAAGCGCTGGTGCTGCTGGCGCTGTATCTGCGCGGTCGTGTGCGCGTTCCGATCGCGGGCCTGCTGCTCAACCTCGCTGCCGGCGTTTGCCTGCTGCTGGCGCTGCGGGCGGTGCTCACCGGTAGTGAGTGGAGCATCGCCGGCGCTTGGCTGGCGGCCGCGCTGGCGGCGCACGTGGCCGACCTGGCGTTGCGGCTTCGAGCCGTCTGAAGTTCGGCGCCGGGTTCAGAACACGGCGTGGTCGCCGAGCTCCTGGCCGTCGAGCCCCTGGTCCAGCGCGCGGCGATAGAACGCCGGTAGCGTCTGCGAGCCGTATTCGGGCGTGGCGTCGGCGTCGTATTCAGCGGTGTCCGGATTCAGCACCAGCATCGACTGGGTCGCGTAGTAGCGGCCGATGCGCGCGAATTCGGCCTTGTCCTCGAGTCGCGGGAACAGCCGCGCGGCGTTCGTGAAGACGCGCTCGGCGATATCGAAGATCGCCATCGGAACGCGCCGGAAGCGCGGCCGCCGCCCGGCGAGCTCGAACAGCATTTCGCCGCGCTCGCGCGCCGTCGATGCCGGACCGGGTCCGCCGATTGGCAGGATGCGGCGCTGTCGCATCGGGTCGTGCAGGCAGTCGGCGATATAGGCGGCGACGTCGGCCTCGCTGATCGGCTTGCACGCCGGTCCATCGCCGGGGCCGAGCAGCAGGTAGGGCTTGCCGGCCTTGACGCGCGGCACCTGGCCGGCGATCGACTTGAAGAACGCGGTCGGACGGACGATGGACCACGCCAGCTCCGATTGCCGCAGTTCGCATTCGAACGCCAGTTTCCCGTGCTGAAATGCGAGTTCCGGTTTCTGGACGCAGATCGCCGAAAGCAGCACGAATCGCGATGCACCGGCGCGTCGCGCGACACTCAGCAGGTTCCGATTGGCCTCGAATTCGACGCGCCAGGAGTCCTTGATGCCGCCGCCGCGCGAGGCGATGCAGGAGACCACGGCGTCGATGGGTACCGGGCCGACGCCGCTGCCGCGCTGCACGAACCCCGGATCGGTGATCTTCGCGCTGCGGATTTCCGAACCGGCGAGCATGGGGTGGGCCTTCGCGCTCGCTTCGGATGATGCGCGCACCAGGCTGACGACGTCGTGGCCGCGCTCGAGCAGCTCGCGCACCACGTGAAGGCCGATATAGCCGGTTGCCCCGGCCACCAGAATCCGCAGTCGCGCATCCGCCGATCGCGCGCGTATCGGGCCTTCAGCGGCGCTCATCGCCGCGATCGACGTCGGATTCCTCGTCGGGTTGCTTGTGTTTGCGCAATTCCTTGTTCACGTCGTAGAGCTGCCACAAGCCCAGACCCAGCGCGACGACGGCGACGACGATCAGTTCGAGTACGGCGATGTTCATCAGCAGCGATCGAGTCCGCGCGCGGCGTCGGCACACATGGGCAGGACGCTAGTGTACTGCGCCGCGGGTCCGGTCACGTTCATCGGGGCGCCCGGAAAGCGCGCGACGATCGGTGGCGAGGCCGCCACGCCCGGCGGTTACCATTGCCGCGCCGGTCGGCACCGATGCCGTGATGGCCGAGCCGCCGCAACCTGCATGGAGTAAACGATTGAAGATTCAGCTCGCCGGTGAGGTGCTGGAACTGCTGCCCGGGCGGGCTGTCTGGTGGCCGGCGATTCGCAGCACGGTCGTGGCCGACGTGCACCTCGGCAAGGACCAGGTATTCCGGCGCTCGGGCGTAGCCATCCCGTCGGCCGTGCTGGATGCCGAACTGGCGGCGCTGGACGCGGTGATCGCAGCCACCGGTTGCGAGCGTCTGCTGATTCTCGGCGATTGGGTGCATGCAGCGCCTGTCGCCGGAGAGGCCTGGCCGGCGGTCGTCGCTGCGTGGCGGAAGCGGCACGCTCAGCTCGCGATCGACCTGGTGCTCGGCAACCACGACCGGAATCTTGCGCCGTGGCTTATCGAGTGGGGAATTAAGGCGCATAAAGAACCATTAGAAATCAATAATCTGAATCTTTTTCATGAAGTGGATTGTGATGCTGGTCCGATCGGCATGTCGGGCCACCTGCACCCGGTCGCGTGGCTGAGATCGGGTCGCGAGCGGCTGCGGTTCCCGGCGTTCGCGCGGCGCGACAACCACCTGGTCCTGCCGGCTTTCGGTCGCTTCACCGGCGGCTTCGACGGATTCGACGGCCCGGACTGGTGCCTGTATGCGGCGGCGGGTCATCGCGTCGTCGACCTGGCGGCTTCCGGGCGCCCGGCGCCGAGCGCGCACCGCCTACAATGACCGGATCAGCGGCGCGGGACCGGTTCGATCGGACTCGGTCCATCCCGCGCTGAACCGTCACACGAAACCGGAATTCCCAACCGATGGACCTGACCCAGAGCGAGCGATCCAGAACACTCCAGCAGCGCCTCGAGGCTTTTGTCGAAGCCCGCGTGGTGCCCTTCGAGCGCGACCTCCAGCGCCGCATCGCAAACGGCGCCGACCCGTGGCGGGTGCCGGACGGGATGGCCGAACTCAAGTCCGAGGCGCGCGCCCAGGGGCTGTGGAACCTGTTTCTCCCGGATGCCGAGCTGGGCGCAGGCTTGTCCAGCCTGGAATACGCGCCGCTGGCGGAAATCACCGGCCGCTCGCTGATCGCGCCCGAGGTATTCAACTGCAACGCGCCCGATACCGGCAACATGGAGGTGCTGTACCACTACGGCTCGGAGGCGCAGAAAGACGAGTGGCTGAAGCCCCTGCTGGACGGCCAGATCCGCTCGGCGTTCTGCATGACCGAGCCCGACGTCGCCTCGGCCGACGCAACCAACATGCAGGCCACGGCGACGCTGGAAGGCAACGAAGTCGTGATCAACGGCCGGAAATGGTGGTCCACCGGCCTGGGTCATCCCGACTGCAAGATCCTGATCTTCATGGGCCTGACCGATCCGGAGGCCGATCGCCATCGGCGCCATTCCATGGTGCTGGTGCCGGTCGATGCACCGGGCGTCAAGGTCGAGCGCATGCTGCACGCCATGGGCTTCGACGATGCGCCCTACGGGCACGGACAGGTCGCGTTCGACAACGTCCGGGTGCCGGCCTCGGCGATCATCGCCGGGCCGGGCAGGGGCTTCGAAATCGCCCAGGGCAGGCTGGGGCCGGGCCGTATCCATCACTGCATGCGCACGATCGGCCTGGCCGAAACGGCGCTGGAACTGGCCTGCCGCCGCGCGCTGTCGCGCCAGGCGTTCGGCAAGCCGCTGGCCAGGCTGGGCGGCAACGCGGAGCGCATCGCCGACGCGCGCATCGCCATCGAGCAGGCCCGGCTGCTGGTGCTCCAGGCCGCCTGGGCGCTGGACCACAAGGGCATCCGCGGCGCGATGAACGAGGTCTCGCAGATCAAGGTCGCGGTGCCGCGCATGGCCCAGGACGTCATCGACATGGCGATGCAGATTCACGGCGGCGCCGGCCTGTGCGAGGACTTCCCGCTGGCCCAGGCCTGGGCCGGCGTTCGCTCGCTGAGAATCGCCGACGGTCCCGACGAAGTGCACAAGATGGTCGTGTCGCGATTCGAATTCGGCAAGTACATGAAGGCGCGATAAACAGTCTTTGGTTTTCAGTTTTCAGCAAGCCGGACCCGGGTTCGGGAGACAGGAGCCGGAAGTCGGAAGCCAGGAGACGGAAACCGGAAACCGGAAACCGGAAACCGGAAACCGGAAACCGGAAACCGGAA
>CAYPZP010000160.1:0-7437 GCA_964415285.1 uncultured Halomonas sp. | reverse complement strand
CGTGCTGCTGTCGACCACCGAGGGCGACGACAAGCCGGCCAAGTACCCGGTCATGTTCCGCGCCGCCGATCTGGTCGTGGTCAGCAAGGCGGACCTGCTGCCGCTGCTCGACGACTTCAGCATCGAGCGCGCGTCGGCGTCGCTTCGCACGCTGGGCCTCGACACCGGAACGATCACGACCGCGGCCGGCCGCGAAACCGATATCGGGGCGTGGATCGACTGGCTTCGAGCTCAGATCGAGCAGCGCCGCTCGACGCAGACCGCAACGGTCGCCTGAGCGGCCGGGTCTGCGCCCCGGCGGTGCACGCGCGCGCGGCCCGTTCGGGCTGCGCGCGAGCCGATCAGGGTTCGCCGGTCTCGGATCCGAGCTTCGGCGCGATTCTGCGGTGCAGCAAGACGATCAGCCCCGCGACGCCGAACGCTGCGACGAATATGCCGATGGCCGGACCGGGCTGGCTCATCAGTTCCGGCTCGGTCACGAGCACGATGGCCAGCGCGATCATCACCACGCCACCGATGAGTTTAAGCACCCGCGCCTGGTTTTCCTGGAATCGTTCGATCCGGAGCTTGGCCACGGCGATGAAGAACACGACCAGCTCGTCGAGCAGGTAGATCACAAGGTAGGCGATCAGCAGCCCGGCGAAGGCGGTCGCGCTGACTTCGTGCGTGCTGAGCAGCCCGCTCCAGATGACCGGGAACCCGGCGGTGCAGGGCAACTCGATCAGCGCGATCCCCAGCGCCATGACCATGGTGGCGCCGGCCAGCGCCAGCGGCGAGCGGCCGTTAGTCATCAATTCCCGGAACTTCTTGAAGATCCCCGGCTTGTATTTGTCGTCGATGGTGAATGAAAAGCCGCGCTTGAACCAGAAATAGTCCTTGACGTTGACCAGCCCGAACAGCAATGCGAATGCGGCCACGATCCAGTACATCCACGGCAGATACTGGGCGTAGGCGAGCACGCTGAATACGCCGACCATGAACAGGCCGTAGACCGCCGCGGTCGTGACCAGGAACACCAGCCCCACGATCAGCACGCGCTTGCGCGATCCCGAATGCAGGACCAGCGCGATCAGGATCGTCAGCAGCCACAGCGAACACGGGTTGAAACCGTCGACGAAGGCAATGATGCTGGTGCTGAGCAGCAGCGGTTGAACGCTGAGATCCACGGTGCCGAGCAACGGTACGCGGATGGTGGCGTCGGCGTTGGACTCGCGCTCGACTTCGCCGGCCAGGCGCTGGTCGGCCAGTGTCCGGGCATCGGGGCAGCCGCCGCCCAGGCATTCTTCGACCTGGGTCTGGATTTCGGCGCGAATCTGCTCGCTGTCGCCGACCCACACCGAATCGCCGATGAACACCATCGGTACCGAACCCGGATTGACGTCGAACGCTTCGGCCATGACGCGCAGAAGGTCGTGGTGCTCGGTGGTCTCCACGATTTCGTAGTAACGCACCTCGAAGCGTTCATGTTCCTCGGCCAGCGCGTCGATGAACGGCCGCTGAGCCTGGCAGTGCGGGCAAGTCGCGCTCTTGAACACGTAGGCGGTGAGCGCCTCGGAATGCCCGGCTTCGGACGCGACATCCGCGCTCTGGGCCTGCCCCGGTCCGGCGCAGACGGCCAGCAAGAGCCCGACGCCGATCGCAGCCAGCGATCGACCCCGGAAAGGGTCGCTTGTCAGGATCGAACGAAGAAAGCCGAAGCCGCTTCGGCGCTGTGCTGAATGGGTCATGATAGTCTCGGTGCCTGCGACATCGATATTGTCCTGATCCGCCTGTCTTCCGACTTGTCCTGGGTCAAATGTTCCGCGCCCCGGGGTCCGACTCGACCCTCGGGAAGCCGACTGCCGTAGCATAGGCGAATCGGCGCGTATCGGAGTGAGACGATGACGGAACGGTTCACCGTTTCTCTGGACGAGGAACTGGCCCAGGCATTCGAGGCCTATCGGCAGCGATTGGGTTATACCAGCCGCTCGGAGGCAGTGCGGGACTTGCTGCGCGGGTTCCTGGCGCGGGAGCGCAGCGCGGAGAATCCGCAGGGCGACTGCGTCGGCATCCTGACCTATATCTTCGACCACCATCGCGGCGAGCTGGGTCGCCAGCTCACCGACGCGCAGCACGACCACCACGATCTGTCCGTGGCCACGCTGCACGTTCACCTGGACCACGATCACTGCCTCGAAGCCAGCGTGCTGCGCGGCCCGCTGGCCCGGGTCCGCGCCTTTGCCGATCGCTTCATCGCGCGTCGGGGCGTGCGCCACGGGGACCTGCACGTCGTCCCGGTGAGGGTCGAGTCGGGGCGGCACGCTCACGGGATCGGAAACGAAGAGCACGAACACATCACGCCGCACGAGTAGACGCCGAACACGGTCCGGTGCGCCCGACGCGTTCGGGTTCCGCATTCGGGTAAGAAGAAAATGCTAATCTTCATATCATGGCGTGCCGATTATCACGAACACCGCGGGCGGGCGCCCGGGTCAATCCGGCCTCGATGCTTCGCTGCCGCCTTACGGCCGCGTGGATCGTCGCGCTCGCGGCCTGCGCTTCGGGTCCCGTCTTCGCGCACGCGGTCGACCACCGCGTCGAAACCGGCGAGGCGGTGCTGATTTCGCTGAGCGCCGGCCCGGAGCAGCCGCTGGCCGATGCCCCCTACCGGGTTTTCGGGCCCGAGCCCGGAGCGGCGTTCGCCTCCGGCCGAACCGATCGTCACGGTACGCTGGCGTGGCGGCCGGACCGGCCCGGCACCTGGCGCGTGATCGTCTCGGCTGCCGACGGCCACGGCGCTTCGATCCGCGTCGAGGTCGACGACGAGCTGGCGGCCGTGGCGGCCGGCGACACGCGGCCCTCGCGGTGGCTGATGCTGCCGGCCGGCGTCGGCTACATCCTCGGGTTGGCGGGACTGCTCGCGCTGTGGAAAGGAAGGCGCTGAGTGCATATCCCCGACGGCCTGATCGCGCCCCCGGTGTATTTCGCAGCCGCCGCGGTGGCGCTGCCGTTGTGGGCGCTCTCGGTTCGGCGGGTCGCCCGCTCGCTGGACGAATCGGCGATTCCGCGCATGGCCGTGCTCACGGCGCTGGCATTCGTCCTCTCCAGCGTGATGATTCCGCTGCCCGGAGGCACCTCGGCGCACTTCAGCGGCGTCGGGCTGCTGGTCATCGTGTTCGGATTGTGGCCTGCTTTCCTGGCCTTCAGCGGCGTGCTGCTTCTGCAGGTGTTGCTGCTGGGGATGGGCGGCGTCACGACGCTGCCGATCACGGCGCTGTCGATGGGGCTGCTCGGCGGCGGCGTGACGCGCTTGCTGCATCGCGGTCTGCGCTCGCGCAGCGCGGCGCTTTCGATCGCGCTTCCGGTCGCCGCCGGCGTCGTCTGCGCCGCCATCGCGATGGCGCTGGTGCTCGGCATCCAGCCGTGGTTCGGCACCGATGCGAACGGCCAGCCGCTGTATTTCCCGTTCGGCGTCCAGGTCACGCTGCCCGTGGTCGTGTTGCCGCACCTGGCGATCGGTGCAGCCGAAGGCGCCCTGAGCGCGTTCGCATTGTCGGTTCTCGCTGGGCGCTTCGCCGAGGCGGCGACCGATGACTGATCGATGACTGATCGATGGCTGCTGGCCGGCTGGCTGGGCATGGTCGTCGCGGCGACCTTCGTCCACGATCCGCTGTTGTTGGCCGCGCTCGTCGTCGTGGTGCTTGCCGCACAAGGGCGGGCTGCCGGGTCGATCGTACTCAGAGCACTCGTGGCCGTGGCGTTCGTCAACCTGGCCGTGAGCCTGGGCTGGATCGTGTCGTCGATGCTGCAGGACCGACCCTGGCTCGAGCTGGTGCTGCGGTTGAACCTGCGGGTCTTGCTGATTTCCTGTCTGACGTTTTCGATGATCCGCCGCGTGGACCTGGTGCGCGCGCTCGATTTTTCGCCGTCTCTGCGGTTCGTCGTGGTGCTGGCGCTGGGCCAGCTGCGCGTGCTCGAACGCCTGCTGGAGGACTACCGTACGGCGTATACCAGCCGCAGCCCGACGTCGCCGCGACTGCGTCTGCGCTTCGCGGCTTCGGGTCGCCAGGCCGCCGCGTTGTTCGAAAAGGCCGAGCTGCGCTCTCAGGAACTCAATCAGGGCATGCGCGCCCGGGGATTCTTCGATGATCGAGGTTGAGGCCCTGGGTTTCCGATACGACGACGGCAGCGTGGCGCTGCACGACATCGATTTTTCGCTGCGAGCAGGCGAGCGGGCCGTCCTGCTCGGGGCCAACGGCTGCGGCAAGAGTACGCTGCTCAAGCTGTTGGGCGGTCTGGTCTTCGCTTCCAGCGGCTGCGTTCGGTTCAATGGCGAGTCGCTCACGCCGGGCCGTTTTCGCGACCGCGCGTGGCGCCGGGCGTTTCGCGGCGCGGTCGGACTGGTCTTCCAGCACCCTGAGGCGATGCTGTTCAACCCGACCGTGGCCGACGAGATCGCCTACGGGCCGCGCCGGCTGGGCTTGCCGGAACCCGACCGGGTTGCAGCCGATTGGGCTGAGCGCTTCGGTCTCGCCGATCGGCTCCAGGCCGCGCCGTTCCGTCTCAGCGGCGGTGAAAAGCAACGCTTGTGTCTGGCTTGCGTACTCGCCTGCGAGCCCTCGATCCTGCTGCTCGACGAGCCCACCGCCAACCTCGATCCCCGCGCGACCGGATGGCTGGTGGATTTCCTGCTCGAGCGCGACGACATCACGACGCTGGTGTCGACCCAGAACCTGTCCCTGGCCGCCGAACTCGGTCGCCGTGCGGTGATCCTGGCCGAGGACGGATCTCTGGCCTACGACGGTCCGCTGGTCGATGCGATGGGCGACACTGAACTGCTGTGGCGGGCCAACCTGGCACATCGCCACCGGCATCGGCACGACGACGGCACCGAGCACCGTCATGTCCACGTGCACAAGGACTGGGGCTGAGGCCCGCGCCTCGGCAACGCATCGCGCCGGACCGGTTTCAGCAGATGCGCGGAAGCGGGTCGTCCTCCAACTCGTCGATCAGGCGTTGTCCCCCGAGGCCGGTGGTCAGCATGACCGGACCGCGGTCGGCCGACATCGTGCCGATGATCGCAGCCCCGGGTGCCACGCCGCTGTCACGGAGTTCGGCCACGGCCTGTTCGGCCTGTTCGGCCGCGACGGCGGCGAACACGCGACCCTCGCAGGCCAGGTAGAGCGGATCGTATCCCAGGAGTTCGCAAACGGCCGATACCGGCTCGCTGAGCGGGATCGCATCCTCTTCCAGCGCGATGCCGAGTCCGGATTCGCGGGCCAGGTCGTGGACGACCGTGGCCAGGCCGCCGCGGGTCGGGTCGCGCATGAAGCGCAGACCGTCGAAGCGCTGCAAGGCCTCCGTCACCGGCAGCACGCTGGCCGAGTCGGACCGCAGATCGCCGCGCAGTCCGTATTGCTCGCGCGCCAGCAGTACCGCGGTGCCGTGGTCGCCCACGCTGCCGGAGACGATCAGGCGGTCACCGGTCCGGACTCGCCCTTGACCGAGTTGCACGCCGTCGGGTACCGCGCCCAGGCCGGTCGTGGCGAGGTAGACGCCGCCGCATTCGCCCCGGCCGAGCACCTTGGTATCGCCGGCGACGACCTGCACGCCGGCCTCGGCGGCGGCTTCGGCGAGGGAATCGAACAAGCGCTCCAGCAGCGCGGTTTCGGTGCCTTCCTCGATGAACGCATTCAGCGTCAGGTACATTGGCCGCGCGCCGGCGACCGCGAGATCGTTGACGGTTCCGTGAATCGCCAGCGAGCCGATGTTTCCCCCCGGAAATTCCAGCGGATCGACGGTGAAGCCGTCGGTGGTCATCATCAACCGCGCGCCGTCGGGCACGCTCACGGGTGCGGCATCCACGCGCGTATCGAGACCACGATCGGCGAGCCGGGATGCGAACAACTGCTCGATGAGCTCGCGCATGTAACGACCGCCGTTGCCGTGCGCCAGGCGAATGTGCTTGTCCAGCTTTTCCAGTTTATTCAAAGTTCTGAAGTTCCTTTGTGATTCTTTGTCTCAATGGAATCGTGCCGCCGGTCGTACTCGGGAACGACGGGATCCAGCGCAGCCGATCACGCCGGAGCCTTCCCGATCACCTCGATGACCTGTCCGTACGCGATTCCGGCGTCATTGACCGGCACAAGTTCCGGAAGCAACGCGGTCGATCCGGCCTGCGCGATCGCATCGACGGCCAGCCGGGAGAGTCGCGCGTTCTGGAATACCCCTCCGCTCATGCCCACCGCACAGAACGGGTGGTCCCGGGCGAGCCGCCGCACCAGATTCGCGACCAGTTGCCCGAGCGCGGCGTGGAAGCTCGCAGCGCGGTCGGCGGGGCTGAACTCCGGATCGGCCATCCAGGCCATGAGCCGGGCCCAGTCCGCGCGCAGCAATCCGTCGGCATCTGGCGCCAGTTCCGGAACCGGGGCGTCGAGCACCCGGCCGTCCGCCGCCAGTGCTTCCAGCCCTGCCGGACCCTGACCCTCGTAACTCGCCTCGCCGGCCACGCCGGCGAGCGCCGCCGCGGCGTCGAACAGGCGACCCGCGGCCGTGGTCCATGGGCTGGCCAGGCCGGTTTCCCAGGCGTGTCTGAGCAGCGGTTCGACGTCCGGGCTGCCGGGCCAGTCGAACTCCCCATGCCATGCCAGCGAGCAGGCGGTGCGCCAGGGCTGACGGATGACCCGGTCCCCGCCGGGCAGCCGAAACGGACGGAACGAGGCGACGCGGGTCCAGTTCCCCGGCCTTCCCAGCAGGGCCTCGCCGCCCCACATCGAACCGTCGCGACCGTAGCCGACACCATCCCAGGCCAGCACCAGCGTCGATTCATCCAGGCGACCGAATTCGCCGGCCAGCCCCGAGGCGTGCGCTTCGTGGTGGTAGACGCGCGTGACGGGCAGCCCGCTGTCGCGGGCCCATCGGCTGTTCGGAAAGTCCGGGTGGGCGTCGCAGGCAATGCGCTCGGCGGAGATCCCGTAGAGCGCCTGCAGATCATCGACGACCTGGCCGAACACCTCGACGGCGCGCGGGCTGTCGAGCTCGCCGATGTGCGGGGAGATCACGACCCGACGCTTCCACGCGAGCGCCACGGTGTTCTTGAGGAAGGCACCGACGGCGAGCGTGGGCGCATCGACGGCGCGCGGCAGCTCCAGTTCCAGCGGTGCGTTGCCGCGGCCGAGGCGGATCGGGCGCATGCGACCGGAATTCAAGCGCCAGACCGGGTCGTCGGCGGGCCGCTGAATCGGCCGATCGTGATGGACGAAACCATCGGCTACCGAGCTCAGGCGCGCCTCGGCCTGGTCCGGGTCCGTGATGACCGGCTCGCCGCTGAGATTCCCCGAGGTGGCGACCACCGGGCGGCCCAGCGCGCCGAGCAACAAGTGGTGCAGCGGACTGTAGGGCAGCATCAGCCCGACCTCGCCGAGACCCGGCGCGATGCCCGCCGCCAGCGCCGCGTCG
>CAYPZP010000159.1:0-7502 GCA_964415285.1 uncultured Halomonas sp. | reverse complement strand
CCTGGACGGCTGGGACGGCTTCGGGCTGGCGCTGCAGTCCTATCTGCGCCACGGCTGGAGCGCGATCGACTGGCTCGCCGCGCTGGCGCGGCGCAGCGGCCACCGGATTCCGATCCGGCTGGTCAAGGGCGCGTACTGGGACAGCGAGATCAAGCTCGCCCAGGTCGACGGCCACGCCGACTACCCGGTGTTCACGCGCAAGCCCAACACCGATGTCTCCTATCTGGCCTGCGCCGGCAAGCTGCTGGACCTGCGCGATGCCTTCTATCCCCAGTTCGCCACCCACAACGCCCACACCATCGCGGCGATCAACCACATGGCCGGTGGGCGTTCCGATTTCGAATACCAGCGTCTGCACGGGATGGGGCGCGACCTGTACGAAGAGGTGCTGGCCGGGGACGATTTCAACGGCCATTGCCGGGTCTACGCGCCGGTCGGAGACCATCGCGACCTGTTGCCTTACCTGGTGCGGCGGCTGCTGGAAAACGGCGCCAACAGTTCATTCGTCAATCGCATCGTCGACGAGAAGCTGCCGGCCGAGGACGTCGTGGCCGACCCGATCGGTCTGGTCGAGGGTTTCGATCGGATTTCGCATCCGCGCATCCCGCGGCCGCTCGATCTGTTCGGCGACCTGCGGCGCAACTCGCGCGGCATCAATTTCGCCTCCGAGGACGAGCAGCGCGCGCTGGCCGAAGCGATGCAGCCCTTCGCCGCGCAGCGCTGGCGGGCCGCGCCGGAGGTCGTCGGCGACGCCACCGGCGCCGATGAACAGGAGGTCCGCTCGCCGGCCGATCGCGACGACGTCGTCGGCAGCGTGGCGTGGGCCGATCCGGCCGGCGCCGAAGCCAGCGTGTCCGCCGCGGTCGCCGCCCAGATCCACTGGGATCGGGTGCCGGCCGACGAGCGCGCCGCGTGCCTGGAACGCATGGCCGACCTGCTCGAGGAACACCGCGCCGAGCTGATGGCATTGTGCAGCCGCGAGGCTGGCAAGTCGCTGATCGACGGCATCAACGAAGTGCGTGAAGCGGCCGATTTCTGCCGCTATTACGCTCAGCGCGCCCGCGAACTGTTCGCCGAGCCCGAAGTGCTGCCCGGGCCCACCGGCGAACATAACGAGATTTCGCTGCACGGCAAGGGCGTTTTCGTCTGCATCTCGCCGTGGAACTTCCCGCTGGCGATCTTCACCGGCCAGATCGCGGCTGCGCTGGCGTCCGGCAACAGCGTGATCGCCAAGCCGGCAGAGCAGACGCCGCTGGTCGCCGCGCGCGCCGTGGCGCTGTTCCTCGAAGCCGGCGTGCCGGCCGGCGTGCTGCAGATGATGCCGGGCAACGGCGCCGTCGGCGGCGCGCTGAGCGCTGACCCGCGCATCGCCGGCGTGGCCTTCACCGGCTCGACCGAAACCGCGCGACGCATCAACCGGACGCTGGCCGAACGCGACGGGTCGATCGCGACGCTGATCGCCGAGACCGGCGGCCAGAACGCGATGATCGTCGACTCCTCGGCGCTGGCCGAGCAGGTCGTTCACGACGTCATCCACTCGGCGTTCCTGTCGGCCGGACAGCGCTGTTCCGCGCTGCGAGTGCTCTACATCCAGCGCGACGTCGCCGATCATGTCCTGGCCATGCTGGCCGGGGCAATGGCCGAACTCCGGGTCGGTTTTCCGGGCCGCCTGGCGACCGATATCGGTCCGGTCATCGACCGCAACCAGCTCGACATGCTGGAGCGGCACGCCGAGCGCATGGACCGCGAAGCGCGTCTCATCGGCCGCGTGCCGGCACCGGAATCTCTCGCCGATGGGTTCTGGTTCATGCCGCGGGCCTACGAGATCGACTCCATCGACCGGCTCGAAGGCGAGGTCTTCGGGCCGATCCTTCACGTGGTGCGCTACGCGGCGCGCGATATCGAGCGCGTCATCGAGGCGATCAACGGCACCGGCTTCGGCCTCACGGCCGGGTGCCACAGCCGGATCGACCGGGTCCAGCGACGCGTGATCCACTCGATCCGCGCCGGCAATGCCTACGTCAACCGCAACATCACCGGCGCCGTGGTCGGCGTGCAGCCGTTCGGCGGGGAAGGCCTGTCCGGCACCGGTCCCAAGGCCGGCGGCCCGAATTACCTGCAGCGCTTCGCGGTCGAGCGCACGCGCACGATCAACACCGCGGCGGTCGGTGGCAACGCATCGCTGATGGCGCTTTCCGAATAGGCGCCCGGGCGTGCAATTCGATGCAACCGGGCCCGGCGTGGCGCGCGCGTTGACCAGCATCGCGCTATTCCGGGCGCGGCGCGTCGGATTTGTATACCATTCCGGTCTGCCTGTCCGAACGCGGCGCACCGGCGACGCTTGCCGGGCCGGCCGACGCCGCACTGGAGCCTGACGCCGCCGCATGTACGAACGATTCTACGGACTCGACGAACGGCCTTTCTCGATCACGCCGGACCCGCGCTTCGTCTTTCTGAGCCGGCGCCACGAGGACGCGCTCGCCCATCTGCTCTACGGCGTCGGCCGCGGCGGCAGCGGCGGATTCGTGCAGTTGACCGGCGAGGTCGGTACCGGCAAGACGACGCTGTGCCGGCTGATGCTTGATCAGGTGCCGGAGCACACGCGCATTGCGCTGATCCTCAATCCCATGCTCGAGCCGCGCGAACTGCTGCGCGCGATCTGTCGCGAACTCGGCGCCGACCTGCCCGACGGCGAGGCGGGTCTCGAGGCGCTGGGGCAGCGCCTGAACGAGCGCCTGCTGCAGATCCATGCCGACGGCGAGCGCGCCGTGTTGATCATCGACGAAGCCCAGAACATGAGCCGCGAAACGCTCGAGCAGGTTCGGCTTCTGACCAACCTGGAGACCGAGACCGACAAGCTCCTCCAGATCATCCTGCTCGGCCAGCCCGAGCTGCGCGAACTGCTCAGCCGGCCTTCGCTCAGGCAACTGGCGCAGCGGATCACCGCGCGCTACCACCTCGCACCGCTGGGCCCGGCCGAAACCGCCGAGTACGTTCGTCACCGGATCCGCATCGCGGGCGCCGCGCGCTGTCCTTTCACGCGCGCCGCGCTGCGCACGCTGCACCGTGTTTCCGGCGGCGTGCCGCGGCTGATCAACATCATCGCCGACCGCTCGCTGATGGCTGGTTACGCGCGCGAAGCCGACCGGGTCACGCCGGCCATGGTTCGCAAGGCGGCCTCCGAGGTCGTGGTCGGCGACGAGTCCGGGATGAGCCGGACGACGACCGCCGTGCTGGCCGGCGTCGCGGTCGCGACGGTCATCGGGGTCGCCGCCGCCATGGTCTGGTCGCTGCGTTCGGTGCCGGAGCAACAGCAGGTCGAGGACGTGCCGCTGTGGCGCGAAATGCTGGTCATCGCCGATGCCGACAGCGCCTGGCGCGAGGTCGCCGCGCTGTATCCGGGCGTCGGTCCCGAGGAAATCGCGCAGGCCTGCGCCGAGGGCGTCGCCGGGGGTCTGGCGTGCCAGCGGCTGCGCGGTAACTGGACCCTGCTGCGGCGTCTGGATCGCCCGGTGGTGCTGCGGCTGGACGAGCCGTCGGCCGGGCACGTGTTCGCTCCGGAGGTTCGGCAATCGCACCTGCTGTTGCGCCAGTCCGGCCAGGACGTCCAGGTACCGATCGCGAATTTCGAGTCTTACTGGCTGGGCGATTTCTTCGTCATCTGGCCGGACGACGGCTCGGTCTGGAAGGTCGGCGAGCGTGCCCCGGCGATTGCCGAACTCAAGCGCCTGGCCGCCGACCTGTCCGAAGGCGCGTGGGACGGAGACGTCGACGATCGCTATACCGAAGCGTTCGCCGAATGGGTCCGGCGTTTCCAGCGCCGCAACGGCTTGCGCGAAGACGGTATGGCCGGGCCCGTCACGCGTCTGTTCGTCTCGACTTTCGCCGGCCCTCGACCGGGAGCCGGCGCCGGCCGGCCGTGAGGATCAGATGTCGCTGCTGCTCGACGCATTGAGAAAATCGGAGGCGCAGCGCCGGCGCGGCCAGTTGCCGTCGCTGGAACTGGGGTCGGTACCCGAACGGGCCGCGCCGGAGTCGCGTCGACGCCGCTGGCCCTGGCTGCTGCTCCTGGCGGCGGTGATCGCGCTCGGAGCCTGGCAGTGGCCGGAGATCCAGCGCCTGGCCGAATCCGGCGCGCCGGAGACGCCGGTGCCGAGCGCCGAGACCGGCCCGGTCCGGAACCAGTCGCCGGTTCGGGTCGAGCCGACCCCGCCGCCCGCAGCCGTCGATCCGGCGCCGGAGCGCCCTGCGCCGGCGCAAACGCAGCCCGTCGATCCGGTCGAGTCGCGACCCGTTGCAGCTCAGCCGGCCGAACCGCAACAACCGCAACAAGCGCAACAAGCGCAGCCGGCGGCCGAACCGGCCCCGGAGCCGAGCGCAGAGCCGCCTTCGGAGCCAGCCCGCGAACCGGCTCCGCAAGCGGCGCCCGAACCGGAGCCGTCGCGACCCGATCCGAGCCCATCGACCGCCGCGGACGGCGCCGACAGCGATTCGCGATCGGACGGGGCCATCCGTCCGTGGGAGCTTCCGCAGGACCTTCGGGCCGAATTCCCGGAACTGGAACTCACGGTGCATTATTTCGCCGTCGAACCGCGAGAGCGCTTCGTGCTGATCAACGGCCAGCGCTACCGACAGGGGCAGCGGATCGACCGGGGCGTTCGCGTGCACGAAATCCTGCGCCGCGGCGTCGTGATCGAATTCGGTCGCTACCTGGTGCTGCTTGAGTGAGCGGACCCTACCGCGTCTCCGGGCGCCGGATCGCCACGGCCAATCCGTGGATGGTCATCGCGCTCAGCGCGACGGCGCTGGCGGTGATGATTGCCGCAAGGCTGGCGGCCGGCGAGGGCGGTTCCGCCGCGTGGCTGGAGTCGCTGGGATTTCAACCGGCGCGGATTGCCCCGCTGCTGGGCACCGACTTCAGATCACCGGCCAACTGGGAGCTGATGCGCACCGTCTCGGCGTTGTTCGCGCACTCGAGCTGGGTGCATCTGGCCGGCAATCTCGCTTATCTATGGGTGTTCGGCATCCCGGTCGAGCGTGCGCTCGGGCATTTTCGGTTCTTGCTCGCGTTCCTGCTGCTGGGGGCGCTGGCCAATCTTTTCGTGGCACTGCGCGTGCCGGAGCTGGAGCGCAGCATCATCGGAGCCAGCGGCGGCGTATCGGCCATGATCGGGATCTACCTGGGCCTGTTTCCGTCCCGACGCATCGGTCTGTGGCTGCCGCTGGGGCTGTTCCTGCAGTTCGCGAGAATTCCGGCATTGCTCGTGATCGGATCCTGGTTTACGCTTCAACTCCTCTACACGGTATTCGGGCCGGTGTCCGATGCGGTCGCCTGGTGGACCCACGTGGCCGGCTTCGTGGCCGGACTGGTGGTCGCGCTGCTGGTGAGGATTTTCTCGAGAGCGCGTCTGGATTCCGGAGAGGACTGAACGATGAACCGTAGTGACACCCGAGCCGGTCCGAACCGGCGGGATGGAATCCCCATGCAACCGGCAACAGAGGTCTGAGGCGCGTGTACAAGCTGGTGTTCTTCAACCATGGCAAGGTCTACGAGCTCTACGCCGAGCGCGTGGATTCCAGCCATTTGTACGGCTTCGTCGAAGCCGCCGGTCTGGTGTTCGAGCGCGCCGGCAAGGTCGTCGTCGACCCGGCCGAGGAACGCCTCAGGGAGGAATTCGCCGATACCGAGTCGCTGTTGCTGCCGCTGCAATCGGTGATCCGGATCGAGAAAGTGAACAAGCGCGGCAACTGCGTGATTCGTGACCGGAAGACCGGCGACAAGGTCACGCCGCTGCCGCTGGACGGTCCGGGCCGTCGGAGCTGACGCCCGCCGACCGGTCTCGGGACCGGACTCAACCCAGAACAAGAACCAGGGAAGACAGCCAATGAATCAGCCTGAAAGTCCCTCCGCACCGCCCGCGAACAGCGGTTGGCTTTATCGCAGCCTGGACGTCATCGAGCGCGTCGGCAATCGACTGCCCGATCCCGCGATGCTGTTCCTGCTGCTCATGGTGGTGATCTGGATCCTGTCGTGGCTGCTGTCCGGCGTGCAGTTCGATGCGCAGCATCCGACCACCGGGGAGGCGATCACGATCACCAACCTGCTGACCGGATCCAACTTCGTCAGTTTCCTGACCTCGATGGTCGACACGTTCACCGGCTTCGCGCCGCTGGGCGTGGTGCTGGTGGCGATGCTGGGTGTGGGCGTGGCCGAACAGAGCGGCTACATCAATGCCCTGCTGAAGAAGCTGCTCGCGTTCACGCCGAAGATGCTGCTGACGCCGATGCTGATCCTGATCGCGATCGTCAGCCACACGGCCGTCGACGCCGGGTACGTGGTCGTGATTCCGCTCGGCGGCATCATCTTCTACGCCGCCGGCCGGCACCCGCTGGCCGGCATCGCGGCGGCATTCGCCGGCGTGTCGGGCGGATTCTCGGCCAACTTCGTGCCGTCGGCGATCGACCCGCTGCTGATGGGCTTCACGCTGCCGGCGGCGCAGCTGGTGGATTCCAGCGTCGAGCTGCACCCGCTGATCAACTACTTCTTCACCTCGGCTTCCTGCCTGGTGATCGTGCTGCTGGGCTGGTGGCTGACCGACAAGGTGATCGAGCCGCGACTGGCCGATACGCCGCTGGACGGCGACGCCGAGGACATGCCCGAGATGCACGACCTCGATGCGAGGGAAAACCGGGCGATGTGGACGGCCACGGCCTTCATGGGCATCGGCCTGGTGGCCCTGGTGCTGTCGCTGATTCCGGAAGGCACGCCGTTTCGTGATCCCGGCACCGGCAATCTGACCGATTTCTCGGCGCCGATCATGCAGTCCATCGTGCCGCTGATCTTCCTGTTCTTCGTGCTGCCTGGCGTGATCTACGGCTACATGACCGGGGCTTTCACCAAGAGCAAGGACGTGGTCGACGCGATGTCGACGACCATGAGCTCGATGGCCTACTACATCGTCATGGCGTTCTTCTGCGCGCTGTTCGTCGCCGAGTTCGGTCGTTCCGGCCTCGGCGTGCTGCTGGCGGTGGAGGGCGGCAATTTCCTGCGCGAGCTCGCGCTGCCGGGCGGGCTGACCCTGTTCGGGATCATCCTGCTGGTCGGATTCGTCAACCTGTTTGTCGGCTCGGCCTCGGCCAAATGGGCGTTGCTGGCGCCGATCTTCGTGCCGATGCTGATGCAGGTCGGGTTCTCGCCCGAGCTGACCCAGGCCGCCTACCGGGTCGGCGATTCTTCGACCAACATCGTCACGCCGCTGATGCCGTACTTCCCGCTGGTCGTGGTCTATTGCCAGCGCTACGTCAAGAGCACCGGCATCGGCACGCTGGTATCGCTGATGTTGCCGTTCTCGGTGACTTTCCTGCTGGTCTGGTCGCTGTTCCTGATCGGCTACTGGATGCTCGGCGTGCCGCTGGGTCCGGGCACCAGCTACGTCTATCCAGCTCCCTAGGTGTGCAGTCTCAGCAGGTTGTCCCCGGACAGCCCTAGACGGCTGATGGGT
>CAYPZP010000158.1:0-7660 GCA_964415285.1 uncultured Halomonas sp. | reverse complement strand
TGCGGACCACGGACCACGGACCACGGACCACGGACCACGGACCACGGACCACCGACCACCGACCACCGACCACCGACCACCGACCACCGGCCACCGAACGTCCATCGGTGCACGCCGGCGCTGCGCGTTACGGCCTATCGGTCCGCGTCCAGTGCTCCGGCGATGGTCTCGGGCGAGCGGCGGGTCAGGTTCTTGTCCACGGCACGCTCGACGCATTCGCGCGTTTCGGAATCCATCTGTTCTCGCAGCAATCCCAGGAACGACGGTTCGGCGACGATCTGCAGCCGTTGAAACTCTCCGCGCGCGCGGGCCTTGTTGAGGCGCTCGGCCAGTTCGTGCGCGAAATCGCGGGCTTCGCGGGTCTTCGGATCGGTCGGTTTCTGGTTGTCGCTCTGGCCGTAACCGTGCGACGAGAAGGTCTTGCCCTGCCGGTCGGTTTCGAGATCCGCGCCGCGCAGGCGCGACTCCGGATGCAGAAAATCCTGCTGCTCGACCAGCGGGGAAAACTTCTTGGCCCGTTCGAACAGGCGCGCTTCGGTCGAGTCGGCGGCGATCACCCAGTATTGGCTCATGGCGGCACCTCCGTTGAATGGAGCCCCACCATAACAATCCTCGGCAGGCGGGATCATGACCAGCGTCATCCCGGCGGCGTGCGGGTGCCGGCGCCCGGGCCGTTTCGAAGATCAGACTCCGGCGTCGCGGCACACGAGTGCACCCCGCCACTCATTGTGTAACTTATAGCGAGTCGGAGCGCGTTGAGCTGCAAGGCCGGTCTCGCAGGGAATGGCAGCGTCCTTTCCAAGAGACACAACGCCGCAGGTGAATGCGCTCCGGCTCGCCCTTCGGGAGCGCGCCTGAACCGACATTGCGGCGTTGCGTCCCTTGTAAAGGGCTGGCCATTCACCGCGGGCCGCGCCTTGCACTGTCGCTTCAGGCGCACTCTATAAGTCACACAATGAGTGGCGGGGTACACTAGGCCGATGAGCACTCCGCTGGCTTCCGCGCTGCTCGTGCTGTTCCTGGCGCACCTGGGCGGATTCGCCTGGCTGGGCGCCCGCCGGCGCGAGTGGTACTACCTGGCGCTGGTCGTGACGTTCGCGCTTTTGAGCGCGTCATTCGGGCTGATGCTGTTCACGCCCGAATGGCACGCCGACGGAACGCCGGTGTATCTGTGGGTGCGTTACGCGGCCTGGGCTTCGGCCGCGCTGTCGATCAGCTGGACCGCGGCTCGCCGGCTGGGGCGTCGACGGGCGGGCGACTGATCATCGAGGGGCGGGCGCACGCCTACAGCGCGTACTCGACCACCAGGTCGATCAGCTCGTCCCGGGAAATGCCGTTGTCGTGGTCGCGGTCGAAGCGATCGAAGATTTCCTTGTGCGTCTCGACGCCGTGATCGCCGATCATGCTGTCGATCAGCTCGTTGAACTCGCGCCGGGACAGCTTGCCGTCCTTGTCGTCGTCGAACTCCTCGAACAGCGCCTCTACCAGTTCCCGCCGATTCATCGCAAAGCTTCCTTTCGTCTCCGGGGCGAAATGTAGCATCGTTGCGTGGCCGCTGCCACCACGCTGAACCGGCCCCGGCGACGGGCCCGGGCGCGCGCCGACCGAGCGCGTTGGCGCCCGGCGCGTGAACCTATTCGCCGGCCGGCCCGTCTTTCGGGCGAGGACCCATCGGGACGAACATGAACCAGGCCGAACACGACATGCTGGTGCTCACCGCGCAGGACGGCGGCCGCGAGGCGCTGCAGGCGCTGGTGCGGCACCACCATCGCTCGCTGCTGCGCTTCGCGCTGAGCCTGTGCGGCAACCGCGCGCTGGCCCAGGACGCGGTGCAGGACGCCTGGATGACCGTCGCCCGGCGGCTGCGCCGGCTGGAAGACCCGCGCGCGTTCCGCAGCTGGATATTCCGTGCCGTGCGCTGGCGCACGCTGGACCTGTTGCGCCGCAGCGAAGCCGCGGCAGCCCGGCTCGACGATATCGACGAGCCCGGCGACGGCGGACGGGCCGGTGCGGCGAACGAGCGGCAGCTCGACCTGGCCGCGGCGATCGATGCGCTGGAGCCGATCGACCGGCAGGCGCTGGAGTTGCACTACCTCGCCGGCCTGAAAGTCGCCGAAATCGCGAGCGTCCTCGAAATCCCGCCGGGCACGGTCAAGTCCCGACTGCACCGCGCCCGCAACCGTTTGGCCGAGACCCTGACAGGAGAAAACCCATGAATACCGACGACCGGATCCGCGAGGAGCTTGCTGCACGAACCGACGAAATCGACCGGCTGGATCTCGACGAGCGCAGCCTGTTCGGCATGCTTTCCCGGGTATTCACCGGCAACCTGCGCCGCTGGGCGACGTTCGGAATGCTGCTGACCCTGATCTTCACCGGGCTGACGTTCTGGACCGGCTACGAGTTCTTTACCGCCGCCGATCTCGAGGCGCGCGTGTTCTGGGGCGTGCTGGTACTGGCCGCCTTCCACGCCGTGAGCATGTTCAAGATGTGGTTCTTCATGGAGATGAACCGCCACTCGACGCTGCGAGAAATCAAGCGCGTCGAGGTCGAGGTCGCCCGGCTGCAGCGCCCCTGAGGCGCGCCCGGGTTAACCCGGGATGCGATACGAAACGTGGTGCGGTCCATCCAGCGGGACGCCGGGCAGCGCCGCATCCGGATTGCGCACCACGCGGTTCTTGCCGGTCCGCTTGGCTTCGTAGAGCGCGGCGTCGGCGTAGCCCAGAATCGCGTCGATGTCGGCCGCGCGGCCATGCGCCACGCCGATGCTGCAGGTCAGTGATTCGTCGACCGCCGCGCGCGCGGCCAGCTCGGCTTCGATCCGCTCGGAAACGCGCTCGGCCAGCCGGCAGTGGCGTTCCCATGCACCGGTCAGCGAGACCAGCGCGAATTCCTCACCGCCCAGGCGCACCGGGATCTGGTCGCCGTCGGTCGCCTCGAGCATCAGACATCCCAGCTGCGCCAGCACGCGATCGCCGACGCTGTGGCCGTAGCGGTCGTTGATGCGCTTGAAATCGTCGATGTCGAGCACGCTGATCGCCACCGGTGCGTCCGGGCCCAGGGCTCCCAGTTCGCGAAACATTCGCCTGCGGTTGGGCAGGCCGGTGAGGTAGTCGGTGGACGCGGCCGTCTCGGCCTCGGCCTGGGCCAGCCGCAGTCGGTCCAGGTTGCGCAGGCTGTTGAGTAGCAGGAACGCGAACGGCAGCAGGATCGTGGCCGCCGAAAGACCGGCGGACAGCAGATTTCGGGCCGCGCCGCCGTCGAAGATCGAAGTGGTGCCGCCGAAGTCGAACAGCCCCATGGCCGAAAGCGCCGCCCCCTGGATCGCGATCAGAACCAGAATCGTTGCGGTGATGCCGAACGCCAGGCGCAGCAGGCGCGGCGGATGTGCCAATACGACGGCGGCGCGAAGCGCCAGTACGGCACAAATGCCGGTGGCCAGCGCGACGCGGTAGTGCAGGGCGAGGTCCATGCTGAAGAGAACCAGCAGCGTGCCGAGGCAGATTGACGCGAGCGCGGCATCGAAGAACACGTCAATCTCGCGATCGCGGTAGCGCTGCAGCCCGGCGCGCAGCAGTACCAGGGCTGCCAGCACGCCGGCGTTGCCGAGCAGCACCGACCAGAACAACGGCAGTATCGTGCGCGCCAGCAGGAACAGCATGCCCACTGCGAACAACCACTGCGCCAGCGTCCACAGGCCGAAGCCGTGGCGCGTTCGTTCCCAGCGCCACAGCAGCGTCATGCTCAGCGCCAGCGCCACTGACACGATGCAGAGAAAGACTGCAATCGATGTGGCGTGTAGCGACAGCACGATTACTTCCCCTTTGGGCGAAAACCGCCCGTCAAAGCCGTGTCGCGACCCCGCCCCGTGTCGCCTTTCCATATTAGCACCTTCTGTTCCAGTGTAGATCGCTCATTCGGGAAGTTCGATGTTCGCCGAGGGGCCGGCGCGGCGACGCAGTTCGGCCTCGCCGACGGCATAGAATCGAGGGAGAGTTCAACGGAGACGCCCCATGGGAATTTCGACGCCCGATCTGTGTGACGCCCATCCCGACGCGGTGCGGGTGGTCACCGGCCTGCAGTGGCACAGCTACGGCGGGATCGTCGCGTTCGGCGGTCGCCTCGAGACCGTGAAGTGCTTCGAGGACAACTCGCGGGTCAAGGAGCGGCTGGCCGAGCCCGGAGACGGCCGCGTGCTGGTGGTCGACGGCGGCGGCTCGCTGCGCCACGCACTGATCGGCGACATGATCGCCGAGCGCGCCGCCGAGGGTGGCTGGGCCGGCGTGCTGATTCACGGCGCCTGTCGCGATGTCGACGCGCTGGCCGACCTGCGGATCGGCATCGCTGCGCTGGGTTGCGTGCCGATCAAGAGCGTTCGGCGCGGCGAGGGGCAGCTCAACGTGCCGGTTTCGTTCGGCGGCGTGCGGTTTCGTCCCGGCGAGTTCGTCTACATCGATGCCAACGGCGTGATCGTCTCCGCCGAGCCCCTGACCGGCGACTGACCGCCCGCCGGGGCGCCTGCCGATCCCGACGACGCTGGTCACGGCGCGCCGTGGCCGGTATGCTCGACTCCCTGTACCCGTTCCGGAGCGCATGTCGATGAGGAAATTCATTCTGATCGCCGTCGTCGGGCTGGTCGTGCTGGTGCTGGGGGTGAACTGGTATTACACGCGCGAAATCCGTCAGCAGCTCGACCGCACCGCCTCCGCGGTCTCGATGTTCGGCACCTTGTCCTACGACAACGTTCGACTCACGCCCGGCGGCGCCATTCATATCAACGGCCTGGCGTTTTTCCTGCGCGGCAACGAAGGGCAGGGCATCCAGGTAGATCGCGTCGCCTTCCGGACCGCCGGCCTGGGCGCGCTGCTGTCGCTGGAGCGCGATCTAGAGGCCGGGCGGGTGCCGGAACAGCTCGGCGTCGCCATCGAGGGTCTGGAGTTTTCCCTGGGCGGCCTGCCGCGCGGCGTCGGTTCGCGCAGCGCCCGCGCCCGCTCCGGCCAGGCCGCGGACAGTCTCGGCTTCGCCGCTGCAGGCTGCCAGGGCCGGAGCGGCTTTTCGGTCGACGACTTCATCGACATGGACTACTTCGTGATCCAGGCCGATGTCGAGGCGAACTACCGCTTCGTCGATGAAGGTCTGCAACTGCGCCAGTACGTGCGCACGCGCAGCGCCGAGATCGGCGAAGTGGAATTCGAGGCGGTCGTGGATCTCAACGCCGGCTCGCTGGGCATGATGGAGCTGATGACCGCGCTTCGGCGAGCCGACCTGAACTCGTTCACGTTCGAGTACGAGGATCTCGGCTTCTATCCGCGCATGCTCGGGTTCTGCGCGCGGCGGATGGATATGGATCGCGATACCTACATCGACCATCACGTGCGCGCCTGGGCCGAGCAGTGGGCTCGCTTGGGCTCGCGCCCCGCGCCGCAGTTGGTCGAGGCCTATCGCCGCTTCGTCGAATCGCCCGATCGGCTCAGCGCGACCAGCCGCGCGGTCTACTCCGTGGACCTGCAGATGCTCGGCGAGTATTCGCTCGCGCAGTTCTTCGAGCGGATGGAAACCCGGATCAGCTTTGGCAACCGCGAACCGATTGCGGTCGAGGCCCGGATCGTCGAGACGCCGCCGCAGGCGCCCGATCCGGCGGTCGCGGCGTCGGCACCGGCGCCCGACGATCCGGCGTCGTCGGACCCCGTGGATGCCGAACCCGCGGCCCCGCGCAGCGAGGCGGTGCGTCGTTCGCCCGTCGAGCGCGCCCGCGTCGCCGGCGAGGCCGCATCGGCGGCGCGCAGTGAGTCGCGCTGGAGCGCCGTCGAGCTGACCGACGCAACCCTGGCCGATCTCGTCGATCGCCCGGTTCGCGTGGATTTGGTGTCCGGGCGCCGCTTCTTCGGCCGCGTCGAGCGCATCGAGCCCGAATCGCTGCACCTGCGATTCACCAGCGACAGCGGCTATTTCGTCCGGCCGGTCGCGCGCGCCGAAATCCGGAGCATCGCGGTGCGCAACGGCGTGCCGTGAGCCGTTCGGTGAATGCCGCGAACGTCGGCCGGCCGGCCCAGGTCGCGTTCACGCTGTGGATGCTGTTCTGGGTGCCGGTGGTGTTGTCCACCCAGGGTGCGCAGAATTTCTGGTGGCTGTGCAACCTGGCGCAGTTCATCTTGCTGTTCGCGCTGTGGCGCAACGATCGCCTGCTGATTTCCAGCCAGGCGGGTACCGTGGTGCTGGTCGGCCTGGTCTGGAGCATCGACTTTGTCGGCGCGCTGGTGCTGGGCAGCAGCCCGTTCGGAATCACCTACTACATGTTCGACGATCGCCTGCCGCTGGTGCTGCGCGCGACGTCGACCTACCACCTGTGGTTGCCGCTGCTCATGCTGTGGCTGGTCTCGCGCATCGGCTACGATCGGCGCGGGCTGTGGCTGCAGTGCGGCATCGGCAGCTTCGCCATCGTCGGCGGCGCCCTGTTCGGCGACCCGGTACGCAATCTCAACTACGTCCGCGCGCCGTTCGGCATCGAACAGATCTGGCTGCCGCAGCCGCTGTGGATCCCGCTGCTGTGCCTGGCCACCGCGCTGCTCGTCTACGTGCCCGGCCACTGGATCATCGTTGCCTGGACCCGCGCAAACCGCCCATCCCCCCTGTAGGCGCGGACTCCGATCCGCGATCAACCCGAACCCATCGGCCTTCGGAGAGGCCTCCTACAGCAAATACCGATTCGCCGACGCCAGACCGCGGAAACCGAAAACCGGAAACCGGCTTCCCCCCGTAGGAGCGATCTCCCGATCGCGATCAGCCCGAACCCATCGGCCTTCGGAGAGGCCTCCTACAGCAAATACCGATGCGCCGACGCCAGACCGCGGAAACCCGAACCCGGAACCCAGAAACCGGCCTTTCCCCCGTAGGAGCGATCTCCCGATCGCGATCAGCCCGGAAAATTCTCCTTCGGGAGCAGCCAAGCCGGTGCTGAACTGGATCCAGTAATCCGCGATCAGCCCGAACCCATCCACATTCGGAGAGGCCTCCTACAGCAAATACCGATGCGCCGACGCCAGACCGCGGAAACCCGAACCCGGAAACCGAGGCCGCCTAGGCGACCGATTGCTTCGGCTCACCGAACACGCGAACAAACACCCGCTGCACCGCCGGCCGCACCACCAGGAACCCCCGGTACGCCCGCTCCAGCAACCACAGCACGACCCGGTTTTTCGCCGCCAGCCCCAGCGGTCGCATCACCGGAATCTGCCGCCACATCGCCGCGAACGCCGCCGCGCCGTCGACCAGTTCGCAGTCGCCCTCGCGTGCGTGCAGGCGCGCCAGCAGCAGGTTGCGGTCGATCGGGCAGGACGCATCCTCGCGATCGACGTCGACGAACCGAATCCGATCGTGCCGGTCGAGCCGATGCATCATCCCGATCTCGCGCACGCACAGCGGGCAGCCGCCGTCGTACCAGACGGTGACCCGGCGATCGTTGGTTGGTAACTCTGCAGTCGTCATATCCGCAACCCTACGCGCTCGAAGCAAAAACGCCGTGACCATCGGCCCCATATCGGCCTTTCCGCTGTAGGAGCGGTCTCCGATCCACGATCTGCCCGAACCCATCGGCCTTCGGATGTGTCCCCTACAGCGCTTGTCGAATCATCAAACCCCGCCCGCCTTTGACCGCGGAAAC
>CAYPZP010000157.1:0-7747 GCA_964415285.1 uncultured Halomonas sp. | reverse complement strand
GAACAACGAACAACGAACAACGAACAACGAACAACGAACAACGAACAACGAACAATGAACCCGACGTGACCGCGCTTCGCCCACCCCGCCTCCTTCTGCCCGCGCTGCTGTTGCTGGCCGCTCTCCCTGCTGCCGCGCAGGAGCTGTATCTGTGGACCGACGAAGACGGCGTCCGCCACATCAGCGATCGGCGACCCGACGGCGCCTACGACGTCGACGTCCAGCGCGGGATCGCCCGACCCGACGCGCCGGTCGAGATGCGCAACGTCGGCAGCGAGCGCGAGCCGGAATGGCGATTCCTCAACCGTCTTTATGGCCCGGTCTCGGTGCAGGTCGCGTTCTCCGAGGCCGATAACGTCACCGCCACACCGGCGTTGCCCGCGGTTCTGGTCGTGCCCGGGCGCGCCCATCGCTCGGTGAAGGTCGCACCGGGCAATCCGCTCCGCGACTGGCGCTACGGCATCACCATGCAGTCCGTTCCCGGGCCGATCGACGCGCAACCGGACCACGGACTGCGCTACCGCCTGCCGTTTCCGCCGGAGCAGGCCATTGTTGTCGGTCAGGGATTCGGCGGCACGTTCAGCCACACCGCGCCGCAAAGCCTGCATGCGGTGGATTTCTCGCTGCCCACCGGCACACCCGTCCTGGCCGCGCGCGGCGGCGTCGTCATGGACGTGGAACGCTGGTTTCACCAGACCGGCGACGATCCCGAGCGCGACGGCCCGCGCGCCAACTATGTTCGGGTGCTGCACGGCGACGGCTCCATGGCCGTCTACGCGCACCTGGACTACAACAGCATTACCGTACAGCCCGGGGCGCAGCTAGCGCCCGGACAACGGCTGGGACGGTCCGGGAATACCGGCTATTCCACCGGGCCGCACCTGCACTTCGCGGTCCAGGTCAACCGGGACATGGAGTTGGTGTCGATTCCGTTCCGGATGGTCGCACCGGATGGGCGCGAGCTCTGGCTCGACGACGGCGGCGTGCCGGCAGCGCGGTGAGCGCTTTCGCCGTCTGGTGATTCGTTGTCGCCTGGCGGGCGGATCGCCGGATTCAATTCGGCATCAGAAACCAGCACGAACCGCAGTCAATCAAGAAAAACCCCCAACCCTTACAATGCCCGGCTGATTATCGACAAAATCAAAAGCCGAAACCCGTGAGCAAGCTCCCCGACGAAATCGCCCGCCGCCGCACATTCGCGATCATTTCTCACCCGGACGCCGGCAAGACAACGCTGACCGAAAAGTTCCTGCTGTTCGGCGGCGCAATCCAGCTGGCCGGCTCGGTCAAGGCCAGGAAGGCGTCGCGACACGCCACGTCGGACTGGATGGAGATGGAGAAGGAACGCGGCATCTCGATCACCTCTTCGGTGATGCAGTTCCCCTACAACGAGCGCATCGTCAACCTGCTCGACACCCCCGGCCACGCCGACTTCTCCGAGGACACCTACCGCGTGCTGACCGCGGTCGACTCGGCGCTGATGGTCATCGACTGTGCCAAGGGCGTCGAGGAACGCACGATCAAGCTGATGGAGGTCTGCCGGCTGCGCGACACGCCAATCTTCACCTTCATCAACAAGCTCGACCGCGAGGGCCGCGAGCCGATCGAGCTGCTCGACGAGGTCGAGGAAGTCCTCGGCATCCAGTGCGCGCCGATCACCTGGCCGATCGGCATGGGCCGGCGGCTCAAGGGCATCTACCACCTGCTCAGAGACGAAATCCACCTCTACGAGTCCGGCCGCAATTACCTGCGCCAGGAACCGAAGGTGATTTCCGGGCTGCGCAGCGCCGAGGCCGACGAAGCGCTGGGCGACATCGCCGCCGAGCTGCGCGACGAGATCGAACTGGTGCACGGCGCCAGCCACGACTTCGACGCCGAAGCCTACCTGGCCGGCAAGCAGACGCCGGTGTTCTTCGGCTCGGCGCTGAACAACTTCGGCGTGATTCCGCTGCTCGATGAGTTCGTCGAGCACGCCCCGCAACCGCAGCCGCGTGAAACGCTGGGACGGACCGTGGATCCCGACGAGCCGAAGATGACCGGCTTCGTGTTCAAGGTCCAGGCGAACATGGACCCGGCCCATCGCGACCGGATGGCCTTCATGCGCGTTTGTTCGGGAGTCTTCACCAAGGGCATGAAACTGCACCATGTCCGCATCGGCAAGCCGCAGCGCACGCACGGCGCGCTGACCTTCATGGCCGACGAGCGCGCCGAGGCCGAACAGGCGTTCCCGGGCGATATCGTGGGTCTGCACAACCACGGCACGATCGGCATCGGCGACACCTTCACCGAGGGCGAAGAGTTGCAGTTCGCCGGCATCCCGAGCTTCGCCCCGGAGCTGTTCCGGCGCGTGCGCCTCAAGGACCCGCTGAAACTCAAGGCGCTGACCAAGGGCCTGACGCAGCTTTCCGAGGAAGGCGCGACCCAGTTTTTCAAACCGCTCATGGGCAACGACCTGGTCGTCGGCGCGGTCGGCATGCTGCAGTTCGACGTGGTCGCCTACCGGCTTGCCGACGAGTACAACTGCGAGGCGATCTTCGAGAATGTCAACGTCGCGACCTGCCGCTGGGTTTCGGCCGACAGCGAACGCGAGCTCGAAAAGTTCCGCGACAAGAACATCCAGCATCTGGCGGAAGACGGCGGCGGTCGATTGGTGTATCTCGCGCCGACCCGCGTCAACCTGCAGCTCGCCGAGGAGCGTCACCCCGAGATCGAATTTCGCGCCACGCGTGAAGTCAGCGTCTACGTCCGCACCGAGCAGGCGGCCTGACGGCAGATCGGCCCGCGGTTACTTCCCGGCGTGCATCTGCGGGCACAATGCCCGAATGAAGTCGTTCCCGTCCAAGACCACGTTCCGTTGAACGCCCTGGCCAGCGCCCGAGCCCATTTCCCGAACCGCGATCGGCGGCGCGCGCTGCTGGCGCTGGCGCTGCCCATCATCGGCGGCATGGCGTCGCAGAACATCCTGAATCTGGTCGATATCGCGATGGTCGGCCGACTCGGAACGACCGCGCTGGCCGCGACCGGGATCGGATCGTTCGCCAACTGGCTGTCGATGTCGTTCATCCTCGGGCTGGCCACCGGCGTGCAGGCAATCTGCTCGCGCCGCGTCGGCGAGGGAGCGCACGGTGAAATCGCGGTGCCGCTCAACGGCGGGCTGATGCTGGCGGTAGCGCTCGGCACACCGCTGGCCGCGGTGCTGATCCTGTTCGCGCCGGAGCTGCTGGGGCTGGTCAACAACGATCCCGACGTGGTCGCCGAGGCGACGCCTTATCTCCAAGTCCGGCTGCTGGCGCTGGTCTTCGTCGGCATGAATTTCTCGTTTCGCGGCTACTGGTCGGCGGTCCACCGCACCGGCATCTACCTAGTGACGCTGCTGGTGATGCATTCGGTCAACATCTTCCTGAACTGGGTGCTGATCTTCGGCAACCTCGGCGCGCCGGCGATGGGCGTGACCGGCGCCGGGCTGGCGACGACGCTGTCGATCGTGCTCGGCTTCCTGATCTACGTCGGTTTCGGCCTGAAACACGCCTGGGCCGAAGGCTTCCTGCACCACCGCCCGTCGCTGACCATGCTGACTCGACAGTTCCGGCTCAGCCTGCCGGCCAGCCTGCAGCAGTTGTTCTTCTCGGCCGGCATGATGACGCTGATCGTGATCATCGGCCTGATCGGCACCGCCGAACTGGCCGCGGCCAATGTGCTGATGACGCTGGGGCTGGTCGTCGTGCTGCCCGCGATCGGCCTCGGGCTCGCCACGGCAACGCTGGTCGGCAACGCGCTGGGCCGCGGCGACGTCGACGACGCCCGCCGCTGGGGCTGGGACGCCGCGCTGTTCACCGGCCTGCTCGGCGCGACGATGGGCCTGCTGGTGATCGCGTTCGGCAAGCCGATCCTGGGTGTTTTCATCACCGACCCCGACGTCGTCGCGCTGGCCTGGCCCCCGCTGATCGTCTCGGGGCTGGTCATCGGCATCGACACGGCCGGCCTGGTGCTGCTGCACGCGCTGCTCGGCGCCGGTGATACCGGCCGGGTGATGAAGATCTCGCTGATCGCGCAGTGGGCGCTGTTCCTTCCTGCGGCGGCACTTGCCGGACCGGTGCTGGGGGGCGGGCTGCTGCTGGTCTGGATGCTGCAGGCGCTGTATCGGTCGGGCCAGACACTGTGGTTCGCGCGCGCCTGGCGGCAGGGACACTGGCAGTCGATCCGGGTCTGAGGTACTCGGATCGGATGGACCGGCGCCGAGCAGCGCCACCGGATACACTCTGGCAAAACCCGGGATGCCTGGACCATGGCTGAGCTGATTGGACTCGTTGGAATCGCCGTATTGCTGGGCATCGCCTGGCTGGCGTCCGAACATCGGCGCGAGCTGCAGTGGCAGACCATCGGCGTCGGGCTGGCGCTGCAGCTCGCGCTGGCCATCTTCGTGCTCTGGGTACCGTTCGGCCAGACCGTGTTCGAAACCCTGGGCGCCCTGTTCGTCAAGCTGGTGAGCTTCACCCAGGCCGGGTCCAGCTTCATCTTCGGCGACCTGGCCGACGCCGACGAGTCCGGCTTCATCATCGCCTTCCAGGTGCTGCCGACGATCATCTTCTTCGCCGCGCTGATGTCGTGTCTCTACCACCTCGGCTTCATGCAGAAGATCGTCGAAATGATGGCCTGGGTCATGGTGCGCTTCATGAAGGTCTCGGGCAGCGAATCGCTGGCCACGGCGGCCAATTCGTTCGTCGGACAGACCGAAGCGCCGCTGGTCGTGCGTCCGTTCATCGACGGCATGACCCGCTCGGAGTTGTTCGCCTTGATGACCGGCGGCATGGCGACGATCGCAGGCGGCGTGCTGGCCGCCTACGTGCTGCTGCTCGGCGGCACCGACCCGGACCAGCAGGCGTATTTCGCCAAGCACCTCATTTCGGCATCGATCATGGCCGCGCCGGCGGCGCTGGTCGTGGCCAAGATCATCCTGCCCGAGCGCGAGCCGTCCGAGACCATGGGTCTGGTCAAGACCACGGTGCAGCGCGAGCACACCAATCTCATCGAAGCCGCCGCCGGCGGCGCCTCCGAGGGTTTGAAGCTGGCGCTCAACGTCGGCGCGATGCTGCTGGCGTTCCTGGCGCTGATCGCGCTGATCAACGGCCCGCTGGGCTGGCTCGGCGAGGTGTCCGGACTGCAATCGTTGGTGGGTCAACCGATCGACCTGGCGCTGATCCTCGGCTGGATCTGCGCGCCGCTGGCGCTGGTCGTCGGCGTGCCCCCCGAGGAGGCCGTCACCGTCGGCGGACTGATCGGACAGAAGATCGTCGCCAACGAGTTCGTCGCCTACGTCGCGCTGACCGACATCCAGGCCGATCTCTCGGATCGATCGGTGCTGATTGCGACCTACGCGCTGTGCGGATTCGCCAACTTCTCGTCGATCGCGATCCAGCTCGGCGGGATCGGCGGACTGGCACCGTCTCGGCGCTCCGAGCTGGCACAGTTGGGCCTTCGGGCGATTCTCGGAGGCACGCTGGTGTCGCTGATGAACGCGGCCTGGGCCGGGGTCCTGACCTGAACCGATGCGGCGTCTGACCGTCTGGTTGATCGGTCTGGGCCTGTTCGCGCTGGTCGCGATCTTGGCCTGGCTGGCGTTCTTCGCCCACACCAACAACCAGCCGCCGACGGCCGTCGGCGACGTGCTGTTCGTGACCAACCGGCAACTCGACGAATCGGCCGATCCGGAAAACCGATTCGGCGGGCAGCGCGGCGATCTGGCCGTGGGCCGCTGCCGTGTCGGCTACCGGCCGATTCCGTTAACGCGCGAGGTGGCGCAGTCGGTGGAGTTCTTCGTTCCGACCGACTTCCAGGCGGTCGAGTCGGTCGAACTGCTCGACGAGGCCGCGTTCGAAGCGGCGCTGGAATCGCGATCGGACGCGCCGGTCGTGCTGTTCGTCCACGGCTATTCCTACGGCTTCGACAAGACCTGCCGGATCGGCGCAGAGCTGCAGCGGATGATGGCCGACGAAGCCACGATGGTGATGTTCAGCTGGCCATCCGACGCCAACCCGGCCGACTACGTCGCCGACCAGGTCGACGTCGAGTGGAGCGTGCCGGCTCTGGCCGGCCTGCTCGAGCGGCTGGTGGACATTGCCGGTGCCGGTCGGATCAAACTCCTCGCCCATTCGCTGGGCACGCGAGGCGTGCTGTTCTCGCTGGCCTGGCTGGACCTTGCCGGCCGGCCGCCGCCGTACGCCGAGCACCTGGTGCTGCTTGCGCCCGACTATGATGCCGCGGCCTTCCAACAGCAGTTCGAAGGCATCGACCGTCGGGTCGGCCGGATCACGCTGTACGCCTCGACCAACGACACGCCGCTGAAGTTCTCCGAAACACTACACGGTTATCCGCGGCTGGGACAGGCCGGCGGCGCGCTGACCGTCATCGACGGCATGGAGACCATCGACGTCTCCCCGCTGGGCCGCTACAGCCCCAGCGGCCACGAGTATTTCTTCCATCACCCGATTGTCGCGGACGACCTGATCGAATCGCTAGTCCGCGCCACGCCGCCGGGCGAACGCCGACACACGGTCCGGCGCACGCTCGACGGCAATCGCTACTGGGCGCTGGTCGAGCCCGAAACCACAACCCAGTAGCCGAGGTGCTCCTTCAATGCCCGCCGGCTGCCGTCCAGCGCATCGGTGTCGGGCAGCCAGCGAATCAGGCCGGGAGGATCGTCACCGACTTCGTGGTCGGCTGCGACCGGAATCACCTCGATCCCGGGGATCGCGAAACGCGCCAGGGCGCGGCGCATGTGCAGCGCGGAGGTCACCAGCAGCACGCGCCGGGCGCCGCGCGTTCTCAGCACCGCCTCGGTCATCTGCGCGTTTTCGCGCGTATCCAGGCTGGCCGATTCGAGCAGGATGCGATTGGAGGGAACGCCCAGGTCGACGAGAAAGCGCACCGCCGCCTCGGCCTCGCTACCGCGCGCATCGCGCCAAGGAAGCGAACCGCCGGAAACGACGATCTCCGGCGCCTTGCCGGCGCGCCACAGGCGTGCGGCGTGCCAGTAGCGGTCGGCGGCCGAGCCGAGATCCGGATGCGGATTGCGCGAGCTCGCCGGCGCCATGCCGCCGCCCAGCGCGACGATGGCGTCGGCGCTCGGAATCGCTTCGATCGGCTGCGGCGGGAAGCGGTTCTCCAGGCTCAAGCGCAGCAGATCGGAGACCGCGGGTGTGGCCAGCAGCCACAGCACGGCCAGCGCCACGAATACCAGGGTCCTGCCGAAGCGCCACTCGCGCCAGGCCAGATACAGGCCGGCAAGTGCCAGCAGGATCAGCCCGCCGGGCGGCAGGATGGCGGCGATCAGCAGTTTCTGGGCATATTCCATGGGCGGTCGGGCCGGCAGTGGGCCTGGGCTCAGCATAGCGCGTCGATCGTTCGATCGTCGCGCCCTTCCAGCAGCAAGTTTTCGGTTTTCAGCAACCGGGGAAATCATTGTTCGTTGTGATCGTTCGTAATTGGTTGTTGGTGGTTGGTCTGCCCTTGGGCCGTGAGCCTTGTTCGGGGTTCCTGTGCCCCCACCCCGGCCCTCCCCCGTCTGCGGGGGAGGGAGATAAACACCGAGCAGATCGGGTCTCGTCTTGCCATCCTCCCTTGCGCCCGGGGCAGGTTGAAACTCGACGCGTTGCGCAATGAACTGGTTCCGCCGGAAGCAGCTCTTCCCCCTCTCCTGCTTGCGGGGGAGGGCCGGGGTGGGGGCAAGGATTCGGCATAATACGGCGAA
>CAYPZP010000156.1:0-7847 GCA_964415285.1 uncultured Halomonas sp. | reverse complement strand
TCATGGACGTCGGGCTCAAGGTCAACACGCTGCCGGTGGTGGCGCTGGGGGTCGGTATCGGGGTCGACTACGGCATCTACATCTTCAGCCGGCTGCGCGAGTACCTCAACGAAGGCGCGACGCTGGACGAGGCCTACCTGCGCACGCTGCGCCTGACCGGACGAGCAGTGCTGTTTACCGCGATCACGCTGGCGGTCGGCGTCGGCACGTGGCTGTTCTCCGACCTCAAGTTCCAGGCCGACATGGGCATGCTGCTGTCGTTTATGTTCATCTTCAACATGATCGGTGCCATGCTGCTGCTGCCGGCGCTGGCGCGGTGGCTGCTGCGCCCTCGCGAGGGTTCGGCCGCCTGATTCCGCCCGGCGGCAGGCGCGTCCTGCCGCCGCGCCGCCCGGCCGCAGTCCGTGAACACGGATCGCTCCGCCCGGCGTGCGGTCTCCGCCTTCCGGTGGCGAGCGGCGAAGGGCCTGCGATTCACACGCCCGCAGTTTTCGCGCCGAAGTCAATCCACGCCGAATCGACAGGCCGGGTCTTCCGCCCGCCGGACCTGCGCGTCGAGCCATGCACACAGCGAGACGGCGCCGTCGAGAAGGCGCGTCGTCGGCCGCACCAGGCGATCCGGATCGACCTCGAGCAGATGCCCGCACCGCACCGCGCGCAGCGATTCGTGCGCGCTCCAGCTTTCGGCAAGCGCCGGTTCCCCCGAAGCGCGTCCGGAGACGATCGCGGCCGGGTTCCGGGTCAGCAGCGCTTCCAGGTCGATCGACGCCGCTTCGGTATCGAGGTCGCCGAAGATGTTTTCGGCACCGCACAGCGCCAGGACGTCGTTGATCACGTGTCGGCCGCCCAGCGTGAACAAGGGAGATCGGGATACCTGGTAGAACAACGGAATCGACGGCTCGCGCTCGCGGAGCCGGGCGGCAAGCTGTCGGTGACGCTCGCTGAAGCGCGCCGCCGCCTGCTGCGCGCGGTTCGGCGTATCACCGAGATCGCCCAGTTCGAGGAGCGCGCGCGGAATATCTTCCAGTGAGCGCACCGCGATCGAATGAACCTCGATGCCCAGACCTTCGATCCGGCTCAGCGCGGCCTCCGGCGTGCCTCCCGCCCAGGCCAGCGCGTCGGTCGCCCCGAGACGCACGATCCGTTCGAGGTCGAGCCGGAACGCATCGCCGATGCGCGGCAGGCTCGCGGCCTCGGCAGGATAATCGCTCCAGTCCACCGCGCCGACCAGCTGTCCCCCGATGCCCGCCTCGAAGGCCAGTTCGGTCAAGTGAGGCGCAAGCGAGATGATGCGCGGCGACGCTTCGACGCCCGGATCGCCAGCCGGCAGCGGCGCGCTCGAGACCAGTGCCATGAGCGCCGCCAGGACCGCTTTTGCCATCCTGGTGATCCGCCGGATCCCCGGAAGCATTCCGGCCGCGCGCCGGATCATTGCGACCGCCCCCGGGCCGCGCCGGCCTCGGAGAGTCGCTTGCCGAGTTCGCTTTGCGAATGGGCCGGTTCCAGGCATCGACTGCCGATACAGACCACGGCCGTTGCGGTCTCGCATGTGGCCACCGCGTTCAGGGACTGCGGCAGTTCCGTTTGATCGACGCTCAAGCGGTAGGCGCGAATCCCCGGATTTCGGCGCAGCGCCGCATGCCACCGGTCGGCTGGCTCGTCCGAGCCGCCGATCAGTACCTGGGTGACCGGTTGATCGAGTTCATGCCCTGCCAGCAGCATCGATGCGTGCGCGGCCGGGGCTCGCTCGATATCCCCGTGCGCGGCGTCGACGATGCGGTGCGCCAGCGTCAGCCACTGCGCATCGGCGGTCAGGTGTCCGAGACGGCCGAGGCCGAGCGCCGTCAGGGCTGCGCCCGAGGGCGTCGATTCGTCGAGATTTGCGGTCGGGCGCATCGGCAAGCGCTCGTATCCGTGCGGCGTCATGTACAACGCATCGGTATCGGCGTCGAAGAACTGCTCGACGATGCGCTCGGCCAACGACTCGGCGCGCTGCAGCCAGGCTGCGTGCCAGCGCACCGCGAGGCGCTCCATGATCGCGACCAGAAACGCCGCGTGGTCTTCGAGCAGGGCGGTGTGCGCGCTGCGCCCGTCACGCCACACGGCGCGCGGCCGGTCCGAATCGAACAGCCGCTCGTGAATCCGGTCGAGCGTTTCGCAACCGCGCTCGATCCAGTCGGCTTCATCCAGCACCCGGCCCGCGCGCAGCAGGCCGGCCGCAGCCAGCGCGTTCCACGACGCCAGCATCTTGTCGTCGCGCGCCGGTGCCGGACGCCTGCGCCGGTGCGCCGAGAGCTGATCGCGAAGCATCTCCAGGCGCTCGCGAACGCGGGTGGCTTCGCCGGACTCGCCGGTCAGTTCGTCGATACCCCGGGCGATCACCAGGTGCCATTGCCGGCCTTCGAAATTGGCCGGACCGTCGAGCCCGAATCGCGCCTTGGCCAGTTCGGCCTCTTGACCGAGGCAGGCTTCGAACTGCGCTGGCGTCCACAGGTAGAAGGCGCCCTCGGTGGGTTCCGGCACGACGCCGGGTTGTGTCTCCGACGGCAGGCTGTCGGCATCGAGGCTGCTGGCAAATCCGCCGTCGGACAGGCGCATGTCCTCGCGCAGGAACGCAGCGGTCCGCCGGGCCGTTTCGGCCCAGTTTTCGTTGTTCCAGCGCACCGCGGCTTCGGCGAACACCGGCAGCAGCAGGGCATTGTCGCAGAGCATCTTCTCGAAATGCGGAATTTCCCAGGCGGCGTCGACGCAGTAGCGGAAGAAGCCGCCGCCGATGTGATCGAACAAGCCGTTTCGCGCCATGGCGTCCAGCGCGTCGCCGAGCATGCCGGCCGCGCCCTCATCGTCGCGGGCCACGTGCGCAAGCCATTCCATCATCGGCGCCTGCGGGAACTTTGGGGCGTCGCCGAAGCCGCCGTGGCGCCGATCCTGGCGCCCTTCCAGTTGTCCCAGCAGTTCGCTCGCGGGATCGCCGGCGTTGTCGCGGCTGCGCGCCTCATGCGAAGAGACCATCGTCAGCGCCTCGCCGAGGCGGCGGTTCTGCTCGCGCAGCGTGTCGCGCTGGTTCAGCCACGCGGCGTGCACGCGCTCGAGCAGTTCGCCGAAGCCGATCAAGCCGTGCCGGGGTTCGGGTGGAAAGTAGGTGCCGGCGGCGAACGGCGTCAAATCCGAGGAATCGAGGAACACCGTCAGCGGCCAGCCGCCGCTGCGCCCGGTCAGGATCTGGTGCGAGAGCTGGTAGACGCGGTCGAGGTCGGGTCGCTCTTCGCGGTCGACCTTGATGTTGACGAACCAGGCATTCATGCGCTCTGCCATGGACGGATCTTCGAAGCTCTCGTGCGCCATGACGTGGCACCAGTGGCACGCCGAGTAGCCGATCGAGAGCAGGATGGGGCGATCGGAATTGCGCGCCGTGCTCAGCGCTTCTTCGCTCCAGGGGTACCAGTCGACCGGATTGTGCGCGTGCTGTTCGAGATAGGGGCTGAGCGCGTCGGCGAGGCGATTGGGCATGGTCTGAAAACGCGGGGCGGGCTGGGCGGAGAAGACTAACACCGTCGGACCGATCGCGCCTCGGGCCACCCGGCCTGCTGCCGTGCCCGCGCCCCGGTGGCGTGGGTACAATGCCGGTTGCAACGCACCGCTGCCGCCCGCGCCCACCCGGATACCGATTGATGCCCGACCGCCCGTTTCTCGTCGACTTCGATCCCGTCGCGCTGGATCTCGGGTTCATCCAGATTCACTGGTACGGCATCACCTACCTGGTCGCCTTCGCGTTGTGCTGGTGGCTGGTCGCCCGCAGGGCGCGCGCCGATCACTGGCCGCTGACGCCGTCGCAGGCCGGAGATTTCCTGTTCTGGTGCGTGGTCGGCGTGTTCGTCGGCGGCCGAATGGGCTACGTGCTGTTCTACGCGCTCGATCGCTGGTTCGCCGATCCGCTGTTTCCGCTGTGGGTGCAGCAGGGCGGGATGTCGTTTCACGGCGGCCTGGTCGGCGTGCTGCTGGCCATCTTCTTCTATGCGCGTCACCTCGGCATCTCGTTTCTGAAACTCGGCGATTTCACCGCCCAGGTGGTGCCGCTGGGCCTGGCCTGCGGACGCATCGGCAACTTCATCGGCGGCGAACTCTGGGGGCGCCTGAGCGACGCACCGTGGGCGATGATCTTTCCGAATTCGATCGATCGCGGGCTGGCCGGAACCGAGGCGTTGCACGAGGCCTGGCAGGCGGGCCGCCTGGATGAATTCGCGCGCCATCCGTCTCAGCTTTACCAGGCGGCGCTGGAGGGCCTGCTGCTGTTTGCCATCGTCTGGATCTTCGCCGCCAGACCGCGCCCGGCCGGCGCCGTGGGCGGGCTGTTCCTGGCCGGTTACGCGGTATTTCGATGGATCGCGGAGTTCTTTCGTGAGCCCGACGCCCATCTCGGCTTCGTCGCGTTCGACTGGTTGACCATGGGCCAGGTGCTGTCGCTGCCGATGTTCCTCGCCGGGGTGGCGCTGATGATCTGGGCCTATCGCGGCCGAACCGGAATGGAATCGACATGAAGACTTATCACGAGCTCCTGGGCCGCGTGCTGGAGACGGGCGTGCGCAAGAGCGATCGCACCGGCACCGGTACGCTGAGCGTGTTCGGTCACCAGATGCGCTTCGACCTGGACCATGGCTTTCCGCTGGTCACGACCAAGAAAGTCCACCTCCGGTCCATCATTCATGAGCTGCTGTGGTTCATCGCCGGCGATACCAACGTGGGCTACCTCAAGGAAAACGGTGTTCGGATCTGGGACGAGTGGGCCGACGAGCAGGGCGAACTCGGACCGATCTACGGTCGGCAATGGCGCGCCTGGCCGGTGCCGGGCGGCGGCGAAATGGACCAGCTCCAGGCCATCGTCGATCGCATCCGACGCCGACCCGATTCGCGCCGTCACCTGGTCACGGCCTGGAATCCCGCCTACCTGCCCGACGAGACCGTTGCGCCGCACGAAAATCCGGCTGCCGGCCGCATGTCGCTGGCGCCGTGCCACACGATGTTCCAGTTCTGGGTCGCCGAGGGCCGGATCAGTCTCCAGCTCTACCAGCGCTCGGCCGACTGCTTTCTCGGCGTGCCGTTCAATATCGCCTCGTATGCGCTGTTGTTGATGATGGTCGCCCAGGTCACCGGCCTGAGGCCGCATGAGTTCATCCATACCTTCGGCGATGCGCATATCTACCTGAACCACCTCGACCAGGTTCGGACCCAGCTCGAGCGCGAGCCGTACCCGCTGCCCGAAATGCGCCTGAACCCGAAGCGCAGCCGGCTCGAGGATTTTCGCTTCGAGGATTTCGAGCTGGTCGACTACCGTTGCCATCCGGCGATCAGGGCGCCGATCGCGGTATGAGCCCATGCTGGATTCCGCGCGCAAGTTTTTGCATCAGTGCAGCGATAATTGAAATTACTGCAATGCTGCAGTAACATATTGCTATGCCTGGACTCGCCCGGGCTCTTGTGGTTTCTGAGCATCGAGGCATGAAATGGAAGCGCGCCATAACACAAGCAGACCCGAACATCCCCCGCTGGCCCAAGCCGTACCGGCGGATGTCAGCGGCGCGGTTGCGACGGCTCTGAATATTCTCGAGCAGTGGGATTTTTCCCGCGAGCAACAGTGCGCGACGCTTGGTATTGGCGAGCGTTCCTGGTATCAGTGGAAGCGCACGCCGCCGGCGCGTGTCTCCGGAGACACGCTCGAACGGATCTCTTACATTCTCGGAATCTGGAAGGCGCTGCGTCAGCTCTTTCCGAGTCATGAGGCCTACAAGCGCTGGCCGCATCTGGGCAACTCGGCTCCGCCTTTCGCCGGTCGCCCGCCGGTCGAGCGGATGACTTCCGGCCGCGTGGGCGATCTTTACGTGATTCGTGCCTGGCTGGACGGTTGGCGCGGTTGGTAGCAATCCTTGGCTGCGGTTGACTCGGTGCCAGTACAGTTCGAGCGCTGGGATCGTGCTATCCGGATCGTGCCCAGCTGTTACCCGCCGATCGACTTGTTCGAGGAAGTGGCCGACCCGGACGATCTTGAGGCGGTTTTCGCTGTCGAGGCACTGACCAATTCGCGCATTCGAGATCAGGTCGGCGACCTTTCGCTGGTGCCGGCGGGGGAGCGAGTCAGCGGTCCGGGAACCTCACCGATCATGGCGGCGTTCACCCATCCGAACACCGCCGGCTCGAGATTCTCGCCGGGGACCTACGGCGTTTACTACGCAGCCGACGACGAAACCACGGCGGTTGCCGAGACCCGTTACCACCGAGAACGCCTGTATCGCTATCAGGATGTCGGACCACAGCGCATCCAGATGCGCGCCTACGTCGGAGCCGTCGAGGCCGACTGGGTCGAACTGCGCCGCCGGCGGGCTGACGTCCCCGAGCTCTACGACCCCGACAGTTACGCCGCCAGCCAGGCCTTTGGCGAGGCGCGCCGAGACGAAGGCGCCTGGGGCATCGTTTACGACAGCGTTCGGCGGCCCGAGGGCCAATGCCTGGCCGTGTTCCGTCCGCGCGCCTGCAGCCCGGTCAAACAAGGGCCGCACTACGAATACTTCTATGACGGCCAGACCATCACCCACGCGGCGCGATTGACCGAAATCGAGCCTTAAGTCCTTACGCCGTCGGGGCCCGGTCCACAAATTCCCGAGGGAGGCAAATCGCTTTTTCGCGCAGCTGTTCGTCCACGCTTGCCGCCGATTAAGGCAATGGCCTGAAATTAATTGGGGTAATAATGTTGGCATTACCCTATTACTTGCGCGATGATTGCCCCAATAGACCGGGGCAGGCGCGTGCACTCTTTTCCCGACAACTACCTTGAATCGTTGAGCCTGACGCCGGCCCACGGCTCGACCCTGCGCGCCATCGGCGAGTACCAAGGGAAGCAGGCGCTGTTTTTCCAGCAGGCGCCGGAAAAGCTCAAGACGCTGCGCGAGTCGGCCAAGATCGAATCCACCGAATCCTCCAGCCGGATCGAGGGCGTCACGGTGGTGCCCGCGCGACTCCAGTCCCTGATGAATCGCTCGACCGACCCCAGGAACCGTTCGGAGCAGGAAATCTCCGGCTACCGCGACGCGCTGGCGCTGATCCACGAGTCTGCGCGTGAGCTGCAATTTTTGCCGCGAATTGTGCGCCAGGTCCACTCCACGCTTTACCGTTACATGGCCGAAGAGGGCGGAGGCTGGAAGACTGGCCAGAACGAGATCACCGAAACGAACCCCGACGGCAACCAGCGTGTCCGCTTTGCGTCAAGCCCGCCGCATCTGGTGCCGATGCAGATGGACGCGCTGTGCAAGCGCTACGGCCGCGCCTCCGCTGGCCAGCGCTGGGACGGCCTGCTCCTGGTGCCGCTGGCCGTGCTGGACTTTCTCTGCATCCATCCCTTTCCGGACGGCAACGGGCGGGTCGCCCGCCTGCTGACCCTGATGCTGCTTTATCAGTACGACTACGAGGTCGGTCGCTACATCAGTCTGGAGCGGATCATCGAGGACAGCAAAGAAACCTACTACGAGGCCCTAGAGGCCAGTTCCCAGGGCTGGCACGAGGGCGAGCACGATGTGGCACCGTGGCTGGAATATTTCTGGGGCGTGCTGTTGCGCGGCTATCGCGAGTTCGAGAAGCGGGTCCACGTCGTGCGCGACGGCCATGGCGCCAAAACGGAGCAGGTGCGACTGGCGGTACTGCAACGCCAGCAACCGTTCGCCATTTCCGAGATCAAGCAAGATTGCAGTAACGTCAGCCAAGATATGGTGCGCCATGTGCTGCGAAAAATGCGCGACGAGGGCCTGATCCACGCGACCGGCGTGGGCCGCGGCGCGCGCTGGCATCCCGGCCCGGCCGAC
>CAYPZP010000155.1:0-7757 GCA_964415285.1 uncultured Halomonas sp. | reverse complement strand
CGCCAAAATGGAACGGCCCGCCTTGTGCGGGCCGTTTTATTTTGCGCGTTCCGACGGGGATGAGAACCCAGGCTTTCAGAATCCATCACTTCGGAATCGAACCAGGCAGCAAAGCAAAGGCGCATCGGCTGAATCGACCACCCCAAAGGGTTCGAACCGAGGCCGCATCGCGCCCGAGCTCGCTGGGTCCGCAACGCGGAACCCAGCCCGAAGGGCCAGCAACCGAAGGTTGCGCCGCAATCCCCTAGGGGACGCCAAAATGGAACGGCCCGCCTTGTGCGGGCCGTTTTATTTTGCGCGTTCCGACTGGGATGAGAACCCGGCCATCCCGGGCCCCTGCCGGAAACTCCGACGGAAGGAAATGAACCGGCTCAGGCTGCGGAACCGACCAGTTCTTCGAGCAGTTCGATACGAATCGCGCGATGCCGGCCGTCGAGCAGCTTTCGTTTCGTCCACGCGACACGGAAACACAGCTCGACGAAATCGAACTGCGGACGAATGACGTCGCCGCTGCATCGCTCGACCGCATCGAGAAATTCCGGAAGCTCATCGCGCGCCAGCCAGTGGATGCCGGCCTTGGCGATTGCGATACCGATCGGTGCGTCATCGCGCAGCGCTTCGATATCGATCGCGAACAAGCGCCGGTCAGAGATCACGAAGTTCTTGGCCACCGGGTCGGTATAGTCCAGGCCGACTTCCACCTCGGCGGGCTGGACCGAATCGGCTCTGTGCTGCAGCCGATCCTGGAGCCCGGCGTCGATCAACCCGGCAGAGCGAAGAAAGGCGGTATCGACATCGAACCGCTTTCGCATTCGATCGGCGGTGTCGCCGGTGCGCGGCATCGAATACAGCGCGCCGAGGAACTGCGCCAGGCCGGCGCGATCGTCGGAGCTGGCGGGATCGAACCGCCTGCCGTCGACGAACGACATCAGCAACTCGTTCTCGTGGCGCTGGATCAGCGAGGGAAACGCGGCGGCGTCGGGCGCCCGGTACAGGGCGCTCTCGACCAGCTCGGCTTCGCGGCTGTCGCCGAGCACGACCCGCTTGTACCGGGTGCCGTTGATTTGCACGAAATGCACCGACTGGCGCTTCGAAAACACCGCCTTCAGCCGCAGCAGCACCGCGAAGTACAAGCGCCTGGCGATCGAATGCGCATTGCGCTGGAACAGCGATCCAAGCCAGTAGTTCATGATCTCGATTTCCGCAAAAACTCGAAGCAACGCGACCGGTCCACCGGCCGTCTTTCGCGGGCCGCGCCGGCTCGCCGAAGCTGGCGTCGATGGTAGCATGGCGCTTGATTCATTCCGCGCAAGGCGATGGCGACCGACCCTCGAGTCACGGTGTTCATCCCGGTTCATAACCGCGAAGACTACGTTCGCGTCGCGATCAACAGCGTGCTTGCGCAGACTTGGGCCGACTTCGAGCTCCTCGTGATCGACGACGGCTCCACCGACGGCACCCGGGAGGTGCTTGACGCTTACTCCGATTCGCGGCTGCACGTGGAATCGCAACCCGGCAATCTCGGTATTCCGGCGGCGCGCAATCGCGGTCTGGAGCTTGCCCGCGGCGAGTACATCGCGCTTCTGGACTCCGATGATCACGCCTACCCGAAGCGACTGGAACGCCAGGTGCGATACCTGGATCGCCATCCCGATATCGCCGAGGTGGGCAGCTGGTGCAGCTTCATGGACTCCGACGGTCGGATGCTGAACAAGACCCGGCGCCAGCCGCTGGCACCGGACGATATTCACGCCCACATGCTGTTCCACTGCCCGATGATCAATCGCACCGTGATGGCGCGCACCGAAGCGCTGCGCAAGCGCGGCTACCGGACCGACTTTCCGCGCTGCCAGGACTACGAGATGAATGCGCGACTGGTCTCGGAAGGCGAACGGCTGGCCAACCTGCCGGAGATCCTGGTCTGCGGCCGGGAACACCCGGGGCGCTTCACGGGGCGCACTGCCGGGCTGGGGCGGGACCGCAAGATGGCGGTGTTTCGGGCCTTGCTGGAACCGATCGACATCGACCCGACCGACGCGGAGTTGTTGCGGCACCATGCGCTGACGCGACCATCCGAGCGTCCCGACGAACCCGAGGAATATCTCGGCTGGGCCGAAGCATGGCTGTGGCGCATCAAGCAGGCCAACCGGGTGCGTCCGGTGTTCCCGGAGCCGTCGCTTTCCCGGGCACTGGGCGCGATCTGGGCGCTGAACTGCTGGCACGCGCGTCGGCCGCTGGGCCGCCGCAAGGCGCTGGCTCGCCTGACCGGATCGCCGCTGGCTCGAGGCATTCCGGGCAACTTCAACCTGCGTTTCCTGGTCGCCTCGACGCGTCCGCCGCAGCCGGCCGACGTCAGGGGCGACATCCCCGCCGGACCTTGATCCGGTGACAACGGGATCCGGGCGCCAGCCCGATCCCGTTACCGTTGCTCGATCGGTTCGACGTCGCGGGCTTCGGGGCCGGTGTAGTCGGCGCTCGGCCGGATGATGCGATTGTTGGCCCGCTGCTCCATGACGTGCGCACACCAGCCGGTGACCCGCGACATGACGAAGATCGGCGTGAACAGGCCGGTCGGGATTCCCATGAAGTGATAGGCCGATGCGTGATAGAAATCCGCGTTGGCGAACAAGCCCTTTTCCTCGGACATGATCTTCTCGACCTCTTCGGAAACCGGGAACAGCCTCGTGTCGCCGACGTCGTCGGCCAGCTTGCGCGACCACTCCCGAATGATCGCGTTACGCGGATCCCTTTCGCGATAGACCGCGTGACCGAAGCCCATGATCTTTTCCTTCTCCGCGAGCATGCGGTGCACATCCTCGCGCGCCGCCTCGACCGACTCGTAACGCTCCAGCATGGCCATCGCCGCCTCGTTGGCGCCGCCGTGCAGCGGCCCCCTGAGCGAACCGATCGCACCGGTGATGCACGAGAACATGTCCGACAGCGTCGAGGCGCATACGCGCGCCGTGAAGGTCGAGGCGTTGAACTCGTGCTCGGCGTACAGGGTCAGGGAAACATCCATGACCCGGGCGTGCAGCGCCGACGGCGACTTGTCGTGCAACAGTTTGAGGAAATGCGCGCCGATGCCGTCCTCATCGGACTCGGTGTCGATCCGCACGCCGTCGTGGCTGAACCGGTACCAGTAGGTGATCATGGCCGGAAACGCTGCCAGCAGGCGATCGGCGATATCCTGCTCACGGCTGAAATCACGCTCCGGCTCGATATTGCCGAGGAACGAACAGCCGGTTCGCATCACGTCCATGGGGTGCGCCGTCGAAGGAATGCGCTCGAGCACCTCGCGCACCGCTTCGGGAAGACCGCGCATGCTCTTGAGCCGCGCCGAATAGGCCTCGAGCTCGCTTCGATTCGGCAGGCGACCCTTGAGGATCAGGTAAGCGACCTCGTCGAACGAAGCGTTCTCGGCCAGATCGTCGACGGCGTAGCCGCGATAGCGAAGGCTGTTGCCGGTGGCACCCACGGTGCAGATCGCCGTCTCGCCGGCGGACTGGCCGCGCAGGCCGGCTCCGGTTTTCTTGTCGCTCATGATGGATCCTCGAATAGTTCGTCCAGTTTCTGCTCGTAGGCGTGATAGTCGAGATAGTCGTAAAGCTGTTCGCGCGTCTGCATGATGTCGATCACGTCGCGCTGGTGGCCCTGCTCGAGCAACGCCCGATAGACCGTCTCGGCACCCTTGTTCATGGCCCGGTAGGCGCCGCAGCAGTACAACACGATGTCGACACCGACGTCGCCGAGTTCCGGGGTGGAATACAGCGGCGTCTGACCGAACTCGGTGATATTGGCCAGGATCGGGACGCCCACGGCGTCGCGGAACCGGCGGTATTGACCCAGTTCCCGAACGGCCTCGGGGAAGACCATGTCGGCACCGGCCTCGACGCAGGCCCGGGCTCGCGCGATCGCCGCCTCCTCGCCCTCGACGGCCAGGGCGTCGGTGCGCGCCATGACCACGAAGTCCTCGTGCGTGCGTGAATCCACGGCCATCCGGATGCGGTCGACCATCTCCGATTTCGAAACGATCGCCTTGCCGGGACGGTGTCCGCAGCGCTTGGTCTGGACCTGGTCCTCGATATGGACGCCGGCCGCACCGGCCTTTTCCAGCGAGCGGATCGTGCGCCGGATGTTGAATGCCCCGCCGAATCCGGTATCTCCGTCCACCAGCAGCGGCAAGCCGCAGGCGTCGGTGATCCGGCGCACGTCGACAAGCACATCGTCGAGCGTGCTGATGCCGAGATCGGGCAACCCCAGCGAGTTCGCGGCCAGGCCACCTCCCGAGAGATAGATGGCCTGGTGGCCGATCTTCTCGGCCATGCGCGCGGAGAACGCATTGATCGTGCCGACGACCTGAAGTGGCGCGTGTTCGGCGACGAGCTCGCGCAAGCGCCGACCGGGATGCTGTACGGTCATGATTCGGGTTTCTACGTTTCGATATCAGCCACCCAATTTACCATGCGGGTCCGGAATCGGGGCGCGGGGGGGCACCCGAGCCGGGGCAGCTGCAGCCCCGGGTCATCAACGAATCGACATCGCGACGCAGCGCAGGCGGGCCGTTCGACGGCCGAGCCGGCCGGCGGCCCGGTGGAGGCGACGGCGCGCATCGGCGAGCGGGCCAACCGCCGCGGATGCCGGGCCGTTCACGCCGGGACCGTCGGCTCGGGGCCGGAACCGTGCTTGCGCATGGCGAACGGTGCGCCCGCCCGCGCTATCATGAGACCGGCCGGTCGCACGAGGCCGCATCTTCCTGCCACGACCGGTCGAACCGCATGCCCGGGGTTGCTCCCGGAAGTCGCGCTGGAACTGCTGTAACGTCTCGAAAGGAATCCAGGAAACCGTCACTTGCCAACCAGGGCCCGAATCATGTCGAATCGAACCGCGCTGATGCTGCTGGCCGCGGCACTTGTCTTTGCCACCGCCGACGGTCGGGCCGAAGTTGAATCGGCCGAACTGACGCTGGCGCGCATTTTCGGCTCGCCGGACCTGTCGGGCCCGACGCTGCGCCAGGCCCGGCTGTCGCCGTCCGGCGATCGCGTGACGTTCCTGCGCGGACGGCCGGAAGATCGCGAAATGCTCGATCTGTGGGAGTACAACCTGGCGCTGGATCAGACCCGTCGACTGATCTCGGCCGACGACGTGCTGGCCGAGCCGGTCGAGCTGTCGGCCGCCGAGCAGGCCCGACGCGAGCGCGCCCGGATCGCGAGCCTGCGCGGCATCGTCGACTACCGCTTCTCGGCCGACGGTCGCTCCGTGCTGTTCCCGCTCGGCGGCGACGTCTACCTGGCCAGCCTGGACGTGCAACCGATCCGGGTGCGCCAGCTGACGGCGGGCGAAGCGTTCGACCTGGACCCGAAGCTCTCGCCCGACGGCGACACGCTTGCGTTCGTGCGCGAACAGGACCTCTGGGTCGTCGATGTCGACAACGGCGCGGCGCGCGCACTGACCGAGTCCGGCGAAGGACCGATCAGCAACGCGGCCGCGGAGTTCATCGCCCAGGAAGAAATGGGTCGCGCCACCGGCTACTGGTGGTCGCCGGACGGCAACCGTATCGCGTTTCTCCAGACCGACGCCAGCGCGATCGAACCAAGCCAGCGCTACGAGGTTTCCGGCGACCGGATCACGATCGTCGATCAGCGCTATCCCTACGCCGGTACCGACAACGTGACCTACCGGCTCGGCGTGGTCGAAGTCGAAAGCGGCGAGACGCGCTGGATTCCGCTCGGCGACGAGACCGATATCTACATCGCGCGCGTGGACTGGCTGCCCGACGGCAGCGGCGTGGCGTTTCAGCGCCAATCGCGCGACCAGAAGCGGCTGGACCTGGTGCTGCACGATCTCGAAAGCGACGCGCAGCGCACGCTGGTCTCGGAAACCAGCGAAACCTGGATCAACCTGCACGACGATTTGCGGTTCCTGAACGACATGCAGGCGTTCATCTGGTCGTCCGAGCGCAGCGGCTACCGGCACCTGTACCTGATCGGGCTGGACGGAGCGCCGATCCGGGCACTGACGACCGGCGACTGGCCGGTCGCCGAACTTGTGGGCGTCGACGAGGACCTCGGTTTGGTCTTTTTCACCGCCGGCGTCGACACACCGACCGAGCAGCATCTGTATCGCCAGTCGCTGATCACCGAAACGCCGGAAGCCGTGACCCGAATTTCTCGGCGCGACGGCTGGCATTCGGTGAGTTTCGATCGCTCCGGGCGCCGCTACCTCGACCTGTTCTCGAACACCGCGCAGCCCCCGCAGCTCTCGCTGCACTCCGGCGACGGCGAACGGCTGGCCTGGCTGGTCGAGAACCGCATCGACACCGAGCATCCCTACGCACCGTTCGTCGCGGACCATCGCCCGACGGAGTTCGGCACGATTCCGGCCTCGGACGGTCAGGAACTGCACTACCGCATCGTGCGGCCCGCGGATTTCGATCCGGAGCAGCGCTACCCGGTATTCCTGAACGTCTACGGCGGTCCGACCTCGCGCGTGGTCGAAAACCGCTGGGGCCGGCGTCATCTGGTCGATCAGTACATGGCGCGCTCGGGCTACGTCGTGTTTTCCATCGACAACCGCGGCATCGTCGGTCAAGGGGTGGCGTTCCAGGCTCCGGCCTATCTCAACCTGGGTCGAATCGAGGTCGAGGACCAGCTCGCCGGGGTGGCTTTCCTGAAATCCCTGCCCTGGATCGACGCCGAGCGCATCGGCGTGTTCGGCTGGAGCTACGGCGGCTACATGACGCTGATGATGTTGATGCAGCACCCCGACACCTTTGCCGGCGGCGCCGCGGTCGCACCGGTCACCGACTGGGCGCTCTACGACACGCACTACACCGAGCGCTACCTTGGCATGCCGCGCGACGAGACCGGCGAACCGACCGAAGCCTATCGCGCCGGCAACGTGCTCGAATACGCCTCGGCGCTTGCCGATCCGCTGCTGCTGATCCACGGCATGGCCGACGACAACGTGCTGTTCACGCACTCGACGATGCTGATGCAGCGCCTCCAGTCCGATGCCATCGATTTCGAGCTGATGACCTATCCCGGCGAAAAGCACGGCATTTCCGGCGAGGGCCAGCGCCTGCACGTCTTTCGCCAGATCGACCGGTTCTTCGAGCGCGAGGTCAAGGGCGGGAACGGCGGATAAGGCCGGGTTCCGGGTTCCGGGTTCCGGGTTCCGGGTTCCGGGGAACCGATATCCGGTAGTCGGTGGTCGGTAGTCCGGGTGTACGGACCCGCCCGCAAGACCCGGACCACCGACTACCGACTACGGGACCACGATGTCGTTTCCGCAGTCACCGAACGCGGAATTCCGACGCCTGCCGTTCCGCTAGCCGATCAGCACACCGCGGCGCTTGAGGTAAGCCAGCAGTTCCTCGACGCATTCGTCGACGCTCATTCGGTCGGTGTCGACGACGATCTCGGGCGACTCGGGCGACTCGTAGGGCGAGTCGATGCCGGTGAAGTTTCGGATGACGCCGGCGCGCGCCTTCGCGTACAGGCCCTTCGGATCGCGTGATTCGCAGGTCTCGATCGGCGCGTGGACGTGAATCTCGATGAACTCGCCGTCTTCCATCAGCTCGCGCACCATCGCGCGGTCGGCCCGGAACGGCGAGATGAACGCGGTCAGCACCACCAGCCCGGCGTCGGCCATCAGCTTGGCCACCTCGCCGATGCGCCGGATGTTCTCGACGCGCTCGGCGTCGCTGAACCCGAGGTCGCGGTTGAGTCCGTGGCGGACGTTGTCGCCGTCGAGCAGGT
>CAYPZP010000154.1:0-8037 GCA_964415285.1 uncultured Halomonas sp. | reverse complement strand
CCGGCCTACGAGGACAAGGTCGCCCGCCGGGGCCTGCGGGTGGGCGATCTGTTCCACCGTGAGCGGCTGGCCGCCAAGCTCGGCGAATTGCTGGACTGGCACAACTTCATGCTGCGCCACTACTTCAATGCGCCCGCCGGCGATTTTCAGCAGGTGCTGGAAGAGTGCCTGGCATTCGCCGAGCGCCTGGCTCCGATGGTCGCGGACGTGGGCGCCCTGCTGGCGGATAAACGCCGCAGCGGCCAGCATCTGCTCTTCGAAGGCGCCCAGGGGACGCTGCTGGACATCGACCAGGGCACCTACCCGTACGTGACTTCCTCCAATACCACGGCGGGCGCCGCGGCCACCGGCACCGGGATCGGCCCCCGGGAGCTGGACTACGTGCTGGGCATCACCAAGGCCTACACCACCCGCGTCGGCTCCGGACCGTTCCCGACCGAACTGGACGATCCGGTCGGCCAGCGAATCGCCGAGCGCGGCGTCGAGTTCGGCGCCACCACCGGGCGGCCGCGTCGCTGCGGATGGATCGACGCGGTTGCGCTTCGGCGCATGGTACGCGTCAACGGCATCACCGGATTGTGCGTCACCAAGCTGGATGTTCTCGACGCGCTGACCGAGGTGCGGATCTGCACCGGTTACGAAGGCGTCGAGACCTTTCCGCTCGGCGCCGAGGACTGGGCGCGCGTGCGCCCGGTCTACGAGACGCTGGAAGGCTGGAGCGGCGATACGCGCGGCATGACCCATGCTGCCGACCTGCCGGGTCCCGCGCGCGCCTATCTCGATCGGCTGGAGGAACTCGTCGAAGCCCCGGTGCACATGCTCTCGACCGGTCCGGAACGAGAATCCAACGTGATCTTCCGGCACCCTTTCGCCGCCTGACCCGGAAAGCGCCGGCGTCGTCCGCCGGGACGGTGGCACCGGTTCACGCTCCAAGCGCGTTCGATGACGCCTGCCAGGTGGATTCGCGGCGGCGGAGCCGGCCGGTCGCACCCGGTGGCGCGACGTTGCGCGCGGCCGCGGCTACAATGCTCGCAGGCCTGAACCGATCAATCTACGGGACGCATTTCATGCTCGATCCGCAATTGCTTCGAAACGATCTTGAGCGCGTCGCGACCGGGCTGGCGCGACGTGGTTATCACCTCGACATGGAGCAGTTCGCTGCGCTCGAGGCCAACCGGAAATCGCTGCAGACGCGCCTTCAGGAGCTGCAGAACCTTCGCAATACCCGCTCGAAGACGATCGGTCAGGCCAAGGCGCGCGGTGAAGACATCGAGCCGCTGAAGCGCGAAGTCGGCGAGATCGGCGAGGAACTGGGTCAGTGCCAGGAGGGCCTGGAAGATGTTCGCCGCGCCCTCGATCACCTGCTGCTGGATCTGCCGAACCTGCCGGCAGACGATGTGCCGGACGGCGAGGGGGAGGGCGACAATGTCGAGGTCCGGCGCAGCGGCGTCCCGGCTGCGCCGGATTTCGCACCGCGCGACCACGTCGAACTCGGCGAGGGACTGGCCGGAATCGACTTCGAGCGCGCGTCGAGACTCTCGGGCAGCCGATTCGCGGTCCTTTCGGGTCCGGTGGCCCGACTGCATCGTGCGCTGGCGCAGTTCATGCTCGATCTGCACACCGGCGAACACGGCTATCGCGAGACGGCGGTGCCGTACCTGGTCGGAACCGACGCGATGCGCGGTACCGGCCAGCTTCCCAAGTTCGAGGCCGATGCGTTCCGGATCGACGACGAGCCGCCGCGCTACCTGATTCCGACCGCCGAAGTGTCATTGACCAACCTGGTCGCGGACGAAATCCTCGAGGCCGCCGCACTGCCGCTGAAGATGGTCGCGCACACGCCGTGCTTCCGTCGCGAAGCGGGCTCGCACGGCAAGGACACGCGCGGCATGATCCGGCAGCATCAGTTCGACAAGGTGGAACTGGTTCAGGTCAGCGTGCCCGATGAAGCGGAGGATTGTCTCGAGTCCCTGACGCGACACGCAGAGACGGTGCTGGAACGGCTCGAGCTGCCGTTTCGCCGGATGCTGCTGTGCGCGGGGGACATGGGTTTTTCCGCGCGCAAGACCTACGACCTTGAAGTCTGGCTGCCCGGTCAGCAGGCGTATCGGGAGATTTCGTCGTGCAGCCATTGCGGGGATTTCCAGGCACGGCGCATGAAAGCGCGCTGGCGCGACCCCGATTCCGGCAAGCCTCAACCGGTCCACACGCTGAACGGATCGGGGCTGGCCGTCGGCCGGACCCTGGTCGCGGTGCTGGAGAATTTCCAGAACCGCGATGGATCGGTTGCGATCCCGGATGCGTTGCGCCCGTGGATGGGGGGCATCGGGCGGCTGGCCCCGGCCTGAGTGAAAGGGCGATGGATCGTTGCCGATGCGCAGCCGGCGGCGGATCGCCGGCGCACCCGGTCGCATCGATCGACGCTGAAAGATAATTCCGTACCGATCGGTCTGTTCAGGGGAGTGCATTGATGCTCCCCAATCGCACTCGTTGTCCGGGCTCCGGGTCGAACGACTCGGAGCCCGTCTTTTCGCCGCGCGCCCACCCCAAGATCTTCCGTTCTGTGGTGACGCCGGGTTGTCGCGGGTCCCGGAGCGTCCGCCGACCCCCCGATTCAGGCGGGCACGCTGGCGACCGGGCGCGCGAATGCGCTAATATGCCGCGAGTACCGATTCGCGGGCACGCTTGATGCGACCGAAAACCTTTGATCAAACCGAGGCCCTCGATGCCGCCATGCTCCAGTTCTGGGAAGCCGGCTACGAGGGCTCCTCGATGCAGAACCTGGTCGACCGGATGGGCATCAGCCGTCAGAGCCTCTACGATACCTACGGCAACAAGCGAGAGCTGTTCGAAGCCTCGCTCGAGCGTTACCGCTCCGAACTCATTGCGCCCGGAATCGCCGCGATCAAGGATCCGGCGAGGACGCCGCTGGAAGCCGTGCGTTTCTATCTCACGGCGGCGGCCGAGGGCGGCAACGGCATGCCGATCGGTTGCCTGATGGTTCGCACGGCGACGGAATTCTCCCCCGAGGATGCCGCCATCAGCGCGATCGTCGGCGACTGCGTACGCGATGTGCGCGATGCGCTGCGAGCACGCATCGACGAAGGGCAGCGAAGCGGTGAGATCGACGCAATACGATCGGCCGACGATGTCGCCGGCGCCATCGTTGCCTGGGGAATGGGGCTGCAGGTCATGCGCCGCCTGCCGCGACGCGGTGAAGCCATTCGACCGTCCATCGATTCACTCCTGACCACTTTGGTCCCGGACGTTGCAGAAGACATCGCGTGACAGAAAGCCATAAAAAACAACTTGTTGTAGCAATTTCGTCGCGTGCTTTATTTGATCTGGACTCGGCCCACCAGATCTACCTCGAAGACGGGCTGCAGTCCTACATCGACTATCAGCAGCGGCGTGAGTCGGAATTGCTGCAGCCCGGCGTCGCGTTCCCGCTGGTGCGCAAGCTGCTTGCCCTCAACGACGACGGCATGGACCATCCCGGCGTCGAGATCGTTCTGCTGTCGCGCAACAGCGCCGATACTGGGCTCCGGATCTTCAATTCCATCGAACATCACGGCCTGGATATCCAGCGCGCCGTTTTCACCAACGGCGCGAGCCCGAGCAACTACATCGAGCCCTGTGGCGCCGACGTGTTCCTGTCGGCCAACGCCGATGACGTGCGAAAGGTGCTTACGGCCGGTTACGCGGGCGCCACGATTCTGCCGCAGGCGACGCGCGAGAACCGATCCGGTCAGCTCAGGATCGCGTTCGACGGCGACGCCGTCATCTTCAGCGACGAGGCCGAGCGCGTCTACAAGACCCAGGGACTGGAGGCGTTCTCGACCAGCGAGCGCGAGTCGGCCGAAAAGCCGCTGCGCGCGGGGCCGTTCAAGGCGGTGCTCGAGGCGATCCACCAGATCCAGTCGGCTTATCCGGTCGACGAGAACCCGATCCGTACCGCGCTGGTCACGGCTCGTTCGGCGCCGGCGCACAAGCGCGTGATCCTGACGCTGCGGGCCTGGGGAATCCGGATCGATGAATCGATGTTCCTGGGCGGGCGCGACAAGTCCGCCTTTCTGCGGGCCTTCGGTGCCGATATCTTCTTCGACGACCAGGAGCTGCACTGCAACAGCGCCAGCCAGGTCATCGCCACCGGTCATGTCCCGCATGGCGTGGCCAACGAGCCCGGCGAGTCGCAGGACATCCCCGAGTCCGACTGAGCCCGTCCCGGGTTTTCGATCCGCCGCCCGGAGCAGGCGGCGCGGCCCGATCCGGCCGTCGCGACCCCCGCCCGGCATCGCGTCCGCCGCCGATGCCGTCGTGCATCGGCGCGAACCCTGCCGACGAGGCAAACGCAGCGAAAGCGGACTCGGGTACCATCCGGTAGAAGCCGTTTCCGAATCGGATATCGCATGACCTGGATCGTTCACAAGTTCGGCGGCAGCAGTCTGTCCGATGCTGCGGCCTTCGAGCACGTCGGCCGATTGCTGGAGCGGCTGCCCGATCGCCGCCAGGCGGTCGTCGTTTCCGCGATGGCCGGAACCACCGACGCACTGGTCGAGGCCGCCCGCGCCGCAGCGGCAGGCCATTCCGGCGCCGGACCGGACTGGCGCGGTCCCGTCGACGCGCTGCAACAGCGGCATCTCGACTGCGCGCAGCGGCTGGGTGTCGACGATGCGACCATCGCGGCGCTGGACCGGTCGTTCGACGAACTCGAGCACCTGCTGGAAGGCCTGGAACTGCTGGGCAGCCTGCCCGATGAAGTGCTGGACCTGGTCTCGGCGCTCGGCGAGCAGTGGTCGGCGCGGCTGTTGTGCGGCTGGCTCCGAAGCCGGGGCCAGGTGGCCGAATTCGTCGACGCGCGCGAAGTGATCCGGGCGCGGCGGGGCGAACTCGGCCCGGTGCTGATGAACCGCGAAAGCCGGGCTGCGTTGCAATCACATACCGCGGCAATGCAGACGACGCGAATGGTCGTGACCGGCTTCTGCTGCCGGGACGACCGCGGACGCATCGCGACGCTGGGCCGCAACGGAAGCGACTTTTCGGCCACCATCATGGCGTCGCTGCTCGACGCCGAAGCCGTGCACATCTGGACCGATGTCGAGGGCGTGCTTTCGGCCGATCCGAATCGCGTGCCGCAGGCCGAGGTGGTCGAACGGCTGTCCTATGCCGAGGCTTTCGAACTCGCTTATTTCGGCGCCCGGGTGCTTCATCCGCAGACGCTGGCACCGCTGCTTCGGGGCGATATTCCGGTCCGGATCCGTTCGACCCGGCACCCCGATTCTCCGGGGACGCTGATCGATCGGCAGGGCTCGGACCGGCCGCCGGTAAAGGGCGTTTCGTGCATCGACAAGCTGGCGCTGGTCAATATCGAGGGCGCCGGCATGCTCGGCGTGCCCGGAACGGCCGAGCGGGTATTCGAAACGCTGAATCGGGCCGGCATTTCGGTGACGATGATTTCGCAGGGTTCCTCCGAGCACTCCATCTGCTGCGTGTTGCCGCGCTCCGATGCCGAGCGCGCGCGCGAGCTGCTGAACCAGCAGTTCCAGCGCGAGATGGCGTCCGGCCAGCTGCAGCGCATCTCCAACCTCGACGATATCGACGTGCTGGCGATCGTCGGCGACGGCATGGCCGGCGCGCCGGGTGTGGCAGGACGCTTGTTCTCGGCGCTGGGCCGGGCCGGCGTCAACGTGCGCGCCATCGCCCAGGGCAGCTCCGAGCGCAATATCTCGGTCGCCGTAGACGCCGCGGTATCGACCCGCGCGCTGCGCGCCGTGCACTCCGCTTTCTACCTCTCGGACCAGACGCTCTCGATCGGCGTGATCGGACCCGGGCAGGTCGGCAAGGCGCTGCTGGGGCAGCTCAAGCGCGCCCGCGAATCGCTGCTGTCGCGATCCCACATCGACTTGCGCGTGCGCGCGGTGGCTAACTCCCGGGCGATGGAACTGGCCGATCGATCGCTGTCTGAAGACGGCTTCGCCGGCCGCCTCGAAAGCGGCGAAGCGCTGGACTACGACCGGTTCACGAGCCATGTCGATGCCGAGCACCTGCCGCATGCGGTCATCATCGACTGCACGGCCAGCGACGCCATCGCCGATCGTTACGCCGGCTGGCTGGTTCGCGGCATCCACGTGATCACGCCCAACAAACACGGCGGCAGCGGCGATGCCGAGCGCTACCGCCGGCTGGTCGATCTGACCGCCGCGGGCTCCGCGCGCTGGCGCTACGAAGCCAGCGTCGGCGCGGGCCTGCCCGTGATCCAGACGCTGCGCGACCTGATCGACTCCGGCGACCGCGTTCGCCGCATCGACGGCATTTTCTCGGGCACGCTGGCGTGGTTGTTCAATCGCTTCGAGCCCGGGCAGTCGTTCGCTGCGCTGGTCCGCGAGGCCAGGGAGTCGGGGTTCACCGAGCCCGATCCGCGCGACGACCTGTCGGGTACCGACGTGGCGCGCAAACTGGTGATCCTCGGGCGCGAAATCGGGCTCGACCTGAGTCTCGACGACGTTGAAGTCGAAAGCCTGGTGCCGGAAAGTCTCGAATCGGCCGGCGTCGACGAGTTCCTTGAATCGCTGGACGGGGTGGATGCCGCGATGACCGACCGGCTGGGCCGGGCCGCCGGGAAAGGCCAGGTGCTGCGCTACGTGGCCGGACTCGACGAGCGGGGCCACGCGCGCGTCGGGCTCGAGAGCCTGCCCGATTCGCACCCGTTCGCGCATCTCGCGCTGACCGACAATGTTGTTGCGTTCACGACCGATCGCTATTGCGACAACCCGTTGATCGTGCAGGGACCGGGCGCCGGTCCCGAAGTCACGGCCGCCGGCGTATTCTCCGATCTGCTGCGGATCGGCCAGAGCCTGGGCAGACGCTGATCCGAACGCCGCGCATCAGCGGCAGTGCCAGCAACTTTCGGCAACCCAGGGCTCGAGCCCGACCGATGCGCCGATCGGGCTGCCGGGCGGGATCTCGGGGCCGGCGGCGACCGGTTCTCGCGGCGGGGCTTCGCGCGCGAGATGGCGTTCGATTCGCTGCCCCAGCCATTCGGCATAGGCCCGGTCGGCCCGGGATGTCCGCTCGAGGCGCTGGCCGAGGGCGGCCAGGCGCGAGCGCGCGATCGACTGTACCTGCGCCGACGCGGATTCGGACTCCAGCACCATCAGCGATGCCGCGAAGCGCTCCACCACGCGCTGCATGATTGCGCGCCGGCGTTGTGATTCGCTGGACTGCAGCCGCTCGCCGAGGCGCTCGGCGAGCGCGTCGATGACCGCTCCCAGCGACGGAAAGTCCGGATCCAGCGCGGCCTGGCGCACGAGCCGCTCGGCCCGTCGCGAGTCGAGCAGCGCCGCGAAGGTCACATCGGCCGCGGTCTCGGCGGCCGTGAACGGGTCGAAGGCCGGATTCGTTCGCGAGGGCAGGGTCTCGGCGCGTCGATCAAACCAGTAGCCGTCGTAGGCCGGTGGCATCAGCGAATCCAGTCTCGCCGGCGGGTCGAGAAACGCCGGTTCCAGCGTTTTCACGAGCATCTCGAGCGCCCGGTACTGACGTTCGGGCGCGACCGGCTCCGGCGTCGCGCCGGGCCCGCCGCGCCGCGCATACGAAAACCGGACGCCGCCCAGCGACTTGGCCGCTGCGTCGACCTGGTAACGGTGATACAGGTAGATCGGTACCAGCACTTCGCGCAGCTCGGCCAGCGGCCGCCCGGTGCGGATGCGGTTCGGGCCGAAATTCGAGAGCGCCAGATTGCGAACGGCCATCGCCTGCTCGAGCTCTTCGATCGCGTCGTTGCCGTTGTCCCATACGGCGCCCTCGGGATGCGCCGTGGAGACGCTGCGCGCATGCTGATCGGTAACGAACCGAAGCCCGGACTCGACGCCCGCGGCGACGATCGCGTCGAGTCGGGCGCTTTCGTCGACGTCCGGCGGGAACTCCGCGTAGAGCCAGCGCGCGGTCAGCTTGTCCCATTCGCCGATGCCGGTGTCGTAGGCGCGGGAAAAGTCGAGCCGGCCGTTGCGGACCTGCACCCACGGTGCCGGGTAGTCC
>CAYPZP010000153.1:0-8051 GCA_964415285.1 uncultured Halomonas sp. | reverse complement strand
ATCAGTCTGTCTCGGACGCTCCGTGTGGACAACCTACTGAGAGATCACAACTAGGCCGACCGCAAGTCTCGGGAATGCGGCTACGGCTTTCCGGTTTGCATGGTCCGGGCTCCGACGGCCGATCTCCGACATCCGATGACCGGCCCCGGCGAACCGTGCCGCAGCCGCCTGCCGCCTCGCTGAAACCAGAAAGCCCGGCCCGACGCGACCTCAGATCTTCACCCGGCCGCGCAGGATGTCGAAGAACATCACCCAGTCTCCGGCAAGGCTGTAGAGGGGATAGTCGAACGTGGCGGGCTTGTTCTTCTCGAACGCGAAGTGCCCGATCCAGGCGAACCCGTAGCCGGCCAGCGGCATCGCAAGCAGCCACCAGGGCGAGACGACCAGGCCGGCAACCAGCGCGGCGATCACCAGCCAGGTGCCGATGAAATGCATTCGCCGGCATCGGCGATCCTCGTGCTCGGCGAGATAATACGGGTAGAACTCACGAAAACCGGAGAAGCGATCGGACATGGCTCGGCACCGAATCGGGGTGTATCTGTCGACGAACACCAGTGTACCCCGCTCATCATGCCGTCACTTTCAGCGAGTTGGTCGGTTCAGGCCCGGCGTCGCGCCGATGACTCGCGCAGATTCAGCAGGTGGCCGACAATCAGGCACACGCTGCCGACCGAAGTCAACAGCGCGATCCAGACGGGTCCGAGCACGTGGGATTGCTCCAGACCCGCGGCCAGCATCAGGACGAAGAAACCGGCACCGGCGGGAATCCACATCCGGGCATTGCGATGACGCATGAAACCCAGCCCGAATGCCACCAGACTCACGGGCACGATCACGCCGAGCAGCAGCAGATGGAACACTTCATGACTGAAGAAACCGGCACTCGCGGCCGGCGCGAACACCAGCGCCACCGGAAGCGCAAGGCACTGCAACAGACAGAACGCAGACACGCCGATTCCCAGCCGGTCCAGCCAGCGGGTCGAAGGACGGTGTTGTCGGGAAGTCAGAACGGCGGCCACGCGAAATGGAGTGAGTCCGGCAAAGATGTGATGATATAACATTTTGCGCCTGCTGCGAAGACCCCGGCCAGGCGACCGAGATGTCGGACAATCGGGAAACAATCACGCAGGACGCTCCGACATGCCGTTGCAGCGCATCGTTTCCGGTGGACAGACCGGCGTCGACCGCGGCGCGCTCGACGCGGCGCTGGAACACGGCTATCCCTGCGGCGGCTGGTGCCCCGCCGGACGCCGCGCCGAGGACGGACGGATACCGCGACGCTATCCGCTGCGCGAACTCGATCGGGGCGGCTACCCGGCGCGGACGATTCGCAACCTGCTGGAGGCCGACGGCACGCTCATCGTGTTCCACCGGACGCTGGACGGCGGAACCGACCTGACGCGGGCCGAGTGCGACCGCCGCGGCCGGCCGTGGCTCGGCATCGACGCCTCGGGAACTTCGCCGGCGGAGGCGGTCGCGCGCGCCGCCGCGTTCATCGATGAGCACGAAATCCGGACGCTGAACGTCGCCGGACCGCGCGCGAGCAAGTGGGCCGGCGCCCACGCCTATGCCCTGAACGTCATTTCGCAACTGCTGTCGGGCAGAATATTGCGAGCCTGCGAACGCCCCGGCTGAGCGCGCCCCGGGCCCTCGCCGGCGACGCGATTCCGGCGCGCGTCTCAGGGCGGACCCAATCTGGGCGCAACCGATGTGGCGCGGAACACCAATCCGGAGCAGTTTCCTCGATCCGGACCGGAATCCGTGAGAACAGACCATGCGACTTGCATTCGCCTCGATCATGACGATCGCGCTGCTGGCCGACCATGCCGCCGCGCAGGACGATTCGACATCCGAAGAAGCCTTCGACGGGGTCCGGAAGAACTTCGGATATACCGCCGGACTTGCCTGGCAATGCAGCGACGCCGATGGCCGGACGGGGAGGCTCGATCGCACCATGGAGATCTACGACCGACTGATCCGGTTGTTCGGGACCGATCGCGCCTTCTACTTCGCGGCCGCATTCGGCGCCGGCTCCAACGACGCGGTCGATCCGGAAGCGTGCGATCGCCATATCGCCGACTTCGAAACCGGAACCGAATCGGGTCTTTCGGCCGGGGATGGTCGCGAATGACCCGCGGCATCGGCGGGTCTGCATCGCCCTTTTCATCGGACTCTTCGCGCTTTCCGGCCCCGTGGTGTCGCAGGCGGCATCACCGCGCGCCGAGTACTGGGAAGGCCGGGCGGAAATCGCCCGGGAGCGACGCCGGATGCGCCGGGCCATCATCAACGCGGGCAGCCGGGAAGAAGCCGAACTGGCCTACCGTCGCGGCGTGCGCGGAATCGCCCGTGAGAAACGCGAGATGCGCCACGAAGTGCGCCGCGCCGTGCGTCGCCGGTTCGTCAGGCGAATCGTGGCCGGGGGTCGTGCTCGGCTCCACCCTGCGACCACCGGCCATCGGCCGTGCGCCGAGACCGCCGAGCTCGGAGCTGTGCTGGTTCTGGTCCGATGTTTCGCGCACCCGGGGCTACTGGTACTACTGCGACGGCGATTGACGATCGGAACGGGGGGCCGCGCCCGGCAACGGGCGGCGACGTCCGGATCCATCCCGAATCCGGCCACCCCGTCGCACCCCGGCATCGCCGCGCAGTGAGCGTTCGGGGTTCGAGCGTCTTTTCGGGATGGTGGTGCCGGCACCAGGATGGCTTCCGCTGCGCTCCAGCGAGCTCGCGGCTACGCCGCTCGGTTCGAACGGATCGTCCGGTCCCGGGTTCGAATCGAGCACGGAGCAACCCTCGGGCTACAGATGGTGGCGCGCCGACTGCGGCTGATGGATGGTGCCGGCACCAGGATGGCTTCCGCTGCGCTCCAGCGAGCTCGCGGCTACGCCGCTCGGTTCGAACGGATCGTCCGGTCCCGGGTTCGAATCGAGCACGGAGCAACCCTCGGGCTACAGATGGTGGCGCGCCGACTGCGGCTGATGGATGGTGCCGGCACCAGGATTCGAACCCGGGACCCCCTGATTACAAATCAGGTGCTCTACCAACTGAGCTATGCCGGCTTTTCGGAAACTTCGAAACCCGATTCTATCCGAGGCGGTCGCATTCGGCTCAGGCCGCGACGCGGCGGATGCGGGCGCCGAGCTGGCCGAGCTTTTCCTCGATATTTTCGTAACCGCGGTCGATGTGGTAGACGCGGTCGATCACGGTCGTGCCTTCAGCCACCAGTCCGGCCAGGACCAGGCCGGCCGAAGCCCGAAGGTCGGTGGCCATCAGCGGCGCCCCGTTGAGCTTTTCGCGTCCGCGAATGATCACCGCATTGCCTTCCAGCCGCATGTCGGCGCCCAGGCGCTGCAGTTCGAGCACGTGCATGAAGCGGTTCTCGAAAACCGTCTCGCGCACCACGCCGGTGCCCTCGGCAACCGCGTTCAACGCCGTGAACTGCGCCTGCATGTCGGTCGGAAACCCCGGATACGGCGCCGTCGTGACGTCAACCGCCCTCGGTCGCCGGCCGGCCATGTCGAGCTCGATCCAGTCCGCGCCGGTGTCGACACGCGCCCCGGACTCTTCGAGCTTCTGCAGCACCGCGTCCAGGGTTCGGGGATTGGCCCGGCGCGTGGTGATGTGTCCACCGGTCATGGCTGCGGCAACAAGGAACGTTCCCGCCTCGATCCGATCGGGCAGCACGACGTGATCGTATCCACCCAGAGGCTGGCCACCATGGATCTCGATCGCGTTGGTGCCGGCTCCCTCGATCCGCGCGCCCATGCTGTTGAGGCAGCGAGCCAGATCCACGACCTCGGGCTCCTGCGCCGCATTCTCGATGCGCGTGACGCCCGTGGCGGTCACCGCGGCCATCATGATGTTCTCGGTGCCGGTCACGGTGGCGGTGTCGAGCACGATGCGCGCGCCGCGAAGCTTGCGGGCCTCGGCCACGATATAGCCGGACTCGACCCGGACGTCGGCGCCCAGCGCGGTCAATCCGCGCAAGTGCTGGTCGACCGGCCGCGCGCCGATGGCGCACCCGCCCGGCAGGGAGACGCGGGCCCGACCGAAACGGCCGAGCAACGGACCCAGCACCAGGACCGAGGCGCGCATGGTCTTGACCAGGTCGTAGGGCGCTTCCTGATGCGCCACGCGGGACGTGTCCAGCTCGATCGTGAACTGATCGGCCAGGCCGGCTTCGGCGCCCATCTGCGCCAGCAGTTCGATCGTGGTCGTGACGTCCTTGAGATGCGGTACGTTCTTGACCCGGCACGGCTGGTCGGTCAGCAGGCTGGCCATCAGGATCGGCAGCACCGCGTTCTTGGCTCCCGATACCGCAACCGAGCCGTCGAGCGGAACGCCCCCTTCGATTTCGATACGCGTCATCAACCGGAGTCTTCTTCGGGCGTCTTCAGCGTCAGCGTCAGCGCGTGAATCTCTCGGCCCAGCGCCGGACCGATGGCTGCATGCACCTTGCGGTGACGCGCCACGCGCGACAATCTGTCGAAACCGGCATCGACGACTTTCGCGCTAAAATGGACGTTGTCTTCGCTGGAAACACTGACTCTTGCCTCAGGAAAGGCAGCACGCAGCAACTGTTCGATCCGTTCGCTGTCCATGTTCCTTTGATTCCTTTACGTCTGCGAGCCGGGATACGCGTTCCGAGACCAGGAGCGAAATCCGGACGATCGGCGTTGATGGAGTAAACGATTCGACATGTTAAACGATGTGATGTTCTCGCGACCCGGGATTCAAGCCCGGTTGGGTACGCCCCGAGCCGATCGGGCCAACCGGCCGGAGTGCCGATGCCGATGACCGGACCGTGGCAGGTCTCGATGGCTGGAACCGCCACCGGCGTGCCGGTTCCGGAGCGTAGCCCATGAGCCTCATGACGGCCCTGGTCTATCTGGTGGTCGGGTTCGTGCTGCTGGTGTGGTCGGCCGACCGGCTGGTCGCCGGCGCCTCGGCCCTGGCGCGAAATTTCGGCGTCTCGGCGCTGGTCGTCGGCGTCACGATCGTCGGCTTCGGTACCTCGGCGCCCGAGATGGTGGTATCGGCGCTGGCTTCCCTCGAGGGCAACCCGTCGCTGGCCGTCGGCAATGCGCTGGGCTCGAATATCGCCAATATCGGACTGATCCTCGGCCTCACCGGCCTGGTCTATCCGATGACCGTCGAACGATCGACCTGCACCCGTGAGATTCCGCTGCTGGCGGCGGTCACGCTGCTCACCGCAATTCTGATGTCCAACGGGCACCTGTCGCGCGCCGACGGCCTGATCCTGGCCGGCGGCCTGGCCGTGTTCCTCGCTGCGATGATTCTTCGCGGCAGGCAAGCCGGCGAGGTCGATTCGTCGACCCAGGCGCTGATGAGCGAAATTTCGCACGGCATGCCGACCCGATCGGCGGCGATCTGGACCGGCGTCGGCCTGGTCATGCTGCCGCTCAGCGCGCAGATCCTGGTCAACGGCGCAATCGGGCTGGCCGAACTCATGGGGGTATCCGAAGCCGTCATCGGCCTGACCATCGTCGCGCTGGGCACCAGCCTGCCCGAGCTGGCCGCCGCAATCGCCAGTGCACTGCGGCGCGAAGACGATCTGTGCATCGGCAACATTCTCGGTTCGAATCTGTTCAACCTGCTCGGCGTGCTCGGAATCGCCGCGCTGATCCACCCGATGGACATCGAGCGTATCCTGATCGTGCGCGACCTGCCGGTCATGGCGCTGACCTTCATCATGCTGGCAGCGATGGCGATGTTCGCCGGGCGTGTCGGCCGGCTGAGCGCGGCGCTGCTGCTGGTGACTTACGTGGTCTACCAGATCGTCGTGTTTCAGGAAGCGCTTGCATAGCGAGGTCGCACCATGACGCATCCGACGCTCGACCCGGGCCAGCTCATCGAAAGCGCGCGCGAGGTCCTCGAGACCGAGGCCGACGCGATCCGCGCGCTGGGTGCCCGGCTGGACGATACGTTCATCGAGGCCTGCCGCATGATCCTGGCCTGCGAAGGCCACCTGATCGTCACCGGGATGGGTAAGTCCGGCCATATCGGCCACAAGCTCGCGGCCACGCTGGCCTCGACCGGCACGCCGGCCTTCTTCGTCCATCCGGCGGAGGCCAGCCACGGCGATCTCGGCATGATTCGTTCCGGCGACCTGCTCGTGGCCCTGTCCAACTCGGGCGAGACCGCCGAACTGCTGGCCCTGCTTCCGGTGGTCAAGCGGATCGGCGTCGACCTGATCGCGATGACCGGCAACGCCGCATCGACGCTCGCCGAATTCGCCGACGTGCACCTCGACACCAGTGTCGACCGCGAGGCCTGCCCGCTGGGGCTGGCGCCGACCGCATCGACTTCGGCGCAGCTCGCGCTCGGCGATGCACTGGCGATCGCGCTGTTGCAGGCACGCGGATTCACGGCCGAGGATTTCGCCCGCTCGCACCCCGGCGGCACGCTGGGCAAGCGGCTGTTGCTGCATATCAGCGACGTCATGCATGCAGGCGACGAACTGCCGGTCGTGGCCCCGGGCCAGCCGGTTTCCGAGGCCATCGTCGTCATGACGCGAGGCCGACTCGGATTGTGTGCGGTGGTCGACGGCGACCGACGGGTCGTCGGCATCCTGACCGACGGCGACCTTCGGCGCGCGCTGGACAGCGCCGGCGACATCCGCACTACCCCGGTCGACGGATTGATGACGGCAGCGCCGCAGACCATCGGTCCGGACGACCTGGCCGCCAGCGCGGTCGAACTGATGCAGGCCCGGCGCATCCAGGGCCTGCTGGTCGTCGACGACCGGCAGCGCTTGGTCGGCGCACTGAACTTCCAGGACCTGCTGCAGGCCGGCGTCGTATGAGCGGCGCGAGCGCCTCTCGGGAACTGCTCGAGCGTTGTGCCGAAGTCGAGCTGGTCGTGTTCGACATCGACGGCGTGATGACCGACGGGCGCCTGTACCGCGATGACAGCGGCCAGGAAATCAAGGCGTTCCACTCGCGCGACGGGCTGGGCCTCAAGGCGCTGATGCGAAACGGTTTCACCGTCGCCGCGCTGACCGCGCGCCGCTCGCGTCTGGTGCAGGTCCGCATGGCCGAGCTCGGAATCGAGCTGCTGGTTCAGGGACGCGAGGACAAGGGCCTGGCGTTCGAAGAGGTGCTCGAGCTGACCGGCATCGCCGCCGAGCGAACTGCTTACATGGGCGATGACCTGGTCGACTGGCCGGCCATGCGGCGGGCCTCGGTCAAGCTCTGCCCCGGCGACGCCGACGCCTGGATCGTCGCGCGTGCCGACCACGCCACCGAAGCGCACGGCGGTCGCGGCGCGGTTCGCGAGGCCGCCGAACTCCTGCTGGCCGCGCACGGGCGCCTGGACGAATGGCGCGCATCGTTCGAATAGCCCGCAAGCGCTACTGGGTTGCCGCGCTTTTGATGCTGGCAGCCGCAGCGGCCGGCAACTGGTGGCTCAACCAGGCCGTGCGATCCGAACCGCGACCGGCCGCCCGGACCGACCAGCGCATCGACTATGCGCTCGAGGATTTTCACGCCGCCTTCTTCGACAGCGAAGGAAGGCTGACGCTGAGCGTGGCCGGCCCGCGCATGAGGCACGATGCGGTCACCCGCCACGCCATCCTGACCGCCCCGACCTTCACGATCGAGCCCGACCGCCAGGGCTGGACGGGGCGCGCCGACCACGGACGGGTCGACCGCGATGCACGACGTTTGATGCTCGAAGGCGATGTCCGAATGCAGCGCCCGCATCCCAGCGGCACGCTGTTCGTCGAATCCGAGCGACTCGAATACGACGACCCGGCAGCCACCGTCCATTCGCCGGGGCCGGCGCGGATCGAGCAGGCCGGAAATGAACTGACCGGTGGTACTCTTACCGTTTGGATCGATGAAGAACGAATGGAGCTGACCCGCGATGCGCATGCGATCTATCGCGCCGCTGATCCTGCTGCTCGCCGTTAGCGCGGCGTCGGCGCAGGAATCGACGCCGGCCGACGCCGCGGACGCGGTCGAAGCGCCGATCATCATCGATTCCGAAACCACCAGCTACGACATGCGCGCCGGCGTCAACCGCTTCGA
>CAYPZP010000152.1:0-8068 GCA_964415285.1 uncultured Halomonas sp. | reverse complement strand
CGGTCTGCAGGCTCGACCCGCATGGCGGTCATCACGATCCGGTCGATGTCGCCGCGCAGCCTGCGACGCAAACCCCCGACCTCGCCCAGCCCGGAAGGCGGTGAGGTCATGCGCCGTACGACCATTTCGCTGGGGTCGGCCGGAATCGTGTTGCAGACCGTGTTTTCCATCTCCGCCGGGCTCAGGCCGGCGATCTTGTGCGGCCGCGTTCCGGTCAGCAGCTCGTAAAGAAGAACCCCCAGCGAGTACACATCGCTGGTGACATCGATCGGCGCGCCGCGCAGCTGCTCCGGGCTCGCGTATTCGGGTGTCATCAGTGCGCTGCCCTGGCGCGTCTCGGGCAGGTCCACCGAAATCTGGCCGGACGCCAGCACCTTGGCGATCCCGAAGTCGATGAGCTTGGGTTCGCCTTCGTCGCTGACCATCACGTTGCCGGCCTTGATATCGCGGTGTACCACGCCGTGCCTGTGGGCCACTTCCAGCGCCACGCAGACCTTCTGGAAGAGTTCGAGCCTGGCCGGAAGGTCCAGCGCGTGATGGTTGCAGTAGTGCGTGATCGGCTGGCCTTGAACCAGCTCCATGACGACGTAGGGTGTACCGTCTTCGCGCTTGCCTCCGTCGATGATTCGTGCGATACCGGGATGATCCAGGGCAGCCAGGATTCTGCGCTCGGCATCGAATCGACCGGCGGTCGAATCATCGAGATGCGCACCGTCGAACAATTTGACCGCGACGTCCTGGTCATAAACGCCGTCGGTACGCCGGGCGCGAAAGACCCGGCTCATGCCGCCGACCGCAATCTGCTCGACCAGCGCCCACGGGCCCAACCGGTCGCCGGATCGCCCGCGCAGTGCCGTGGCCTGGATGCTTCCCTCCAGGAAGCCCGCACTGCTGTGCTCGGCGCTGATCAGGCGCCGAACCCGCTCAGCTATGTCGGGCCGGCGCCGAAGCTGCTTTTCCAGCCACTTCTCCCGGTCGGTTTCAGGGCGGGCCAGGAATTCGGAAAACACGGCAAGGGCGGCAGCCTCCGGGTCGTCCGGAAGATCATCCCGGACGTCTTCGGGATTCGTTTCAGCTGCTGGCGGTTTTCGTTCCAATTTCTGCTCGAAGCGCCTGAACTCGGGTGGAACCAGTTTATCCAAATCCGCCCCTCACCATGCGGGCAACCGCGGGTCTTGTCGGATCATCGGCGGCCCGCCGAAGACAGCTGCTCCGACGGCCGTCAGAGAAAAAGACTGAATTGCGATACGAAATTCGAGCCCTTTGCGCTTTCAATCAGGACACCCAGATTTTTCTTGCCGGAGAACCGCGCCAATGCAGCCCGAATGCCAGCCACGTCGTCGCCTTTCAGCGTCGGTCGCGATATACATGCTCCTCCTGATCTCGCCGTTACTCGGTGCCCAGGTCGAGCGCATCAGCCTGGCCAGCGACGGCAGCGAGGCCAACGCGGACAGCTACCAGCCCGCGCTTTCCGACGATGGGTCCATGCTTGCGTTCCGGTCGAACGCCGGCAATCTCGTCGCCGGCGACACCAACGGCCAGAGCGACATCTTCGTGCGCGACCTCGGCGCCGGCACCACCCGGCGCGTCAGCCTGCAGCTCGACGGCAGCCAGTCGGTGAGCTACAACCGTTTTCCCGGCATTTCCGGCGATGGCACCCGGGTCGTCTTCGCCGGCGCCGCCACCACCGTCGTAACGGTCACGGCGGTCGTCGATCTCGACGCCGAGCCGCTGTCCGTGACCCACCTGCTGCCGCGCGACGCGGGCGGCAACCCGGCGCCGGCACTTCGAGCCCGCCTTCAGCCCGCGCTGTCCGGCAACGGCCGGTTCGTCACCTTTCATTCGCCTCATACCTTTGCCGATGCCCATCCCGCGTCGGTACGTCCGCTCGCCGACGACGACAACCAGGCGCACGACGTGTTCGTGCTGGATATCGAAACGCAGCCGACGCCTGCGCTGGAGCGGGTCAGCCGCGATTCGCCTGGCGACCAGGGTCGCGGCGACAGCATCTCCGGAAGCCTGTCGGACACCGGACGCTGGGTGGCATTCGATTCGCTGGCCGACGATCTCGTACCCGGCGACGTCAACGAAAAGTCCGATGTATTCATCCGCGACCGCGACACCGGGACGACCGAACTGGTCAGCGCCGACAGCAACGGCGAATTCGGCAATGACGAAAGCCGCAACGCCCATCTCGCCGGCAACGGAAATTTCGTCGCGTTCCGATCGAAAGCATCCAACCTCGTCGCGGCCGACGACAACGCGCGCTGGGACATCTTCGTGCGCGACCGCAGCGCCGGCACGACCGAGCGGGTGAGCGTTTCGAGCACTGGTGCCGAGGGCAACAACAACAGCATGGAGGCCTCGATTTCCGACGACGGGCGCTTCGTCGCGTTCCGCTCGCTGGCTTCCAACCTCGTGGCCGGAGATGACAACGACCGGGCCGACATTTTCGTTCACGACCGCACCAGCGGCGCGACCGCCCTGGTCAGTCGCACGCCAAATGAGGCGGCAAACGGCAGCAGCGCCAATCCCGCGATTTCGGGTGACGGCAACTGGATTGCGTTTGAATCCGATGCCACCAACCTGGTGGCCGGCGACACCAACGGCGCGCGCGACCTGTTCCGCGTGCCCAACCCGCTGGCCGCTGCGCTCGGCAGTGCCCAGGGGGAGAACTGAAATCATGCGTTTCAAATCAACAAAGACACTCGTCGTGCTGCTGGCCGTTCTGGCCGTCTCCAGGGTCATGGCCGGCAATGGTGAGATCCTGTACGTCAACAGCTTCGAAGGCACGGGCAACGTGCCCCAATTCGTGCCCGTCGACGACCAGGCGGTCGCCGCCCAGACGCTGCTCGAGATCGACATCGATACCTCGAGCCCGGAAAACCAGGCAGGCCTGTCCTGGTCGCTGGACCAGGGCCCGCCCGGCATGACCGTCAATGCCGCCTCCGGGCTGCTCCGCTGGACGCCGACGCGGGCCCAGGCGAGCGCCCACCCGATCACCGTAAGCGTCGAGGACCTGGCCGGTCTGGCCAACAGCCTGGACTTCAGCGTCGAGGCCATCGACAACTCGGCCGCACCATTGATTCAGCCGATCGCCGACCGGTCGATTGAAACCGGTGTCCTGTTCCAGCTCCAGGCGGTTGCCAGCGACCCCGACCCGAAAGACAGCCTCGACTTCACGCTGGACGCGGCACCGGTCGGCATGAGCGTGGACCTGGTCACCGGCCTGATCGAATGGCTGCCGCAACCCGGCGATTCCGGCAGCCTGCCGATCACCGTGCGCGTGACCGATCCCGGCGGGCGCTTCGACACGGAAACCTTCACGCTGAACGTGGCCGACGGCCAGCCGCCAATGATCGATCCGGTCGCCGACCGCGGGGCGATTCCGGGCGTGTTGATGACCGTACAGGCCACGGCCAGCGACCCCGACGACAGCGATCTGACGTTTGCGCTACTCGAACGTCCCACCGGCATGACCGTCGACCCGGCCAGCGGCGCGATCACCTGGACGCCGGTGGTCCAGCAGCTCGGACCGCACCTGGTCACGGTCGAGGTGCGCGACCCGTCGGGTTTCAGCGACAGCACCGGTTTCGACGTGTTTGTCGACATCAACCGCCCGCCGGTGGCCGTCGACGACGCAGGCTATCGCGTCGAGCGCGGCGACATGCTGAGCGTACCGGGGCCGGGCGTGCTGGCCAACGACATCGATCCGAACGACGACCCGCTGTCGGCCCTGCTCGAAATCGGACCGGAGCGCGGTGCGCTCACACTGGACGCCGACGGCGGTTTCGAATATACGCCGGACAACCCGGCCGGCACGATCGGCATCGAAAACGTTTGGGCCTTCAACACCGTCAACGGCAACGCGAACTACCAGCCGCTGATCGCCAACCTCGACGACGATCCCGCCGCCGAGATCATCGTCAACCACAACGGCAGCTTCTCGACCACGGTCTACGCGTTTGACGGCGCGACCGGCCAAGTAGAATGGCAGACCTCGTTTCTGTCTCGGCAGTTGCAGGACAATTCGATTCCGGCGGTCGGGGATATCGATCTCGACGGTCGGCCCGAGCTCATCTTTATCGGCGGCGAACCGGACGCCTCGCCACCGCAGCGGCGACAGCTGTTTGCCCTCGAGCACGACGGTGGTCTGAAGTGGATCAGTGAACCCATGCCGCTCCGGTACTACGACACCAGCTCCGGTGGCTTGATCGCCGGCCGCCAGATGAGCAATGCCGCGGTTTCGCTGGCCGACCTCGACGGCGACGGCCAGCCCGAAATACTGGTGCCTTACAGCGGCAGTCCGGCCGGCTACCAGGTCTGGGATGCCGAAGGCCGGATGCTTTATCGGGTCGAAGAGCCCGGCCTCTCGATCGTCGGCGGCGGGCATCCGCGGCTCGAGGTCGTCGACCTGGACCTCGACGGCGACCCGGAGGTCGTGGTCGGCAACGTGGCGTGGTCCCACAACGGCGAGCTGATCTGGAAAAACACCGACGGTTTCCTGCATTACAGGCAGAGCCACTATCCCGTCGCCGTCAACCTCGACGACGATCCCTACCCGGAGCTGGTGCGCGTGCGGGGCGGCAATACATCCGCCCCCGGCGACGCGCGCGGCAATCTGGTCGCTCTCAACCACGACGGCACGCTGCTCTGGGAACATATGATGCCGCTCGCCAATGACTGGGCGCCGTTGTCGGTCGCCGATGTCGATCTGGACGGTACGGTCGAAATACTGCGCGCGGTCGACCCCGATATTCTCCGCGTCATCAACGGCGAAGACGGCACGGTGCAATGGGAAAAAACGGTTGGCGTCTGGGGGGCCGCCGGCGCGACGGCCTTCGACATGGACGGCGACGGCTTCCTCGAGGTGATCCTGATGGATGCCGCCAGCGATCTGCGCATCTGGGACGGCCGCGACGGCACCGAAAAACTGGTGTTCGATACCGACGGTTTCTCCAACGCTCCGCAACCCTACACGCTGCCGGTCTTCGCCGACGTGGACGCCGACGGGCAGTCGGAAATGGTGACCGCCGGTCCGTTCACGTTCGGATTCTCTCCGCTTGTGAACGTATGGAAGAGCCCGGCCAACGACTGGCCGCCGATGCGTTCGATCTGGAACCAGTACCGCTATCACGTCACCAACGTCAACGACGACCTGACCATTCCGGCACGCGAACGACCGCATTGGCTGCAGCCGGGCCTGAACCTGTCGATGATCAACCAGCGCCTGCCGGAATCGCGGGTCGAAGAGTCCGATTCGTTCAGCTACCGCGCCAGCGACGGCGAATTCGCGTCGAACGCGGCGCAGGTCGAGATCAGGATTCTGCCGCCCAACGCCGCGCCCCGGATACTTTCGACGCCGAAGCTGCTGGCCTCGCCGGGTTTCCAGTATCGCTACACGCCACTTGCGGTCGACACCGACCCGGGAGAATCGCTCGTCTGGACGCTGGCCGAAGCGCCGGCCGGGATGGCCATCGACGCCGACGGCACGCTGAGCTGGACGCCATCGGCCGCCGACCTCGGCGCGCACACCATCGTTATCGAAGTCACGGACACCGTCGGCGTGTCGGGCTTCCAGAACTTCACGCTGGAGGTCGCCTCATCGGTCACCGTGCCCGACCTCGCCGGCCTGAACGAGGCCCAGGCGATTGCCGCGCTGTCGGCCGAGTCGCTGACGCCCGACCCCCTGCGCGAGGTGTTCAGCGATGTCGTCGCGGCCGGGATCGTCGCCGGCCAGGATCCACCGGCCGGCAGCACGGCACCGGCCGGTGGTGCGGTCGAGCTCGAGATATCGCGCGGACCGGTGCCTGTCAGCGTGCCCGACCTGATCGCGCTGAACGTCGACGACGCCGTGGCCGCGCTGAACGCGGCCGGCTTGGCCGCCGATGCGATCGAATTCGTCAACAATGCCGCGCCGCGCGATTCGGTGCTGTCCCAGGACCCACCCCCGGGCGCCGCCGCAGCTGCAGGTTCTCAGGTCGATCTGCTGGTCTCCGGAGGCCCGCGAGCGGTGATCACCATCAGCCCGACGGTGATCCCGGCCGGTTCCACGGCAACGGTCGGCGTCAGCATCCGCGAAGTCGACGGCGCGCCGGTCGATCCGCAGCCTGCCGTCACACTGGACATCGAGATTGCGCCGAACGCGATGGCGGGGACGCCGCCCGTGCTCGACGGCAGTGACGTAACAACCTTCGGCGACAGCCAGGGAGCGTTCGCGATTACCGCCGCGTTCGATGCCGAGCTGATGACCGCCGAGGCGGTGGTGGCGCAGCCGCTCAGCGACGGCGCGGGTGCCGACATCTACAGCGAGTTTTTTGCCCAGATGCAGCACTACGAGGGACTTGTCGGGCAGTTGATCCAGGCCGTCGAGACCGGTGACAGCGCCGGGATCGCATCACTGGACCAGGCACTGGCCGATCTGCTGGAGGCCATCGATGCGCCTCGCCTGCGCGCCATCTCGCCCATCGCACCGGCAGGCGGCATGCCGCCGCGACCCTCGGTGGCCCAGGCCGCCGGGTTCACGCCCGGTCCGGACGATGCCGCGTATCTGCAGGCCTCGATCGACCTGCTGGTCATGGTCGAACAGCTGGGGCAGGTGCTGGCCGAAGGCAATGCGCCGGATCTGGTGATCAACCAACTCAACCAGCAGCTTGCCGACGTTGCCGCGGCGCTGGCGAACCTCGAACCCGCTACCTATGGCGTGCTCGATGCCGGCGGCGTCATCGTCGCGCTGCTGGGGACCCGGGTTCCGCGGCTGGTCGAGGCCGACATCCGCGCCATCCGACAGGCTTTGCGCGATGAGGGTCTGGTCACCGAGGGCGTCCGTGGCCATGATGCGGATCCGGACGGCGCCGACAGGTCCCTGCGTTTTTCACTGCCCGGCCTGATGGTCGCCAGTTCGATCCGCCAGAACATCATCAACGATTTCTACATGCCCTACCTCAGCCAGGTCGCGCGCAGCATGGCCACGGTCATCGCCGCCGACCTGCTGCAGCAGTTCGCCAACGGCGGTGCGATCGTCGGACCGGTCACCGGGGGCAGCCTGGCCATTCACGTGTTCGAGATTCCCAACTCGATCATCGAAGGCTCCGGCTTCAGCACGCTGCTGGCCGAGAACAACCACGTCACGATCGTCGGGCCGACGCTGATCGACGCGGTGCTCGTCGCCCTTGATGGGCTGCCGAGCGCCGAGGATGCCAAGGATCTCAATTCGATCAATGATGCGATCCAGACCCAGATCGACAACGCCGACGCCATCGGCACGGCATGGCAGGAAGCCAACTCGGTGCCGGAGTCTGTGCTGCGCGGCTGCATCCTCGACAACAGCCCCGCGTGCCGCCAGCTGGTCTACCCGGAAGGACTGACTTCGGTGTACGGCGCCGAGGGCGGCCTGAGCCTGCCCGCCCCGGTCGTGTTCATCGTGCGCAACCTGGAGCCCGGGTTCGACACGATGGCCGTCGCAGTGGCCAGCTTCGTGCCATCGCAACAGTGAAAGAAACCGGGCGATGAATGGCTGTGTCTGCGGTCGTCGAAGAACCGGCGGCCTCCCCGGTCAGCTTTCGTGGTCGGGATGCAATTGCAGGTACAGCCAGGCCCGCGCAGCGCGCCAGTAGCGATTCACCGTGGCGACCGATATTTCCATCGCCGCGGCGGTTTCCTCGATGCTGAGCCCGCCGAAATAGCGAAGTTCGACGACCCGCGCCTGGTCCGGCGAGAGCGCATCCAGTCGTTCAAGCGCCTGGTCCAGCGCGAGCACGTCTATGCATTCCTCGTCGGCGCGACCGGTTTGCAGCAGTACCGCGTCGCCGGGGTCGCCCCGCCGCTTTGCCGCATTGCGACGCCGTCCGCTGTCGACCAGGATCTGGCGCATGATGCGCGCCGAGACCGCGATGAAATGCACCCGATCCTGCCAGGACACCTGATCGCCCTCCACCAGTTTCAGGTAGGTCTCGTGCACCAGCGCCGTGGGCTGAAGCGTATGCCCGGCGCGTTCACCGGAGAATCTTGCCCGGGCCAGCTGCTTGAGCTCGGCGTAGACGCGTTCCACCAGCTCTTCGCGCGCGCG
>CAYPZP010000151.1:0-8108 GCA_964415285.1 uncultured Halomonas sp. | reverse complement strand
TCGCCCGGATAGATGAGATGCGGGTTATCGATCTGCGGATTGGCCTGCCAGATCGCAGGCCATTGCCACGGACGCGTCAGGAAGCGCCCGGCAATGTCCCAGAGCGTATCGCCCTCCTGGACCACGTATTCATCGGGGTGATCGTCGCGCAATTCGACATCCTGCGCCGCCAGCGGTATCGCCAACAGCAGGCCCAGCCCCAGTACCATCGTCGCAATCGTTCTCATCTGCTACCTCCCGGGAACGCGGTGACACGCGGCCCGCATTGGTTCGCCCCGCCGGTGGACCGCCTTGTTCCACCGCCTGCGCTATCATACCCATTACGCGCGCATTTTCCACCCCGCAGAAAGAAAAATGCGCGTGCTTGCACACACTTATTGCGTATTGTTCACAAAATGACGCAGTTGACGATACTTCGATTCCCCGATCCGCGCCTGCGCACCGTGGCGCGTCCCCTCGATACGGTCGACGATTCCGTGCGCCGATTGGCCGACGACATGCTCGAGACCATGTATGCCGCCAGCGGGATCGGACTGGCCGCCACGCAGGTCAACCGGGACGTGAGGATGCTGGTCATGGACATCAGCGCCGAACGCAACCAGCCGATGGTCCTGATCAACCCGGAGATCGTCGAGCGCGAAGGCGCCCAGGTCTGCGAAGAGGGCTGCCTTTCGGTGCCGGGAGAATACGCCGAGGTCGAGCGCGCCGAGCGCATCCGCGTGCGCGCGCTGGATCGCGACGGCACGTCGCGCGAGATCGACGCCGACGGACTGCTCGCCGTGTGCATCCAGCACGAGATCGACCACCTGGACGGCAAGGTGTTCGTCGACTACCTGTCGCCACTCAAGCGGCGGATGATCGAAAAACGCCTGAAGAAGGCGCGTGTGCAGCAGCGGGAGCCGGCGCATCAGCGCGTCTAGCCCGCCTTGAGCGATCTGCGCATCATTTTCGCCGGCACGCCCGAGTTCGCGTGCCCTTCCCTGCGCGCGCTGATCGAGCATCGGCGTCCCGTCGCCGTACTGACGCAACCTGACCGGCCGGCCGGGCGCGGACGGCGGACGACATTCGGCGCGGTCAAGCGAACGGCCGTCGCGGCCGCCATCGAGGTACTCCAGCCGCCGACGCTTCGCGACGATCGCGCCGTCGAGACGCTGCGCGCATATGCGCCGGACCTGATGATCACCGCCGCCTACGGCCTGCTGCTGCCGAAGTCGGTGCTTCGGATTCCGCGCCACGGCTGCTGGAATCTTCACGCCTCGCTGTTGCCGCGCTGGCGCGGCGCGAGCCCGATCCAGCAGGCAATCCTGGCCGGCGATGCGCACACCGGCGTGACGCTGATGCAGATGGACGCCGGGATGGACACCGGCGATACGATCCTGCACACGGCAACCGGGATCGGTGCCGAAGAGACCGCCGGCGAACTGCACGACCGGCTTGCCGAACTCGCCTCGCCGCTTCTGATCGACGCGCTGGAACGGCTCGCCGACGGCACCCTGCCGGCGCCGAAGCCGCAGGACGACCGGCTGGCCACGCACGCCCCGCGAATCGAAAAGGCCGATGCAGCGCTGGACTGGAACCAGGACGCAGCGCAGCTGGCGCGCAAGGTGCGCGCCTACAATCCGTGGCCGATCGCGCACGGCGAACTCGCCGGCCAAACGCTGCGTGTATTCGCCGCGCGGCCCGAGGACACGCCGGCGGACGCCCCGCCCGGCGAACTGGTTCGCGACCCGAACCGGCGCAGTGCGATCCGCGTGGCCTGCGGTCGCGGGGTCCTCGAGATTCTCGAGCTGCAGGCGCCCGGCCGCAAGCGCGTCACCGCCGAACAATGGCTCAACGCGCATCCGGACTGGCGCCCGTGAAGCGCCGGAAGCCGGCGTGACCGGCGGAGAAACCGGCGCCGCCGCTCGCCGCATCGCGGCCCGCGCGCTGACCGACGTGCTCGATTCGGGCCACAGCCTGACCGACGCACTCGCCGATCTCCAAGCGCAGCTTCCCGAGGGCCGCGACCGCGCCCTGGTTCGGCGCCTGTGCAACCGCGTACTGCGCGATCGGCCGGCACTGGAGTGGCGCCTGTCCAGGCTCCTGCGAAAGCCGCTGCCGAAGAAAGCGCGCGCGATCCACTTCCTGCTGATCGGCGCGCTGGACCAGCTGATCGAGGGGCGCGAGCCGGCCGCGGCGATCGTTCACGCCACCGTGGCGGCGGCACGCGCAGCCGGCCACCCGCACCTGGCCGGCCTGGTCAACGCCGTGCTGCGCAATCATCAGCGACGGGCCGAAGCGTTGCAGCGCCTGCCCGATGAACCGTCGATCCGGCTCGGCTATCCCGACTGGCTCCTGGATCGGATTCGCGCCGACTGGCCGAGTCACTGGCGCAGCATCGCGGCGGCGGGAAATCGCCCCCCGCCGACCTGGCTGCGCGTCAATCGCCGGCGCTCCGATATCGCCGGGATTCGTGACCGGTTATCGGACGCGGGGCTCGATACGCACTTCGACGAACGCTTCCCGGACGCGCTTCGTCTGGACCGATCCGCCGCGGTCACCGCCCTGCCCGGTTTCACCGACGGACTGTTCTCCATCCAGGACGCGGGTGCGCAGGCGGCAGCCGACCTCCTCGATCTGCGAGCCGGACTGCGCGTGCTCGACGCCTGCGCCGCGCCCGGCGGCAAGGCCGCGCACATTCTGGAGCGCGCCGACGTCGAGCTCACCGCGATCGACAGCGACGCGGCCCGGGCTCCACGCATCGAGGACAACTTCCGTCGATTGGGGCTGAACGGGCGCATCGTCGTGGGCGATGCCTCGCGCGCCGATGCCTTCGACGGCGCGGCGCGCTTCGACCGGATACTCGTCGATGCGCCGTGTTCGGCCACCGGCGTGATGCGCCGACATCCCGACGTTCGCTGGCTTCGACGGCCCACCGACGTCGATCGAACCACCGCGGTTCAGCGCCGAATCCTCCAGACCGTCTGGCCGCTGCTCGAACCGGGTGGATTGCTTGTCTATGCCAGCTGTTCGATACTGCGGGCGGAAAATTGCGAGCAGATTCGTGCCTTCATTGCCCACCACGCCGATGCCGAAGCCGTCGACCTCGATCTCATCGATCCTGTCCCGATGGATCCCGGGTACCAGATTCTGCCGGGCAGCCTCGATCGCGACGGCTTTTACTATGCTGGTTTGCGCCGGTTGCAATAGCCGGCCCGCCGCCGACGCCGGTCTCGGCCTCGACGCGTCGATCGACTGGCGCGGCGACCGGCTGGTGGTCCAGAGCCGGGTCGACTTCGAACCGTCCGAAGCGATGATCGAGGCGCTGGAACGCGGTGTCGATCTGCGCATCGATGTCGTCACCCGTGTGAGTCGACGGATCGGACCCGTGGCGCTGATGACCGACAAGCGCCGCCACCCGCTGCGCATCCGCTTCCTGCCGCTGACCGAGCAATGGCAGCTCGACACCGAGGACGGCCGGCAGGTCTTTCCGCGACGCTGGCTGCTGCTCGACGCGCTGGAACAGACGCGCGCGCTCGAGACCGGCCTGACGCGCGAGCGCTCGCGCAGCGGCCGATGGCAGATTCAGGTCCGCGCCGAATTCAACCGCACCGAACTGCCGCCGCCGATGCATCTTCCATCGCTGTTCTCTCCTCAGTGGCGCATGAAAAGCGCCTGGCGAACATGGCGTATCGAAGCGTCCTGAGCCGCGTTCTGCGGGTTCTGCCGCTGGCCGCGGTCGGCGGGCTGCTGCTGGTCGCCCTGCTGCTGGTCGCCGGCGTCGAGCAGGAATCCAGCCGGCTCGGTAGCTCCAGCCTGGCGATCCTGCTGCTGACCGGAATCGCGCTGCTGGTGCTCCTGGCCGCCATCGCAATGCGCTTGCTGCGCCTGATTCGCGACGTGCGATCGCAGCAGCCCGGCGCTCGCTTGCGGGCACGGCTGGTCGGTGTGTTCATCGCGCTGGCACTGCCGCCGGTGTTGATCGTTTACCTGTTCTCGATCGAGTTCATCAATAACACCGTCGAGGGCTGGTTCGACACCGGCGCCGAGCCGGCGCTGGCCGACTCCATCGAAATGGGCCAGCTGTTCCTGGACCTCAGGACCCGCGAGGCACAGTCGCAGATGCAGCGGATCGCGGGCGCGCTTCCGCTGCGTGCCGACGAGGACGAGCTTCTGGACTATCTGTTTTCGCGCGTCTCATCGTCCGGCCCCGTGGAGCTCAGCGTTCTGACGACCGCCGGCCGGGTCGAGACGCTGGTGCATATTGATCCTCAGCAGATGGTTGCCGACCTGCCGTCGGCCTTCGCCCTGAATCAGGCAACGCGCGGCGAACCCTTCAGCACCGCCGAACCCGACGAGGACGGCCTCCAGGTCCGGGTCCTGATGCCGCTGAACAGTCCGCTGGGCGCAGCGCCGCAACGCATCCTGCAGGGCATCTTCCCGTTGCCGGACGACTTCTCGGTGCTCGCCACCGGGATCGAAGAAGCCTATTTCCGCTATGAGAACATCACCTTCCTGCGCCAGCGACTGCAGCAGAGCTTCGTGCTCATCCTGTCGCTGGTGCTCGGCATCACGGCGCTGCTGGCGATCCTGCTGGCATTCAACGCGGCGCGCCGCCTGGTGCGCCCGATCCGCGACCTCGCCCAGGCAACCGAACTGATGCGTCAGGGCGAGTTCCCGGAAACGCTGAACGTGGCCAGTCACGACGAGTTGGGTTTCCTGGTCGAATCGTTCAACAGCATGGCCAGCCAGCTCAATCGCACCCAGCAGCAACTCGAATCGCAGCGCCACTATCTCGAGACCCTGCTGAGCCGGCTGTCGGCCGGCGTGATCGCGTTCGACGGCGAGCGCCGGTTGAGCGCAAGCAATCGCAGCGCATCGGAGATCCTCGGCACCGATCTCGAAGCCCACCACGGCCGGACGCTGGACGAACTTGAATCGGCGTTGCCCGATCTGGCCGGGTTGTTCGGCGCCGTGGCCGGCCGGATCGACGGCGCCAACGAGGCCTGGCGGCAGGAAGTCAAGCTGGAGCGGGCCGACAGCACGCTGGCGCTGGTGTGCCGCGGCTCGTCCCTGCCCGGTCCCGGACCGGAGGCCGTCAGCGGGCATGTGGTCGTGTTCGACGACGTCACGATGCTCGACCAGGCGCAGCGCCAGGCGGCCTGGGCCGAACTGGCGCGCCGGCTGGCCCACGAAGTCAAGAACCCGCTGACGCCGATCCGGCTGGCCGCCGAACGGATGCAGTACCGGCTCGCCGGCAGCGCCAACCCGGACCAGGCGAAGCTGGTCGAGCGCGCAACGGCGACGATCATCAACCAGGTCGATGCGCTGCAGCGGCTGGTCGACGCTTTCGGCGACTACGCCCGGCCCGGCAGAACACGCGTCGAACCGCTGGAACTGGAGCCGCTGATCCAGGGGATCGTCGACCTGTGGTCGGCCGGCGACACCGGCGTCCGCTTCACGCTGGACCTCGGCCACGGCCCGGCACGACCGCTGGGCGATGCCGGGCAGCTTCAGCAGGTTCTCAACAACCTGGTGCGCAATGCGCGCGAAGCGCACCCGCAGGGATCGCCGCGGATCGAAATCGGCACGCGCTGCGTTGAAATCGACGAGCGCGACTGGATTGCGCTGGAACTGCGAGACGACGGCCCGGGTTTCGAACCCGACATCCTGCCGCGCGTATTCGAACCCTACGCGACCACCAAGCCGCGCGGCACCGGGCTGGGCCTGGCCATCGTGCATCGAATCGTCGACCTGATCGGCGGCCGGATCGTGGCCGAGAACGCCCCTGTTGGGGGGGCGCTGGTCCGAATCCTGCTGCCAATGCGCTATCCTTCGCCAATCGAAGGCTGAGCCCCGGGGTTCGCATGGCCGCCACGGTACTGATCGTTGACGACGAACCGGATATCCGCGAGTTGATCGGGGAGATTCTGGCCGATGAGGATTTCGAACCGATCCTGGCGGCGAACGCCGAAGAAGCCCGGCGAATGCGGGCCGAATCCGATCCCGACCTCGTGCTGCTGGATGTATGGATGCCCGACAGCGACGGCATCAGCCTGCTGCGCGAGTGGAGCGAGCAGGATCAGCCGCTGTGTCCCGTGGTCATGATCTCCGGGCACGGCTCGGTCGAGGCGGCCGTCGAGGCAACCCGATACGGCGCCTGCGATTTCATCGAGAAACCGGTCTCGATGGCCCGGTTGCTCAACACCGTGCGCAAGGCGCTGGCCGATGCACAACCAACGCCGGACGATCGCGACCGGGCCGTTCGGAAAGCCGGAGTACTCGAACCGATCGGCCGCAGCGATGCGATCGCCCGAATCCGCACCAGGGTCGATGCCGTGGCCCGATCGTCCGATCACGTGCTGATCAGCGGAGAACCCGGCACCGGCAGAAGCACGCTCGCGCGCTGGGTGCATACCCGCGCGGGGGGTTCGGAAGCCGACCTCATGGAAGCCGTGTGCTGCCCCGGCGCCGGCGCAATCGCATCGGTGCGGGCCGAGATCGAGGCAGCCCCCGAAAAGGCCTGGACGCTGATCGTCGAGGGCTTCGATTCGATCGGCGACGAGGATCGCGCCGAACTCGACCGGCTCATCTCGCAAACCGAGCGGACGCTGCGCGTGATCGCGATCGCGACGCCGGGGCTGGATCGCGCCGCCGCGTCCGGACGCTTCGATAGCGCATTGTTCCATCGCATCGCCGGCAATCGCCTCGACGTACCGGCGCTGCGCGATCGGCGCGAAGATATTCCCGAGTTGGTCCGACACCTGTCGGAATACCTCCCGTCCCGCGAGGGCCTGAGCTATCGGCCCGTACCGGTGCCGGTGCAGAACCTGCTGCGCCAGCACGACTGGCCCGGCAATCTCAGGGAACTCGTCAACGCCCTCCGGCTGCTTTTGCAGGAGGGCGTTGAAACGCCGGTCGACCCGTCCGAGGTCACGCCGATCCTCCAGCGCGTCGAATCGGATCTCGGCCGCTCCGTACCGGCCGCCCACTCGCCGCTGTTCGAAATGCCGCTGCGCGAGGCGCGCGAGGAATTCGAGCGCCAGTACCTGATCGCGCGGCTGCGCCGGACCGAAGGCAGTGTCGGGCAACTCGCCGAAGCCGTCGAAATGGAGCGCACCCACCTGTACCGCAAGCTCCGGCAGCTCGGCATCGACCCCAAGCAGGTCCAGGAAGAACAGGAATGAAGATCATCATCCTCGGCGCCGGCCAGGTCGGGTCCGGGATGGCCCACTCGCTGTCGCGCGAAGAAAACGACATTTCGGTCGTCGACACCGACCCGGCCCGGCTGCGCGAACTGCAGGAAAAACTCGACATCCGCACCGTCAACGGCCACGCATCGCGGCCGGAGACGCTGATTCGCGCCGGCATCGACGACGCCGAACTGCTGATCGCGCTGACCAACTCCGACGAAACCAACATGGTCGCCTGCCAGGTGGCCTATTCGTTGTTCAACACGCCAACCAAGGTGGCCAGGATTCGCGCCGCCGACTACCTCGCCCACCCCGAGCTTTTCACGCGCGAAAACGCGCCCATCGACTACCTGATCAGCCCGGAAAAACTGGTGACCGACCACGTCCAGCGGCTGATCGAGTATCCCGGGGCGCTGCAGGTGCTCGACTTCGCCGAAGGCCGCGCCCAACTGGTCGCGACCCGGGCCGTTCGCGAAGGCAAGCTGGTCGGCCGGGCGCTGTCCAGCCTGCCGGACGAATTGCCCGGCGGCGTCGACGCGCGCGTCGCCGCCATCTTCCGCCACGACGAGGCCATCATTCCCGAAGGCGATACGGTCATCGAGGTCGACGACCTGGTGTTCTTCCTCGCCCCGACCCAGGAAATCCGCGAGGTCATGGCGACCTTCGGCTCGACCTCGGGCCCGGCACGCCGCGTCATGCTGGCCGGCGGCGGCAATATCGGCGCGGCCCTGGCGCGCCGGCTGGAGCGCAACCTGCACGTCAAGATCATCGAACGCGACCCCAGGCGAGCAGAGCACATCGCCGAGCAGGTCGATACCTCGATCGTGCTCGTCGGCGATTGCGCCAACGAGGACTTGCTGCGCGAGGAAGGCATCGACGAAATGGACGTCTACTGCGCGCTGACCAACGACGACGAGGCCAACATCCTTTCGTCGA
>CAYPZP010000150.1:0-8115 GCA_964415285.1 uncultured Halomonas sp. | reverse complement strand
CCCGGATCGCCGCGCGGCGGGAAACCGACTCGCTCCAGCTGTTCATCGGGCCCGAATGATGGACTCGCCGGCCGATCGCGATTATTCTGATGCGCTTGCCATCACCAAAACGGATTCGCCATGCGCCCTGCTCTGCCGATCACCCTCCTGATCGCCTTCGTAATGACCCTGATGACCACGCCGGTCGCTGCGGAAACGCTGTACGTCCGCGCCGGACAGCTGCTCGATATCGACTCCGGTGAACGCCGAGCCGACCAGGCGATCGTGGTCGAGGACGGTCGCATCGTGCGGGTTGGAGACGCCGATGAAATCGATCCGCCGAGCAACGCCCGGATGTTGGATCTCTCGGACCTGACCGTTCTGCCGGGGCTGACCGACGCCCACGTTCACTTCACCAGCGACCACGACAAGCACGGCTATCGCCGTCTCGCCGACTCGCTCCCGCGCCAGACCCTGACCGGGGCGCGCAATGCGCGGGCAACGCTGATGGCCGGTTTCACCACCGTGCGCAACGTGGGGGCGCCAGGTTTCAGCGATGTCGCCCTGCGCGACGCGATCGCCGCCGGTGACATTCCGGGTCCGCGGATGCTCGTCTCGGGACCGCCGGTCGGCATTACCGGCGGCCACTGCTCCGACAACAACCTGCTGCCGCCGCGTTTCGCGGCCACCGGCGAGGGCGTCGCCGACGGGCCGTGGGCTGCGCGCCGGGCCGTGCGCCAGAACGTCAAGTACGGCGTGGACATGATCAAGACCTGCTCGAGCGGCGGCGTGCTGTCGCGCGGCACCCAGGTCGGCGCACCGCAGTACACGCTGGAAGAGTTGACGGCCCTGGTCGACGAAGCCCACATGCACGGTCGCAGGGTGGCCTCGCATGCGCACGGCACCGAGGGAATTCTCAACGCGATCCGCGCCGGTGTCGATTCGATCGAACACGCCAGCTTCATCGATGCCGAGGGCATTCGCCTGGCGGTTGAGCAAGGCACCGTGCTGTCCATGGACATCTACGTCACCGAGTACATCCTCGAGGCGGGAGAAGACGCCGGCATCCTGCCCGAGTCGCTGGAAAAGGAGCGGATGACCGGCGCCACGCAGCGCGAGAATTTCGCGGCCGCGCTGGAAGCCGGCGCCACGATCGGATTCGGCACCGATGCCGGCGTCTACCCGCACGGCGACAATGCGAAACAACTCTCGCGGATGACCCGTTTCGGCATGAGCGCGCTGCAGGCGCTTCAAGCCGCCACGCTGACCAATGCCGAGCTGTTCGGACTCGAAGGCGAGATCGGGCGCATCGCGCCGGGCTATCGCGCCGACCTGATCGCCGTCGCCGCCGATCCCGTCGAGGACATCGAATCCCTGGAACGGGTGGAGTTCGTGATGAAGGACGGCCGGATCTACAAGTCGCCCTGACGCGTCGCGAAGCGGCGGCCGGCGCCGGTCGAGTGTACCCCGTCGTTCATGCGGCAACGCTCAGAATGTGACCGGGTCGACAGTGCAAGGCGCAACCGGCGGCCCAACGGCAAGCCCTTTACAAGGGTCGGAACGTGGCAATGTCGACTCAGCCGCACGCCCGAAGGGCTCGCCCGAACGAAACAACCAGCGCTGATCTGCGGCGTCAGGGCTCCTGGAAAGGCCATCAGCCGTACCGGCGGCCCTGCCGTGCAAGCTTGAGCGCTTTCCGAGTCGCTGAAAGTTGCAGGATGAACGACGGGACACACCAGGGTGTACTCAGCCCGGGGTCCCGATTTCGAACCGGCACGCCCGGGCACCGGCGGCGCAGCACTCGGTTTCGACGACCTCGGCCGAGCCCGCAACCAGCTCCCGGAACAAGCGCCGGAAAACCGCGGCGTGCCAGACGCACAACGGGCGTTCGCCGGATTCTCCGGCCACTACGGGGTTGTCGCGCAGGACGGCGGTCAGGGTGCCGGCTCGCAGTCGACCTTCGAATTCGAATGTTCCGGAACCGGCGAAGGTCCAGGCGTGCCGCCGGATGGCCTTTTGCAGCAGCGCTGCAGCAGCACCCGCGGGCAGCCACTTCAACAGACGCACGGCCGGCGCGGGAATGCGATTGGCGAGGATGTAGCAACCGGTCGCGTCGCCGGCTGCCTCGAGCAAATGCGGCGCGGAGGCGCAGTCGAGACGGACACGCCGGTGGAGCCTCGCGACAGCGCGCTCGTCGACCATCGACTCCGGCGGGCGGTCGAGATAATCCGGCACCCCGGCAGCGCGAAACACCACCTCGGTTTCCGCCCGCCCCAGCCTTCCGAGCAGCACGGTCCGGAGCTGGGTGATCGCGTTGGGACCGATCCTGGCGGCCGAACCGGAATCATGAACGCCGGCGCCGGCGCTCATGGCCGATCAGGTCTCGAGATCGGCAACGCGCTGTTCGAAGTCGTCCCCGGTTGCAGGACCACCACCGCAGACGCTGATCGGAATCGTCGTTGCCTCGGATCCCTGCGCCCGCTCACGCGCCAGCTGCTTCTTGCGCTCGACGGCGCGTTCGCGGGCCACGGCCCAGTCGTCCATCTGGGCCTTGGCGATGGACTTGCTGGCGTCGAAGCCGAAGTCGACCTTCTTCTTCGTCTGCGGACCCCAGTATCCGACGCGGCCGAGATCGTAGAAGGTGCGCTGCACGCCCGCTTTCAGGAACGCCTTGAGGCAGCCGAGCAGGTAGCGCCTGCGATACCCGGTGCCGCGCCATGGGTAATGGAACAGCGCCTTGATCATGTAGAACCGGCGATAGTTCTTCATCACGCCGTCCAGTAGTTCACCGCGCTCCATCGCTTCGGGCTTCATGATCGGGGTGACGAAGTTGTACTTGGAAAAATCGAACACCTCGACCTTGTCGCCGAGTTCCTGGAACAGCGGCGTGAAGGGCCAAGGCGTGTACATCGCCCAGTTCGCGAGATCGGGATCCCACTCGCGGGCGAAGCGATAGGTTTCTTCCAGCGTCTCGGGCGTCTCGTTATCCAGCCCGACGATGAACTGCGCCTCGACGAAGATATCGTTCTTCTTCAACAACTCGATCGCGCGCCGATTGTCCTCGACCTTGGTTTCCTTGTTGAAACGGTCGAGCTTGAGCTGCGCCGAGGCCTCGGTACCCAGCGACACATGCACGAGGCCGGCTTCTCGCCAGCGCGCGAGCTTGTGCTCGTCCCTGAGAATGTCGGTGACGCGCGTATTCATGCCCCATTGCACCCTTTCGGGCAACCCCCGGGCGATCAACTCCTCGCAGAATTCATCGAACTTGGCGCGATTGATCGTCGGTTCCTCGTCAGCCAGGATGAAGAAACCGACTCCGTGTTCATTGACCAGGTTCTCGATTTCGTCGGCGACCAGCTTCGGATCGCGCACGCGGTAATCGCGCCAGAACTTCCACTGCGAGCAGAACGAGCAGGTGAATGGGCAGCCCCGTGCCAGGTTGGGAATCGCAACCCGCTTGTTCAGCGGGATGTAGATGTACTTGTCCCAGTCCAGGATGCCCCAGTCGGCGGTGATGCTGTCGAGGTCCTTGATCGTCGGCGCGGCCGGCGTCGCGACGATCTCGTCGCCGTTCTGGTAGGCGATACCCTGGATCGAACCGGGATCGGAGGCCCACCGACCGGTGGTGACGGCATCGACGATGTCGACAATGACGCGTTCGCCCTCGCCGCGCGCAATGAGGTCGATCCACGGCGCTTCGCTGAACACCTGCTTGTACATGAAGGTCGCGTGCACACCGCCGAGTACCGTGATCACGTCGGGAGAGACCTCCTTGGCGATCTGCAGGGTGCGCTCGGCGACATAGATCGATGGCGTGATCGAGGTCGCGCCGACGATGTCGGGCTGCAGCGCCTCGAGATGCTCGCGGACTGCGTCCTCCGACAGGTTGTCGGTCATCGCATCGATGAAATGGATGTCGTGGTAACCGGCTTCCCGCAGCGCACCGGTGAGATAGGCCACCCACGCAGGCGGCCAGCTACCGGCGATCTCAGCGCCTCCGGAATGATACTTGGGGTGGATGAATACGATCCGCATCGCCGGTCTCCAACTGGATTGTGGGCCCAAACTAACCGTCCCGCCCTCCGCGGGTTTTGATTTGGGTCAATCCTCCCGAACGCGCCCACACCGGGCCGAACCGACCGACCACGCCGGGCAGCCCTGATCCAGATCACGACGCCCGCCGGGCGGTCGTCCTATGCTCGCTCTGCGTCCACACGGAACGCAATGCGAAGGAGGTATCGATGAGAACACATCACAGAGCGATGACGCACGGCTCGCCGCTTCGACGATTCGAAAGCGACCTTGCACGTCTTTTCGAACCGGCCGGCTGGCCGTTCCCGTCCACGGACGACGAGGAAATGCTGGCCACGGACTGGCGTCCGGCCGTTGATGTCAGCGAGCGGGAACACGAATACCGGGTCCGCGCCGACCTGCCCGGCGTCGATCCCGACCAGATTGACGTCACGCTGGAAGACGGCATGCTGACGGTCAAGGGCGAACGCACGGAGGAGCGCCGCAAGGAAGACGAAGGCATGCATCGCGTCGAACGCTTCAGCGGCACGTTCTTCCGTCGGCTCGCGCTTCCCGACGCAGCCGAAGAAGGCGACGTCAAGGCTCGCTTCGACAAGGGCGTGCTGGACATCACCATTCCGAAAGGCCAAACCCACCGGGCACGACGAGTCAAGATCGAGTCGTGACCGTCGACCGGCCCTTTCCAGGGGCCAGGAGGAGAACATGAGCGTCGTCAAGATCGTCGAGTTATCGGCTTCCTCTCCCGATAGTTTCGAACACGCCATTCGCAACGGCATCCGTCGCGCCTGCGAAACGCTGAACAACGTTCGCGGTGCCTGGGTCGCCCAGCAGAAGGTCGTCGTGGAAGGCGACGAAATCGCCGAATACCGCGTCGACATGAAGGTCAGTTTCGAACTCGATTGATGCGCCGACCGACGCGCGAGGCCGGGCACCCCGTGCCCGGCCCCTGTGCAACGATCTCAGTGCGGGTCGAGGTTCTCGCCACCTCCGAGCGATCGGGGCGGCTAATCCGGATAGTGAAGCAGACCGAGGTCCTCGCCCGAGATCTCGATCAGGCGGTCCAGGTCGCGGATGCGCAGGTGGCGCCGGTCGAGATCGATCACGCCTTCCCGTTCCAGTTCGGCCAGCAGGCGGCTGACGGTTTCGGTCGCCAGCGAAAGGTAGTTGCCGATGTCGACCCTGGACATGCTGAGATCGATGATTGTGCGGTCGTGGCCGAGCAGCCCGCGCCGCTGGCTCATGGTCTGGACGAACAGCGCCACGCGCTCGACGGCCGGACGCGATCCCATCATCACGAGGTGCTCGTTGTCGAGCACGAACTCGCGACTCATGATCCGAAAGAGCTGCTTCTGCAGCGCCGGGATGCGTGTGGCGACCCGCTCCAGCTGACCATAGGGAAGCCGACAGATCTCGGTGCCGGAAAGGGCTTCCGCGGTGCAGTGGTGACGCCGCTCGGCGAGGCCGTCGAAACCGAGCATTTCCCCGGGGAAGTGGAAACCGAGGATCTGCATGCTGCCGTTGAGTCCGGTGACCCAGGTCTTGACCGCCCCCGACCGGACCACGCAGAGCGACTGGAAGCGGTCGCCGGCGTTGAAGATGTGCTGTCCCTGCTGAATGTTCGAGTGACCGAGAATGCTCGCCAGCAGCGACAGTTCATGATCGCGAAGGCTGGCGGGAAGGCACAGTTCCTGCAGGCTGCACTGGCGGCATGTCAGCCGCAGCCCTTCGAAATCAAGTTGCTGTTCGGACCAAGCGGTCAACACGATCAGGGTACCCCTGGAGCGATCCGGCGTTCGATCAGGCAGCCCTCCTGCCGATTGTACAAACTAGCATATTCGAACTATCGAATCAACCGATATGGTGGCCCTGATCGCGCCGCAGCCGCAACGCATTGCCCAGCACGAACAGGCTGGAAAACGACATCGCCGCGGCCGCAAGCATCGGCGACAGCAACATGCCGTTGAATGGATACAGGAGACCCGCGGCAACCGGTATCAGCAGCACGTTGTAGCCGAACGCCCAGAACAGGTTCTGCCCGATATTGCGCATCACCCGTGCCGACATCGAAAGCGCCGTGGCCACGCGCGCCGGATTCCCGGACATCAGGACGACGTCGCCGGACTCGATCGCGATATCGGTTCCGGTGCCGATCGCGATTCCCACGTCCGCGGCGGCAAGGACCGGCGCGTCGTTGATGCCATCACCGACCATCGCCACCTTGTCGCCGTGCTCGCGCAACGCCTCGAGCGCCTCGACCTTGCCTTCCGGCCGGACGCCGGCGATCACGTCGTCAATGCCGAGCCCGTCGGCGACCGCGCGAGCCGTGGACTCGGCGTCCCCGGTCATCATCACGCAGCGGATTCCGGCCGCGTGCAGGAAGCGGATCGCGTCATGGGCATCGGCCTTGACCGGATCGGCGACCGCGATGGTGCCGGCGGGCTGGTCGTCGATGACGACGAACACCACGCTCGCCCCTTCACGTCGGCGGCGCTCTACCGGATCGGCGTCGAATCGCCCGGTCAGGCTCAGCGTCTCGAGCATCTGCGGACCGCCCACCCGAACCCGATGCGAGCCGATGGTCGCGGCCACGCCCTGCCCGGTCGCGGACTCGAAATCTTCGGCGCCAGGCAGCCGACCGAGCACTTCGGCCGCGTATTCCGAAATCGCCCTCGCGATCGGATGCTCCGACGACTGTTCGACCGCCGCGGCCAGGCGCAGGACCTCGTCGTCGTCGAAACCGTTCACGGCCGAGACGGCGGTGACGCGAGGACGGCCCTCGGTCAGCGTCCCGGTCTTGTCGAACGCGACCACGTCGACGTCTCTGAGCGTCTGCAGTGCGTCGCCGCGACGAAAGAGCACGCCATATTTCGCCGCCTGCCCCATGCCGACCATGATCGACACCGGCGTAGCCAGGCCCATGGCGCAGGGGCAGGCGATGATCAGCACCGAAACCGCGGCGACCAGCGCGAGGCTCAGCGCAGGCTCCGGGCCGAAAACCAGCCAGCCGGCCAGCGTCAGCACCGCGGCGGCCATGACCGCCGGCACGAAGTAGCGCGTGACGCGATCGACCAGCGCCTGTACCGGCAGCTTACTGCCCTGCGCCTGCTCGACCATCGAAACGATCTGCGACAGCACCGTATCGGCGCCGACGGCATCGGCGCGCATCCGAAACACCCCGCTCTGGTTCAGCGTCCCGCCCACGACTTCGTCGCCGCGCCCCTTCTCCACCGGCTCCGGCTCCCCCGAGATCATCGACTCATCGACCCACGAGTGTCCGTCCAGCAGCGTGCCGTCGACCGGAACGCGGGCACCGGGCCGCACCTGGAGCACGTCCCCGGCGTCGATCCCGGACACCGGCACCTCGACGAACTCGCCGTTGCGCTCGATCCGGGCGGTGTCCGGTGCCAATTGCATCAACTCGCGAATCGCGCTCGAAGTGCGGCCGCGCGCGATGGCCTCCAGCCAGCGACCGACGAGGATCAGCGTGATGATCACGCTGGAGGCCTCGAAATACACGTTGGCGGTCCCTTCCGGGAAGATCCCGGGCGCCACCGTCACCAGCGCCGAATAGCCCCAGGCGGCGCTGCTCCCGAGCATCACCAGTGAATTCATGTCCGGTGCGCCGCGCAGCAGCGGCGGCAACCCGTGGCGATAGAACAGCAGCCCGGGCCCGAACTGCACCGCCGAGGCCAGCGCCAGCAGAACCCAGTTGAGGTTCGAGCGCCCGATGCCGGCGTCGAGCCAGGAACCGAACGCCGGAATCACGTGGGCACCCATTTCGGCGATGAACACCGGCATCGTCAGGGCGGCGGCCAGCAGCAACCGGTCGCGCAGCGAACGGCGTTCGCGTTGTTCCCGATCGATGGCGCCATCGACGTCTCCGGCTCGCAGCTCCGCGTCGTAGCCCGCGCGCGCCACCGCGTCGATCGCGGGCTGCAGCGGCTGCCCCTCCAGCATCCGCAGCCGGGCCTGGCCGCTGGCCAGATTGACCCGCGCGTCGATCACACCGCGGGTTCTGCCAAGCTCGCGTTCCACGCGATCCACGCACGACGCGCAGTGCATCCCGTCGATCTGCATGGTGGCCTTGCCGTCGTTGGCTTCCTT
>CAYPZP010000149.1:0-8219 GCA_964415285.1 uncultured Halomonas sp. | reverse complement strand
TGACCAGTTCGTTGATCTCGATGGTGCCGTTCGGCGCGCAGGCCGCGCCCGGGTCCGCGGCGCAGCTCCACGTCATGTCGCCCAACCGCGCCGGCGGCACGTCGATGACCGTCGCCTGGGTGACGTCGCTCGGACCCGGGTTGGAGACCACGATCGTGTAACTCACCGGGCCGCCGGGTTGGACGAAGAAGCTACCGGAGGTCTTTTCGATGACCAGGTCGGCGGCGGGCACGATCTCCACCGTCACGGTCGCGGTGTCGCTGTCACCCTGCCCGTCGCCGACGGCGTAGGTAAAGGTATCGACCCCGAGCTGCCCGGGCGGGGGCGTGTAGGTGAAATCTCCGGAAGGCTGGAGATCGACCTCGCCGCCCAGGCCGGTGGCGGCGAACTGGCCCGGATCGAGCACGCCGAGCGTGCCGCCGTCGGAATCGCTGTCGGCGCCGTCGCCGTTGGCGTCCAGCACGTTGCCGCTCAGTGGGCCGTCCTCGGGCACCACGAACAGATCGTCGCGCGCCTCTGGCGGCGCATTCCAGAGCGGATTCTCCGCAACGAACACGTCGGTCTCGGACTCGTCATCGTTCGGCACCAGCGTCGTCGACAGCGACTGGAACGCCACAAAGCGGCCGTCGGCGGAGATTGCCGGGGCGGTGCTGTTGAAATCGCCCTGCACTCCCTCGGCGCTGACGCTCAGTCGAACGGTCTCGGCGCGGAATCGATCGCGCAGGAAGATATCCGTTCTGCCGTTGGTATCCCCAGTGACCAGATTGGATGCATCACTGCTGAAAACGACATAGCGGCCCGTCGCAGAAATCCTGCCAGCCGAGGTCGCGAAATTGCCGAACGACCCGCTGGTCGCAACGCTGACGGCTTCGACCATCCCGCTATCGCGATCGAGAACGAACAGATCGAAGCCGCCGTTGGTGTCCGAGGGATCGAACACGATCGCGTTGCTGACGAACAGGACGAATCGCCCGTCGGGGGTAGCGTCACTCAGACGCGCCTGGTCGTTGAGTTGGCCGCCGCCCGGCGCAAACACGACGCGACGCGTTTCCGGCACCGAGCGATCGCGCACGAAGACATCGATGCGGTTATTGGTATCTCCGGCCACCATGGTGGTTGCCAGGCTCGAAAACAGGATCTCCTGGGCATCGTTTGCGACGATGCCACCGAACGAAAAGTTGTTGGCTTCGGTGCCATCTGTCGCCACGTTGATGCGTTCCACGCTTCCCGTTGCGAGCTCGACCAGGAAGATATCGTCGAAATCGTTGTTGTCGCCGGCGACGAGATTGTCGGCACCCGAACGAAGCGTCGCCCACTGCGCATCGGCGCTCAGGCCCAGGTTGGAGCTGAATGAATTGCCTTCGACACCACCGACGCCGAGGCTGATCCGCTCGAGCGCGCCCGTCGATCGATTCTTCAAAAACACATCGGAGACTCCGTTGGTGTCTCCGCCGCCTGCGACCAGGTTGCTGGCTTCGGAATGGAAACTCACCGAGTTTCCGTCGCCCGAGATTCGGGCCCCGAAGGCGTCGGCGTTGGACTGCACGCCCGCTGCAGTGATGCTGATCCGTTCGGTCTGATCGGTTTGCCGATCGTGCACGAAGATGTCGCGCCGGCCGTTGTTGTCCTGCGCCACGAGGTTGAAGGCCACGGAAGTGAACGCAACGAAGCGGCCATCGCTGGAAAGCGCCGCACTCTGGCTGATGTTGTTGCCCGCTTCACCGGTGCTGCTCACGCTGACCCGCTCGATGACCTGTGCCTGGGCCGACGCGGCCAGCCAAATCCCCAGGAGCGCAAAGCGCAACGGGTTCGTGGTGATGGGCATGGCAGACGTTCGTTTCATCGGCAGGCTAAGGAGCCTCCGAACAAGTCTGCGCGGAGCGCGTTTCAGTCGGAGAAGCCGCAGATCGTGCGTGCCGTGGCGAGCGACAGTAGCCGTCGCTACGGCCGAGTCACGTCGCGTGCGATCTGCGGCTTCTCCGGCGAAACCCTGTCGGGACGGGCCTTTGCGGGCCACCTGGCGCGTTTCGACTCGCTTATTTGGAATCACCAAGCCACACCGGGTGATCCCGCAAAGACTCCCGGCACAGCGCGCCGCTCGTCCGACGCCGCGTCGATCATGAACCTTTCGCATGACGGTTGCCACCGCCACCGAAAGCGGTCGCCGCTCGAGCCCGCTCTCGCACACATGTACAGCATGTCGGCCTGCATCGCTCATGGCGAAGAACCCTCGTGAATCGCACCTGGTACCTGTACTGCGCGATTCGACGGTCAACCGGATCATCGGCACGGAAGCGCGTCACGCAGATACCGGCCACGCGACATCGCGCGCCGGCATCTTTTACAGGCCTTCCCTCAGGGCTCTTCGCTCTCGAACCCGTCAGCGAACAAGCGGACCAGGTCCGTATCGCTGTCGGTGTTGCCGGATGAGTCGAGAAAGAAAAACGCCCCGGAAGACCGGGGCGTTGAAGTTGTGCTTGTGCGAGCGAGTGCCGGTCAGCGGCCCAGTTCGGTCGGCAGCGGCGGGATCGGCGGCACGGGCGACTGGTAGCTCTCCAGCTCCGTCAGCACCTGCTGGATGGCACGCTCGAGCTGGGTATCTCGGCCGTTGTTGGTGGCGATCGGATCCAGCTCGACCTCGATGTCCGGAGCCACGCCCTCGTTCTCGATGGTCCAGTTGCCGTCGGCGTCGACGAAGCGGAAGAACGGCACGGTCATGAAGCCGCCGTCGACCAGCTGCGGGTTGGCCGAGATGCCGATCAGGCCGCCCCAGGTGCGGGTGCCGATGAGCTTGCCTATTCCTAAGTGGCGGAAGGTGTAGGGCAGGTAATCGCCGCCGGAGCCGGCGTCCTGGTCGATCAGCATGGCCTTGGGCCCGTGCAGCGCCCCGGCCGGCGTGTTGTACGGCATGCCGTCGCGATCCTTCCACGACGAAAGGTGGCGGCGCGAGAGCACTTCGACGATGTAGTTGGCCGCCTGGCCGCCGCCGTTGGCGCGCTCGTCGATGATCATCGCTTCCTTGTCGATCTGGTTGAAGAACATCCGGTTGAAGAACGTGTAGCCGGCGCCGGCGGTGTTGGGCAGGTAGATGTAGCCGACCCGGCCGTCGGTCGCCTCAGCCACGGCCTGCCGATTGGTCTCGATCCAGTTCCAGAGCCTGAGCGCGTTCTCCGAGCCGGTGGGCGTGACCACGATATCGCGCGCGTCGCGGCCGTCGGCGCGCGGGCCGACCGACAGCGTGACCTGCTTGTCCTCGGTACCCTCGAGCATCCGGAAGATGTTGTCGTCGGCAGTCAACGATTCGCCGTTGATCGCGAGGATGTACTCGCCCTCCCGCGCCTCGTTACCCGGCTCGGTCAATGGGCCTCTCAGGAACGGGTTCCAGGACTCGCCGGAGTAGACTTTCGCCAGCCGGTAGCGACCGTCGTCGATCTCGAAATTCACGCCCAGCAGCCCGGCGGTGACGCCGTTGGCGCGATGGACATCGCCGCCGCCGACGTTGTTGTGACCGACCTGCAGCTCGGCGATCATCTGCACCATCAGCGCGTTCAGATCCTCGCGGCGGCCGATGTGGTCGACCAGCGGGCGGTACTGATCGTAGACCGCCTGCCAATCGATGCCGTGCAGGTTGTCGGCATAGAAATACTGCTGCTGCATGCGCCAGGCCTCGTCGAAGATCTGGACCCATTCGACTCTAGGGTCGATGTACATGCGCAGCCCGCCGAGATCGAGCGATTCGGGCTTGATCTCTTCGCCGACCTCGGCGATCGCCAGGCCGTTGCCGCCCTGCTGCAGCAGCATCTTCTTGCCGTTGGCGGCAATGACGAACGCGGTGACGCCGCGACGCACGGTGCTCGCCTCGCGCTCTTCGAAGTCGAAGCGCTTGAGCTCGCGCTCGCCGGCACCAGACTCGCCCGGCGGCTCGTTGGTGGCACCCGACTGCGGCGATTCGATGTAGAACAAGCTGCCGTCGGCGGCGACCTGCAGCGAGCTGTAGTTGCCCTCGGCGGCCGGCAGGCCGACGATACGGCGATCCAAGCCGTCGAAGTCGATCTTCACCACAGGCTTGGCGTCGTCTTCGTCCTTGCCGTTGTCGTCGTCCTTGTCGCCGTTATCATCCGACTCCTCGTCCTCGGCCGGCTCGTCGCCGGTCTCGGGCGCCAGCGGCGACTCACCGTCGGCAGCCAGCACGGCGGCGTACAGGCCGGCACGGTAGGGGCGCTCCTGGCTGGTCATATTCAGACCGACCTGCAGCGGGCCGGAGTTGGTCGATGCGGCGAAGTACAGATACTGGCCCTTCGGGTCGAAGGCCGGCGATGCAACGTCGGCCATGCCGTTGGTGACGATTCGAGTCTCTCCGCTGTCGAAGTCGTGCACGGCCAGGTCAGCGTGGTAATTCGCCTGCTCGAAGTTGTAGGCCAGCCAGCGCCCGTCGGGCGAGAATGCGACGTCGAAACCGGAACGACGCGTGTTCTTTGCGATCGTGTTGATCTCGCCGTTTTCCAGCGAAATCGCGTGCAGCTGCAGATGGTTGTCGGTCACGACGATGCGACCGGTGTCGGCGTGCCAGGCCTGCAGGCTGTAGAAGTCCGGCCCCAGTTCGTAGCTCCGCGTCTCGCCCATGCCGGTCTGGTCGGAAACCACCAGGGTCTGGCCGTCCATCGCCTCGCGAATCCAGGCGACCTGGCTACCGTCGGGCGACCACATCGCGGTGTATTCGCGCTGGCCCGGCGTATTGCTCAGGTTGCGCGTCGAGCCCTTGTCGGCCGGCACCGTGAACACTTCGCCGCGCGCGGTGACGACCGCGCGTTTGCCGTTCGGCGAGATACCAAGGTACTGGATGTTGCCGGCCACCGAATCCCAGCCCGGACGCAGCTGCGGCAGGTCGGGATTCAGGCGAATGTCGAGCTGGGTCGTTTCGCCCGAGGCCGGGTCGAGTCGCTTCAGCACGCCACCGGCGGCGTAGACGATCTCTCCGCCGTGTCCGGCCGCCGACAGCACGTCCCATTCGGACTCGTCGGTCAGCTTGTCGATGCGGCGGGAATCCGGGTCGAACCGGAACAGGTTGAAGTCCTTGTCGTCGCGATCGGAGAGGAAATAGACCTGGCCTTCGAGCCAGAAGATATTGAAATCGTTGACGCGCTCGCCGGGCACGCTGATGAATTCCTGCTCGGCCAGGTCCATCACCCGGATCGACGGCGTCGTGCCGCCGCGGTAGCCCTTCCAGCCCGAACCGCCGCCGAACAGCCCGCCGTAGCCCGAGGCGTGATCGATGTAGGCCAGATGACTGGCATCGTCGTCGTAGGCGCCACGGAAGAAGCGCGCTTCCATCTGCTTGACCGGCAGACCGCCGCTCAGTGACGCGTGGTAGAGCTGGCCGGAGCGGCCGTGGTCGGTCTCGCGGTCGGACTCGAACGCGACCGCGCTGCCGTCCGGCGCCCAGTCGACGGGCGTATCGGCGCGCGGGTGCCAGGTCAGACGCGTCGGCTGGCCGCCGGCGACGTCGATGACGTAGACGTCGGTGTTGCCGCCGTACTCGGCACGGTAGGCGATCCTGCTACCGTCCGGCGAAAAGATCGGCGTATTCTCCTCGGCCGCGTCGCTGGTCAGCCGGCGCGGATTCGAGCCGTCGCGATCGGCCAGCCACAGGTCGCCGGCATAGACGAACACCAGGTGGTCGTCGGACAGGTCGGGCTGGGAAAGCATCCGGGTCGGCGCGCTCTGCGCGGCGAGCGCGCCGGCCAGGCCGACGGCCAGCAGCGAAATCAGGACATGGCGCATGCGGGGAATCTCCTCAGGGTTGCTCGGTCGAGTCGGCGTACAAGCATACGCCGCCCTTGCCGACAACGAAATGTGCCGAACGGCCTACCCGTGCACGCTGCCCGACTACAGGACGCGCTGCAGATAGCGCTGCAGACGTTCCCAGGCGTGCTCGGCAGCCGGGGCATTGTTTTCCGGGTCGCGATCGACGTGCAGCCAGAAGCCGTGGTTGACGTTGTCGTAGATGTGCACGTCGTTCTCGAGACCGGCCTCGCGCATGGCCGCGACGAACGCCTCGACCTCCTCGACCGGAATGCCGCGGTCGTTGGCCGCGAACGTGCCGTAGACCTCGTGACCGATATGCTTCATCTGCTCGGGATCGTCGATCAGCGAGCCGTAGAAGATCGCCGTGCCCTCGTGATCGTCGCTGCCGAGCGCATAGGACAGCGCGATGCCACCGCCGAAGCACCAGCCGATCGCGGCAACCCGGCCGGTCGAATCCGTGTTGCTCTCCATCCATTCGACGGCGGCCTGCAGGTTGGCGATCATCGTCTCCTCGTCGGCCCGCACCTCGCGAACCAGCGCGATGTTCTCGTCCCGGTTCGAACCGGTGCGACCGCTGTAGAGGTCGGCCGCCAGCGCGACGTAGCCGGTCTCGGCGAACGCATCGGCGGTCTGGCGCACTCGATCGACCAGCCCGTTCCACTCGTGGATCAGGATCACGGCCGGGAACGGCCCGTCGCCTTCCGGCACCGCCAGATACCCGGTGGTCGCCGGGTCGGCTTCGAAATAGTTCACGTCGCGGCCGGCCGGCTCACCGGCGTTGCCGCTGATCGCCTGCATCATCGCGTCGAGCTCGCCTTCCTGGGCGGGCGCCGCGATCGGGGCGGCCAGCAAGGTCGCCAGGAGGAGTTTTGCAGTGAGTCGCATCTGGGTTCCATGTGTTGGAATCTGGGCGTAGGATAATGACTCAGGTGGAAGCGTTGCGTCGTGGGCGCAGCGATCGGGCCGATCGAACAGCAATTCCCTGCAGCGGCTTCGCCGACTGATGCAGGCATTTTTTTGATTCCGAAAAAGCGATTTCGCCGCTCGCTGGGCGAGCTGATGCGAGTTACTTTTGTGGGATCAAAAGTAACCAAAACTCCTCGTGCCGCGTCCCCGCCCGGCTTCGCCGGGTTCCCTGCGATGCTCGGTTCGGGCGGGGCGCGAAGAACTCGCTCCGGTCGCTTGCGCTCTCTGCGCTCAGACACCTTCGCGCCTTGATCCGCCCGCCCCTGCGCTTCTCGGCGGCTCCGAGGCAGATTGCAGATTGGTCCAGGCGCTGTGCCGAAGCTCTAACAGCCGTTGACGAGTCAGCCACGGCACGCCACCGGACTCCATCTCCCTTCTGCGTCGAAGCAGCCGAGGAGCGGAGTCTTTGCCGGAGCTTGTCATGACAATCGGGCCGGAGGTGTCTGAGCGCAGGGAGCGCAGGCGACCGGGGCGAGTTCTCCGGCCGCCGGCAAAGATGAGCACCGCAGGGTACCGCCCGTGTGGGCCACTAGGCTGATTCGCCCGCACGATCGGTTTTTCCTCCTTTTGAGGCCTCAAAAGGAGGTCGCGATAGCTCGCGCAGCGAGCGGCGAAACGGCTTTCCGGAATCACCACCCAGGCCCGGACCCACTCGACGCAGCGAGCGCCAGATCGTTGTTCACCTTGGAACGTGAATCCCTCACCGGAGAGGCACTCTCGCCGCGAATCGATCCCGACATCAAATCAGATCAAAAAAGACCCGATCAATACAACACCAACCGATCCACATCCATCGTATACGCCGCATCGGCCGTCTCGTTGCTGACGTCCTCGATGTTCAGCTTGCCCTCCATCCAGAATGCGTCCCAGATGTTGACCATATCGATCGGCTCTTCGAGCCGCCCGTAGACGATCTGGTTCTGCGGCGGCGGGGGGACGTGGATGCAGGCACCGAAGTACGGCACCAGGAAAAACTCGACCAGGCGGCCGTCTTCGGTGGTTTCGACCGGCACGACGAATCCGGGCAGGCGCACCTGCTGGCCGTCGAGGTCGGGCACCGTGAGGTCGGACTGGAAGGTGTTGATCGGCATGCCGGCGGAGTGGTCGACGCCCTCCTGGTCCCTGAGCCAGGCCTCGGCCTCCTCTTCGGGCATCAGTTCCAGCCATTCGAGATCGCGATAGTCGGCCCATGCGGCGACGCAGGCCAAGGCCATCAGCACCACGGAGAAGATCCGGATCGGTTTGCGCATCAACTGTCTCAACATTCGGTTCATGAGTCCTGTTGCTTCGAGCCCTGGGCCGAAGCTTGGTTCCGCAGCATGCTACTGGCGCACCTGCATGCCATCGGCCAGCGTGCGACGGTACACCATCCAGGCAGGCAACAGCGCGATCAGCACGCCGATGACCCAGATGACGCCCAGCACGCCCCATTGCCAGGCCGCCGGCCA
>CAYPZP010000148.1:0-8237 GCA_964415285.1 uncultured Halomonas sp. | reverse complement strand
AGGCACGGGGTTTTGATCCCCGCATTCGCAGGTTCGAGTCCTGCCGTCCCAGCCACTTCCGAGTTTCGAACACGGGATCGCGCCGGTGAGCACACCTTCGTTGATGATCTTCTCCGGAAACGCCAATCCGGAACTCGCTCACGCGATCGCCGGTCACGTCGGCGTGCCGATGGGCAAGGCGAATGTCGGTCGCTTCAGCGACGGCGAAGTCATGGTCGAGATCGTCGAGAACGTCCGTGCGCGCGACGTGTTCGTGATCCAGCCGACCTGCCAGCCGGCGGCCGAGAACTTCATGGAGCTGCTGGTCATGGTCGACGCGCTCAAGCGCGCATCGGCCGGACGCGTGACCGCGATCCTGCCTTACTTCGGCTATGCACGCCAGGATCGCCGTCCGCGCTCGACCCGGGTGCCGATCACCGCCAAGGTTGCGGCGAAGATGATCGGCGTGGTCGGCACCGATCGCGTCGTGACCGTGGATCTGCACGCCGACCAGATCCAGGGATTCTTCGATGTCCCGGTCGACAATGTCTACGCCTCGCCGCTGACGCTGGCCGATATCTGGAAGCACTACGGCGACGACAACATGATCGTGGTCTCGCCCGATGTCGGTGGCGTGGTCCGGGCGCGCGCGATCGCCAAGCGCCTCGATGCGGAGCTGGCGATCATCGACAAACGCCGCCCGCGCGCGAACGAAGCAACGGTGATGAACCTGATCGGCGACGTCGAGGACAAGACCTGCGTGCTGGTCGACGACATGATCGACACGGCCGGTACGCTGTGCGCGGGCGCCGGCGCGCTGAAAGATGCCGGTGCCCGGCGCGTCGTCGCCTACTGCGTTCACCCGATTCTCTCCGGCGGCGCGATCGACAACATCGTCGAGTCGCGACTCGACGAGATCGTCGTCACCGACACCATTCCATTGAGCCAGGCGGCGCGCGACTGCGGGCGAATCCGCCAGCTTTCGGTGGCGCAGATGCTGGCCGAAACGATCCGGCGCATGGCCGAAGGCGAGTCGGTCAGTTCGTTGTACGTGGACTGACCTGCCGTTCCGCAAGGGTGCGCCCGCCGACCGTTTGGATTGCAAGTGTGATCGTGCGTGTGGCACTATCGCGCTTGACTCCGAACTCCGCGCCGCTTTGAAGAATTTCACGTTCCCGACGCTGCAGGCAGGAACCTGCATCCTTGCGTTGTTGCTTGCGGGGTGTGCTGCCGATCCTGTCGCCAACGAGCCGTTCGACCCACGCGCGCCGGAAGCATCGCAGCGTGCGACGAATCCCCCCGTCGAAATCGAACTCGCCACGCTTCAGAGCGACAAGCTGGCCACGCTCCAGCCCATTCGAATCGTCAACCACTGGGGTAACATCGAGTTGAGGTCGCGCCCGGGCGGCAGCCTGTTCGAGGCCAAGGTCGCGATCCAGCGAATCGGTTCCGATCCGCCGGCGCCGCCGACATTTCGCCAGCGAGTGGTCGATGGAATTGCCGAACTCGTGGTGGAGTTTCCCGAGGCCCGGCGCGAACCCGAACTCACCGGTCGCGTTGACCTGGCCGTGTTCGTGCCCTCGGGACACCCGTTGCTGCTGGATGCGCGCGATGGCCTGGTGAAGGCCAAGAAGATTGCCAACCCCATTCGCGTGCGTACCGAATCCGGCCCGATCAAGATCATCAACGACGGCCCGATTCACGCTCGCAGCGCATCGGGGCGGATCGAGGTTCGTCCGATGTATACGCACTGGGACTCGCTCGATGCGAGCTCGGAGGCCGGCGTCGTCGTCGCGTTTCTTCCAACACCGGCCAGCTTCGAGCTGGTGGCCGAGGGAACCCAGCAGGTCTATTCCGCGTACCCGCTGACCCAGCGAGACGAACGCTACACAGGAAACCACCCCGGCACTCGACCCGGGACCAATCAGGTGCGCTTGAAGTCCGGGAGCGCGATCGAGATTCACGAAGCCCATCTGGCAGAAAGCGCGACGGTGACCAGCGCTGGCCTGCGCGCCGAGTACGTTCCATGATCAGGGAGAGAGCATGATAAAGAGCAAACTGGTAAAGCGTTCAAGCCGCTTTTCCGCAACGGCTGCGGTCGCGTTTGTGCTGGCGTTCGGTGCCGGACAGGCCAGCGTGGTGGACTATCAATTCGCCAAGTCCGAGGAGTTGATTCGCGCCGACGGCGTGCCGGTCAAGCGGGGCGCGGATTTCGTCGCGTTGGTCGAGCCGGTCCTCATCGAGGTCGACTTGCGAACGCTGCCCGTCGTGCAGCCGTGGAAACCCGGCGATCCGATTCGCGTCATTCCGCGCCGCAGAGGCGAGCCGGCCATTTCCGATCCGGTGCCGGTCAATCCGCCGGTGCGCGCGACCGAGCTGCTCGAACGCCAGGCGCGTGCGGCAATCCGCGGCGCGGACGGCTTTCAGGTTCCGCTGGTCAACATCGAAGGCCTGAACACCGGTTCCAACCCGCACGACCCGAACGGCGAGGTGGGACCCGACTTTTTCGTCCAGGCCGTGAACGGCGCGGGCGGCACCTCCTACACCTTCCACGACAAGACCGACGGCTCGATCGTGGCCGGTCCGCTGACGCTGGCCAGTCTGATCCCGGGCGGGTCCGGCACGCCGTGCGACGGCGGGTTCGGCGATCCCATCATGCTCTACGACGAACTGGCCGGGCGCTGGGTGTTTACCGAATTTTCCAGCTCCGGCAACCGGATGTGCGTTTACGTTGCGCAGAGCAACGACCCGATTACGGGCGGCTGGGCCGCCTACGATTTCACCGCGCCGAGCTTTCCCGACTATCCCAAGTACGGCGTCTGGTCGGACGCTTATTACGTCGGAACCAACGAAACCACGTCAGCGCTCTACGCTTTCGATCGTGCCAGCATGCTGGCCGGACTGCCGGCGACTCAGCAGCGTTTCACGATCTCCGACCCGGCCGGGTTCGGGTTCGCGATGATTCCGCCGGTGGATCACGATGGACTGGCCGCGCCACCGAACGGCTCGCCGGGCATCTTCATACGACATTTCGACGACGAAGTGCATTCTCCGGGCAGTAACGACCCGGTCGCGGATCGGCTCCAGATTTGGGAGTTCGATGTCGACTGGGATACACCGGCCAATTCTTCGCTGGTCGGTCCGATCGATATCGAAATCGCCGAAATCGATTCCGATCAATGCGGCTTGCTGGCGTTTGCATGTTTTCCGCAGCCGAACACATCGGTTACGCTGGACCCGCTGCGGGAAGTCGTGATGAACCTGCCGAAATACCGTAATTTCGGCACGCACGAGTCCCTCGTCGGGAATCTGACCACCGACATCAGCGGCGCCGACCAGGGCGGCGTGCGCTGGTTCGAGTTGCGCCGCACCGGTGGCGCGGGCGGTAGCTGGACGTTGCACCAGGAAGGCGATTTCGCGCCGGACATCCCCGGCGGCAGCGTCGATCATCGGTGGATGGCGGCCAGCGCGATCGACGAAACCGGCAACATCGCCATCGGCTTCAACCTGTCCAACGACACCGATATCTTTCCGAGCCTGACCTACTCGGGCCGCACCGTCGGTGCGCCGCTGGGCACGCTGGATCAACCGGAGACGACCATCGTCGCCGGTAGCGGGAACCATACGACCTCCACGCGCTGGGGCGACTATTCCTCGATGAGCGTCGACCCGGTCGATGGCTGCACCTTCTGGTTCACGTCGAACTACGGCAGTTCGGTGACCCAGCCGACGGCGGCGACACGGATCGCATCGTTCCGCTTCGACGCCTGCGGGGAGCCGACGTTTCTGCTGAGCGGTGACAATCTGGATCAGCAGGCCTGCATCGTCAGCGGTCCCGATCCGCTCGATGACGTGACCTTGTCTGTGGGCAGCGTCAACGGTTTCGTGAATGAGGTCTCACTGGCGTTCAATCCGGCGCTGCCGGCCGGCTTCGGCGGCACCATTTCCCCGCCATCGGCACTGCCGTCGGACCCGCCTGCAACCTCCACTGCTTCGTTGACCGTCTCCGATACGACCGCGCCCGGCGATTACACGGTGACCATCGAGGGAACGGCCGCGGCGACCGATCCCAAGTCCGTCGATCTGCTGGTGAGCGTGTTCGATGCGGTGCCTTCGACGTCGAGTCTGCTCGCGCCGACCGATATGGAGGAGAACGTTTCGACGACCCCGACCTTCAGCTGGTCGGCGTCGACGCAGGTGGAAAGCTATCTGATCGAGGTTGCGACCGACGCATCGTTCAGCAACATCGTGATCAGCGAGACCGTGGACGGTACATCGTTCCAGCCGGCGACTCCGCTCTCGACCTCGACGGAGTATTTCTGGCGGGTGACGCCGACCAATTTCTGTGGCGATGCTCCGGAGAGCAGCGTCTTCAGTTTCGGCACGCAGCCGGCTCCGGGCGATTGTCCGATCGAGCTCGCGACACTGACCGTGTTCGAAGACGACATGGAAAACGGTCCCAACGGCTGGACGCTGGGCGACGGAAGTACCCAGAATACCTGGCAGCAGACGACCGTCAACCCGTTCAGTGGGGCAACCGCATGGAACGCCGAGAATGTCGATAGCATCAGCGATCAGCGGCTGGTCTCGCCCGCCATTGCGTTGCCGAACAATTCGGTGCTCCCGCTCACTCTGAGATTCCAGAATTTCCAGCGAATCGAGAATGACGGCACCACCGCGTGCTGGGACGGTGCGCTGCTCGAGATTTCGACCGACGGGGGTACCAACTGGACCCAGCTGGAAAACGAAGTCTTGTTCCGTGAGTATGACGGCACGGTCAACGACTTCACCACTGGACCCAATCCCCTGGCGGGCAGCAGCGCCTGGTGTGGCGATCCGCGTGGCTACGAGGACTACGTCGTCGACCTGTCGAGTTTCGCCGACCAGGAAGTGCAGTTCCGCTTCCGGCTTGGAACCGACGGCACGATCGGCGACCGCGAGGGCTGGACCATCGACGACGTCCGGGTCGAAGCCTGCGGCAGCGAGTTGCTGTTCGAAGATGGCTTCGAGACGCCTGAGCCTACTGACGATCGATAGCTTGCGGCGGATTCATGCCGGTGTTTGCGGTTTTTTGCAAACACGCCCGTCAAGAAAAGCCCGGCCCGAGCCGGGCTTTTCTCGTTGGCGGGGGTTGATCGGGTGCACCCCGCGCTTCGCGCTTGCGGGCGAAACGCCGTTGACTTTGATGTTCGCGACGAACCACTTCGCTTCGATGTGGCTATTCAGAGTCAGAATCAAAGGCGAAATCGAAAGTCAAAGTCGGTTTCGCCACGCGGGCTGCGCCCGCTTTCTGGCGAGGTACTTTTCAAGATGGTCATGACGAGGGTCATGACAATCGCCTGAAAAGTACCCAAAAGCGCTTTTTTCAAGCAAACGGCACGGTGGGGCGCTTTCGAAGAAGGCCCGAGGCGACAGAATGCCGATCTGCCACGGAGTCGGGGCTACGGCTGCCAATTGAACAGGATGGAGCCCGGGACCCACTCCGTGCTACGGAGACCGCGTGGGAGAAGACTGCCTTCGCTCGAGCGCTTTTCTCCGAACCACCGCACACATCGGTGCTGCCCCGGCTTCACCAAGGATTCAAGAAACCTGTGGACCCGGCAGTCGGAACGAGCCGGGGCACTGCCCGAGTACCGAACGCCGATGCCGCTCATCGAAAGCCGAGCCTTGCTTGTTCGATCCGAAACAGCAGCGAGCATGCTTCACGCGGCAGAGCCAGGCCCAGGGAAACTCTGAACAAGTCTATGCGGAGCGCGTTTCAGTCGGAGAAGCCGCATCTCGCACGCGACGCGACTCAGCCGTAGCTACGGCTACTGTCACTCGTCGCGGCACGCACGATCTGCGGCTTCTCCGGCGAAACCCGGATGGGACGAGCCTTTGCGGGGTCTCCGGCACGTCTGGGCTCGCTTATTTGGAACAACCAAACCGCGCTCGCCCTAGCCGAGCCGGAGCCTCCCGCAGAGGCGCCGTCGCGTCCGCGTAGGCTTGTTCAGAGGTTCCCTAGAGTCGCGTTCGAGAAGTCGCCCGCAAGCGACTTTCTACTGGTACCCGATCCAGACCGCCACCACCATTGCCAGCGCGGCCATGGCCAGTAACTTCAGGATCAGCGGCAGGATGAATCGGAACCAGCGTGCATAGGGGATGCCGGCCAGTCCCAGAATGCCCATCAGTACCGGATTGGTCGGCACGATCATGTTCATGAAGCCGTCGCCGAACTGGTAGGCCAGCACCGAAACCTGGCGCTCGACGCCGACCAGGTCGCCGATCGGCGCCATCAGCGGCATGGTCAGGTAGGCCTGGCCGGATCCGCTGGAGACGAAGATGTTCATGACGCTCTGGATGCCGAGCATGCCGACGGCCGAGAGTTCGGCCGGCAGGTCGATCAGTGGCGCGGCCATTGCATTGACGATGGTATGCAGCACCTGGCCGTCTTCCAGCAGCAGCGCGATCGCCCGGGCAAAGCCGATCAGGACCGCCGTGCCGGCGAGTTCGGCGGCGCCGTTGCTGAAGGTGACGGCGGTTCGGTCCATGCCGAAGCGCGCGATGACGCCAACGACGATCGACAGCGCGATGAACATCGCGCCCAGCTCGACCAGGTACCAGCCGTGGGCCGTGATGCCGTAGACCAGCAGGCCCAGCGCCGCGAGCGTGACCGCCAGCACCGCGATCCGGCGCACGGTCAGCGGGAGTTGTTCCGACTGCGGCGGCGGCTGGGCTTCGTCGACGCCGTGGACCAGGCTGGCGGTCGGATCGTGCTGCACCTTGCGCGCATAGGACCACACGTGATGAACGCCGATGGCCAGGAACGGCACGAACAGTGCCGCGCGGTATTGCCAGCCGGAGGCCGGCTGAAGCTCGGCGACGTCCTGCGCGATCAGCAGCGTGAACGGGTTCATGATCGTGGCGCCGTAGCCGACCCCGTAGCCGACGACCATGATGCCGATGGCCGCCACCGTGTCCATGCGCATCGCCACGCACACCGCGATCAGGATGCCGGCAAACGGGATGTATTCCTCGGCCATGCCCAGCGTCGCCGACGCCGCGGCGAAAATGAACACGCCGAAGAAGATCAGCAGCGCCGAGTTGTGACTGAATCGGTCGATCGCGCGCCCCAGAAACGCATCGATCGCGCCGGTTTCGCGGATCACGCGCAGCGCGCCGCCGATGATGAGCACGAAAAAAATGATGCCCTGAGCATCGGCCATGGCCCGCGGCACTGCGGTGAACAACGACCAGGGCGACAGCGTTTCGGCATCTTCCAGCATGTCGTAGGTGCCGGGCACCACGACCTCTCGACCGGACTCGTTGACGACGGTGTCGAACTCGCCGGCCGGCAGGATCCAGGTCAGGATCAGCGCGACGATCATCATCATGAACATCAGCGCCAGCGTATGCGGCACGCGGAAACGGGGTGCGGCTGCAGCCGCCGGGTTGTCGGACATGGAGGCTCTCGGGTTCTCGGGCGCCTCAATTGTAGGCGCGCAATCCGGCAAAAGCGAACGCGGGATTCGCGCCGTCGAACCGGTGCAGGGCGGGAATAGCCGATCGTGCTGGCTGAAGGTCGATAGACGCGCTATAATTGCAGGATTTACCTGCCGGAGCGTTGCCATGCGACTGATCGAGGAAGCCCTGACGTTCGACGATGTTTCGCTGGTACCGGCGCACTCCGACGTGCTGCCGCGCGATGTGGATCTGCGAACGCGCGTGACCCGCGACCTCGCGATCAATATCCCGCTGATGTCCTCGGCCATGGATACCGTCACCGAGGCACGGCTGGCGATCGCGATGGCGCAGGCCGGCGGCGTCGGCGTGCTGCACAAGAACATGACGATCGAGCAGCAGGCCCGCGAGGTCCGGGTGGTGAAGAAATACGAGACCGGTGTGATCAAGGATCCGGTCACGGTCGATCCGCAGACGACCATCCGCGAGGTGCTGGAAATCACCCGGCGGCACAACATTTCCGGCGTGCCCGTAGTCGACCGCGACGAGCTGGTCGGCATCGTCACCAGCCGCGATATGCGCTTCGAGCGCAAGCTCGACGATCCGGTCCGCAACATCATGACGCGCAAGGACGACCTGGTCACGGTCGAGGAGGGCGCCAGCCAGGACGAAATCCTCGAGCTGCTGCATCGGCACCGGATCGAGAAGGTGCTGGTGGTCAACGACCAATTCGAATTGCGTGGCCTGGTGACCGTCAAGGACATCCAGAAGTCGCGGGACTTTCCGAACGCCGCCAAGGATTCGCTGGAACAGTTGCT